>JBFGWM010000010.1:0-24930 GCA_041588495.1 Pseudomonadales bacterium | reverse complement strand
TACCGCGGTGGGCAGCACCCCTATCCGCCACCCCCGGGATACCCGCCGCCGCCCGGCGAAGACCGCGGCGGTTGGCGTCCCCCGCCGGATTACCGTGGCGGCCAACACCCTTATCCTCCACCCCAAGGTTATCCGCCACCCCCGGGCTACGCGCCGCATGACGGCGGACAGCCCCCGCCACCGCCCCGCGAGGGCGAATACCGCCGCCCGCCGCCACCGCCCGGCGAGGGCGAGTGGGGGCGCCACCCGCCACCACCCGGCGATGGCGAATACGGCCGCTACCCACCACCGCCTCCCGGTGAGGGCGAGTATGGCCGCCACCCGCCGCCCCCGGGTGACGGGGAATACCGCCGCCCGCCGCCGGGAGACAGCGAGTGGGGACGTCACCCCCCGCCGGGCCCCGATGGCGGTCCCTATCCGGGACAACCGCCCCATGGGCCTTACCCGTACGGGCCCGACTACCGCGAGCACGGCTTCTGGGAACTCATCGAACCGTGGCTCGCGGCCCTGGCACTGGTCCTGCTGGGCGGGCTGTTGTTCTCTCGCCTGCGTTCCGGGACCGACAAGCAGACCGCCAAAGGTTCGCCCGCGCCGCGGCCGACCAGTGTGGCGCCCGTGGATGCGCGAACAGCGCCCAGCAAGCGCTGCGACATTTTCATCAGTTACGCGAGCAAGGATCGCCAGCAGGCGATGTCCCTGCTGGAGATTCTGCAGGAGAAGGGTTACTCGGTGTGGATCGACCAGGGCGGCATCGATGGCGCCGTGCAGTGGGGCCAACAGATCGTCGAGGCAATCTCGCACGCCAAGGTGGTCATCGTGCTGGCCTCGCGTTCCTCCCTGGCTTCCCACAACGTGCTCAAGGAGATCGTCCTTGCCTCGGAGCATAACAAGCACATCATGCCCATCTTCCTGGAGCCGGCGGATATTCCGAACTCCCTGCGCTACCACCTGGCCGGTATCCAGCACATCGATTACTACAAGGACGACGACGTGAACTTCCCGGCCATCCTGCGTGCCCTGGTCCGCCTCAAGCTCGACGAGTACAACGCGCGCTCCGGTGAGCCGGGCAATGGCGAGCCCGGGCCCGCTTCCGGTTCCGACTAGGCCCGCGTCGCGTGCATCCGCGGGCGGCCTGACGGCATGGGGGAGTTCGCCATCGGTCTCGGCATGCTGCTCGCGGTTTTCGGGCCGCTCCTGCTGCTGCCGGTGACCTGGGCCGTCTACCGCTGGGTGGCGCGGCCGGCGCTGCGCTCGCTGCGCGGAGGCGGCGCAACCGGGGGCGGCGATCGCGGGCTGGCGGCGGCAATCTCCGTACTGCTGGTTGTGGGCGTCGTCGCCGGCTCCTGGTTTCCCGGTCACCTCGAGTTCCGGCGACAGTGCGCGCTGCACGCCACGCCGGTGATCCACGAGGTCACGCGTGTCGACGGGTTCCACCGCAGCCGCCTGTATCCCCACGAGGCGCGCCGCTTCCTGGATGATTTTGGTTTCGCCTACGTGGAGGCGCCGCAACTCCATCGGGCGGGCGTGACCCTTCGCTATTCGCGGAACCCGCAGGGTGAGTTCACCGAGCAGGAGGTTCCGGCGCCGCGAGGCGGCTATGCGGTCACCGAGACCCTGTCGCGTCCCGGTCACGGGGTGCAGATCATCGGCAAACGGGTGCACACCCTGCCCGGTGACCGCGAACTCGCGCGCGCGGCGGTGGTGGTGTTCGAGGGCGGTCCCCTGGCGATTTTCCTCGGCGCCTACGCGATGGCGTCCTGCCCGGATATTCGTTCCGCGGAGGGGTCGCGGGACTTCCGCACCTACTACGATCTCGAGCGGGTCGTGTTGCGCGCGCCCGCGGCGGGCTGAGCATGGGTTATCCTTCGCATAGCGGGCCGCTGCCCACCGCACACCAGGAATCGATGCCTCCATGAGTTACGACCCGCGTCCGCCAGACTCCGATTCGGTTGCCGTCGACGAGAACGTCATGCGCCTGGTGGAGACGCTGGCCCGGCAGGTGCATGACACCTGGGCCCACGGCAGGCTCACCGACGGCTGGACCTGGGGCCCGGAACGCGATGACGTCAAGCGCACCCATCCATGCCTGGTTCCCTACGAGGAACTCAGCGAGGAGGAGCGCGCCTATGACCGCCAGACCGCCCTGCAGACCATCCGGGTGTTGCTCGCGCTCGGCTACCGGATCATGCCCCCGGAGGATGATCGCGACGGCGCTGCGGACGTGCTGCGCAAGATTCGCGAGTCGGCGAGTCCCATGGCCACCTATGGTCGCCGCCGTTCCGACCAGTTGCCGCGCATCGAGGTCGACGCGTGGATCGAGTCCGGCGAACGGCTGCTCGCGGAAGGCGACTACATGCTTGCCTACGATCTCATCTGCAAGGGGCTCAGCGAGGTCGCACGCCAGGGGACCGGCGCGGACCACGTCCTGGCTCCGGCCGAACTGCACGATTGCGGACTCGCGCCCGGGGAAATCGCCGATTACGTTCGCCTGCTGCAACTGGAAGGCCGCATCCTGCACAACATCCGCGCCCTCGAAAAGGCGCTGGCCGCCTTCCAGTCCCTTGCCGATGCCGGCTTCGCCGATCCTGACCGGGTCGAGCCGGGCGTTGCGGCCGAGACCGCGGGCAATCTCGCCAGCGTGCGCAAGAGCCTGGGGCTGGCGACCAGCGACCCCGCGGACCGGCGCCTGCACCTGCAGGCCGCCCTCGATCTCTACGCCGCGCAATACCGCGCCCACCCCGCGAGCTACTGGCTGGGGATCAACGCGGCGACCCTCGCCGCCCTGGTCGGTGCAGGTGATGACGCGCTGAAATACGTGGGGCGCGTGCTGGACACCTGCAGCGAACTTGCCGCCGCCGCCGAGGCGCCGGATTACTGGTTGCTGGCGACCCTGGGCGAGGGCCACCTGGTCCGCCACGTACTTGCCGGTGGCGGGAACGATCGCGAGGCGGCGGAATCCTTCTACCGGCGCGCCATGGGCTGCGGTCCGGGGGTGCAGCAGCTGAAATCCTCGCGCAAGAACGCGCGCCTGCTCGCCGAGCTGGCCGCCGATGCGGATCCGGACCTGGCCGGCGCCATCGATGCCTGGTTGCCGATGCCCGCGGTGGTCCTGTTCGCCGGCCACGTCCCCGATGCCCCGGGACAGGAACGGCCGCGCTTTCCCGCCGCGGCGGAGCATGGTGTGCAACAAGCCATCGATGCCTACCTGGAGGCGCGCAACGCGCGCTGGGGTTACGCCTCCGCCGCCTGTGGCGCCGACATCCTCTTTCACGAGGTCCTGCAGCAGCGTGGCGGTCTCAGCGAGATCGTGCTGCCCTACGAGATCGAGGCGTTCCAGCGTGACTGCGTGACCATACGTGACACCGCGGACGAAGGACATTCCTGGGCCGGGCGCTACGAGCGGATTCTCGATCATGTTCGCGCGCGGAATGATTCCGGAATCTGGCAGACCTCGCCGGAACAGCACGAGGGTGACCGCATCTTCCTGCACTATGCGAACGAGATCACCTGCGGCCTGGCGCGCATGAAGGCGCGCGAGATGGACACGCGCCTGCACGGGCTCGCCGTGTGGAACGCGTCCAGCCGCCACCTGGCCGGCGGGGTCGCGCGCAGTGTGCGCACCTGGATCCGTTGCGGGATGGAGGTGGACTGTATCGACCCGGGCGCGGCGGGTGACGTGCCCGGGGTGTCGCCCCTGGACCGCACACCTTTCGAGGAGGACGGGGAGGGCGCGCGTGAAGCGGCGGGCATGGAGATGAAGAGCATGGTGTTCGCGGACGTGGGCGGGTTCAGCCGTTTCTCCGAGCACCAGATTCCCCCGTACTTCGAGCATTTCCTCGGCCTGGTCGAGTCCCTCCTGAAGGGCTACCGGGAGCAGGGCGACCCGGTCGACCGCAATACCTGGGGCGACGGCCTCTACGTGGTGTTCGACAGCCTGCGCAATGCCGGAACCTTCGCCCTCGACCTGTGCGAACTGGTCAACGCGCGCAATGCTTCCGGGGAATGGGGGGCGTGGGGCCTGCCACAGCCACTGGAGGTCCGGGTCGCCCTGCACACGGGGCCGGTGTTCCGGCTCTACGATCCGGTCAACGGGAGGGTCACCTATTCCGGCCGCCATGTGAGTCGCGCGGCGCGCATCGAGCCGATCACGCCGGCGGGGGAGGTCTACGCCAGCTTCGCGGCGGCGGCGCTGGCGGAAACGCGCAATATCCGCGAGTTCGAATGCGACTACGTGGGTCGCATCCCGCTCGCCAAGCGCTACGGAACGCTGCCCCTGTTCGCCGTGCGGCGACTGTGAGGACGCCCGCTCAGGGCTGTACGCGCTCGTACATGAACTGCATGTAGGTGATGCCGGGAACCAGCACCAGGCGCCAGGCCAGCTCCACGTCGTCGTCCATCGCGTAGTCGTAGTCGCGTACCACCGAGATCAGGGTCTCCAGCCACAAGTCGTACAGGTCCGGTGGAATGTCGTGTCCGAGCCGGCTGTGGGCGCGTGCCACCGACACCATGTAATCGCTGACCTGGCCGCTGGCATAGAAGGTGACCAGGTAGTAGAACGACTTGCGCAGCATCGATTTCTGGCGGGCCATGTCGGTGTGGCGGAATTTCTCCGCCACGCGTTCACTCGACGCCAGGAAACGGTCATAGAACGCGTCGAAAAAATCCCGGTCCGCGCGGCGTGCCTCCAGGACCCGCTTGAGACTGGCATCAAAGGCTTGGACGATATCTTCCACTGGCGTTTTTTCCGGCCCTCGTCACGGGACTCGCGTCTGCTTACAGGTTTCAATATACCCCTCGGACCTTGCCAAAACCTGACCTGGATCAGGGTTTGGCCGATTCCTGCAGGCCAGGGGACCGCGTCGCTCCGGGTAGCCGTGATCCGTCGGCACGGCCGTCGCGCGGGAAGCTCTACACTGGGTAGGTGCCGGCGACGGGCGTCGGCACCTGCCCCGGAGTCGTCGGTGCCGTGAAGCTCAGGAAGTTCGCCGCCTGGACCGGATTCCTCGCCTGCGCCGGGATCGCCGGCGTGGTGTTCGCGGGTTCCGTGCAGGGGCCGGTGCGCGGCAGTGTCGAACTCGAGGACGGGGCGGCCGTCGATGACATCGTGGTGCGCCTGGTATGTCTCGGGTACATTCTCCACGGCGCCAGCCGCAGCGACGAGGAGGTGCGCGTGGTGGCGTCGGGGGAGCGCTTCCTGTTTCCCTGGGCCTGGCGCGGACTGGCGCCGGCCAGTTGTTCCCTGCGCGTCATCCACCCGCGTTACGTGGCCGGCTTCCGGCAGCTCGACCTCGAGTCCTTCGCCGAGGATGTCGGCACGATGCACCTGCAGACCTGGCAGGCCTTCCTGGACGCGGGTCCCACCGACCCGCCGATGCATACCGCGTACGACTGGCCGCAACTGGAGCTGAACGGGCATTTGCGGGACCTGCGCTATTACTGGCTGCCGGAACTGACCGAGGCGCAGCGGATCACGGCAAGGGGGTACATCCCGGAACTGCACCGCCACGTGGCCCGCGCCGCCGCCAGCGGCGCGTACGGGCCGCACCCGCGGCTGAACACCCATAACCCGATGCGGCAGCTGGCGGAGATCGAGGACGCGGTGGATTATCCCGGCGCCCAGAGCCGCCTGTTCGCGGCAGTGGCGGCCAACGACGTGGACGAACTCCGCGCCGTGATCGCGGCGGGCGCGAACGTGAATGGCTGGGACGCGAAGGGCCACTCGGCGCTGATGCGTGCGGCGCGGGAAGGGTACACGGGAATCGTCGAGGTGTTGATTGATGCCGGTGTTCCCGTGGATGACCGGCCCAGCGAAAACTGGCGCACCCCCCTGGAGGAGTCCCTGTTCAAGGGCCGCTGGGAGGTCGCCGTGGTACTCCTCGAGCGCGGCGCGGTCCTCGACAGGACGCCGGACCCGCAGCGCATGCGGCCGACCTGGCTGGCCTCGGCGCTGTACGCGGCCGCCCACGCGGGCGACGAGCGGGCGGTGCGGGTGTTGCTTGAGGCCGGTATCCCGCCCGACTCCGCCCCGTCCAACGGGGTGACGCCGCTGATGGGTGCGGCCAAGGCCGGTCAGGCGGGTGCCGCGCGCCTGCTGATCGCGGCCGGGGCCGACGTGAATGCCTGCGGATCCCACAACCGCAGCGTCCTGCGCTTCGCGCAGGACGGCAAGTTCGATGAACTGGTGGGCCTCCTCAAAGCGCACGGTGCGCGACAGGAGCACCGCTATACCTGTACGCAGAACAGCCCGCCGCAACGCACGGGGACCGGGGCGGCCAACACGGAGAATCCGCGATGAAGAACGAGAAACTGCACGAGGTGGATGCCAACGGCATCCGTTTTGCCTACCTGGAGTCGGGCAGCGGCGAACTGGCCCTGCTCCTGCACGGATTCCCGGACACGGCCCACACCTGGGACCAGTTCCGGCCGCGGCTCGCCGAGGCCGGATACCGCGTGGTGGCGCCGTTCCTGCGCGGCTATCCGCCGAGTTCCGCAGCGCCCGACGGCGACTATTCGCCGATCACCCTCGGCCGCGACGTGCTGGAACTGATCACCGCTCTCGGTCACCAGCGGGCGACCGTGATCGGCCATGACTGGGGCGCCCTGTGCGCGCACTCTGCCGCCAGCCAGGAGCCGGAGCGGATTACCCGGATGGTGACCGTCGCCATTCCCCACCCGCGTGCCACGCCGCCCGATCTCAAGCTGTTCCGCCGCGCCTGGCACTTCCTTTTTTTCCAGGTCAGCGGGGTCTCCGACTGGTGGACCCGGCGTCGCGATTTTGCCTTCATCGACTACATCTACCGCTGGTGGTCGCCGGGCTGGGAGACCGATCCCGAGGAGATGCGCCATATCAAGGACACCCTCTCGGCGCCGGGCGCGCTCGACGCGGTGCTGGGTTACTACCGCTCCTTCATGCGCGCCGGAATCGGCGCCGAGGGGCGTCGCACCCGCGAGGTCATGGGGCGCAAGACATCGGTGCCGACGCTGGCCATCGCCGGCGACCAGGACGGGGCCCTGAGCCTCGACAGCTTCGAGCGCACGCCGGAGGCTTACACCGGCCCCTACGAGTGGTGCGTGCTGCCTGGCACCGGGCACTTCCCGCATCGCGAACACCCCGCGGCGTTCCAGCGCAAGGTGCTGGAATTCGTTGCCGGATGACGGCTGATTCGACACTGGGGGGCGGACATGTTTGAACTGCAGATCGAGCCGCGATTCTGCGAGACCGATGGCCTGGGGCACATCAACAACACCGTGTTGCCGGTCTGGTTCGAGGAGGGCAGGCGGCCGGTGTTCGCGATGTTCATGGACAAGCCCGGTCTTGAAAACTGGAACCTGATCCTGCGCCGCATCGAGGTCGATTTCGAGGGCGAGCTGTTCTGGGGAGAGCCGGTGACGGTGCGCACCGGGATCGGCCGCATCGGCACCACCTCGGTGAGCATCGAGCAGGAGGCCTGGCAGCAGGGGCGGCTGTGTGCGCGCGGTCGCGCGGTGCTGATTCACTTTGATTACGCCGCGCGCCGACCCATGCCGATTCCCGGGGAGGTACGCGAGCGGCTGGGCGCACACCAGGTCCCGGACCCCGGGGCCGGCTAACCTCCCGCCGAGCTTCCGCTATCCTGAATAGCTGGAACCGGACCGGGTGGTCAGGAGGAGGGCGCTGCAGGCGGATCATGGACGAGGTTCTCAAGAATTTCATTTTCCTGTGGGCGGTGATCGATCCCTTCGGCACCATCCCGGTGTTCATCGCGGTGACCCGCCGCCACCGGGAATGGGACCGCAAGTCGATCGCCGTGCGCGCGATCCTGGTCTCCGCGGGCATCCTCCTGTTTTTCATCGTTTTCGGCCAGATCCTGCTGGAGGCCATGGGCGTGCCCCTGTCCGCCTTCCAGATTTCCGGTGGCATTGTCCTGTTCCTGTTCGCCCTGACCATGATCTTCGGCGAGAGCAAGCCCGAGGAGGAGTCGCACATCATCGAGAGCGGACACGAGACAGCGATCTTCCCCCTCGCGGTGCCGTCCATCGCCTCGCCCGGCGCGATGATGGCGGTGGTGCTGATGACCGACAACCACCGCTTCTCGGTCGTGCACCAGCTGATCACCACCGGGCTGATGCTGATCGTGCTGCTGATCACCCTGATCATGCTGCTGATGGCCACCCGGGTGCACCGCCTGATTGGCGACTCGGGGGCCAGCATCCTGAGCCGGGTGATGGGACTGATCCTGTGCTCGGTCGCCTGCAGCAGCATACTTTCCGGAATCCAGGTGTATTTCAATCTCGGCTGATTCGAACCTCGGCCGGTAACGGAGGAACGCAACATGATCCAGGCCTATGCCGTGCATTCCGCAGGGGGCGACCTGACCCCGTTCGAATACGATCCCGGCCCGTTGGGCAACCACGAGGTCGAGGTGCGCGTCGAGTACTGCGGCATCTGCCACAGTGACCTGAGCATGCTGGAGAACGAGTGGGGCATGACCCGTTACCCGCTGGTGCCCGGCCACGAGGTCGTGGGCGTGGTGGCGGATACCGGGGCCGACGTGAACCACCTGGAAACCGGGCAGCGGGTGGGCATCGGCTGGCACTCCGGGGCCTGCATGAACTGTGGTCAGTGCGTGGCCGGCGATCACAACCTGTGCGCCTCTGCCCAGGGCACCATCGTCGGCCGCCACGGCGGTTTCGCGGAGCGCGTGCGCGCCCACGCGACCTTCGTGGTTCCCCTGCCCGCGGGAGTCGACCCGTCCGGTGCCGGACCCCTGTTCTGTGGCGGCATCACCGTGTTCAACCCGGTCCTGCAGTTCGGCCTGCGACCCACCGCGCGGGTCGGGGTGGTCGGTATCGGCGGCCTCGGGCACCTGGCGATCCAGTTTCTCGACAAGTGGGGGTGCGAGGTCACGGCATTCTCCTCGCGGCCGGAGAAGGAGCCCGAGGCCCGCGAGATGGGCGCGGATCACTTCGTGGTGTCGCGGGACAAGCAGGCCATCGAGGCCCTGGCCGGCAGCTTTGATTTCATTATCGTCACCGTCAACGTGGGGCTCGACTGGGACCTCTACGTGCAGGCCCTCGCGCCACGCGGTCGCCTGCATTTCGTCGGCGCCGTGCTCGAGCCCCTCGGCGTGCAGGTGTTCCCCCTGCTTTCCGGGCAGCGCAGTATCTCCGGCAGCCCGGTGGGCAGTCCGGGCGCGATCCGCAAGATGCTGGATTTCGCCGCCCGCCACGGGGTGCGGCCGGTCACCGAGACCTTCCCCATGAGCCAGGTCAACGAAGCGGTCGAGCGCCTGCGCAGTGGCAACGCACGTTACCGGATCGTGCTCGAGCAGGACGCGGGGAAATAGCAGGCCGCGGGGCTGCCGGGCATGTTCCACGACCTGGGAAAGGTTCTGCAAACAATAAATAAGTACATGATGAAGAACGGAAAGATAGGTTTGTGCATGGCGTTTTCCGGGCTTGTGACCTGGATGCAGCCCGCCGTGGCCGCGGGGGTCCCGGACAATGCGCCGAACGGCATCGCGTTCCCCGCGGGCTACGAGACCTGGCAGGTGGTCAGCCTGTCCCACCGCAATGACAACAACACCCTGCGCGTGATCCTCGGCAACGACATCGCGGTGCGCGCGGCCCGCGCCGGAGAGCGTCCGTGGCCGAAGGGCAGCGTGCTGGCCAAGGTGGTGTGGAAGGACGCCAGTCACGCCGAATGGGTTGCGGCGACGGTGCCGGGCCAGTTCGTCCATGTCGAGATCATGGTGCGCGACCGCGCCCGATTCCCGTACACCGGGGGCTGGGGTTTCGCGCGCTGGGTCGGCAAGGACCTGAAGCCCTACGGCGACGACGAAAAGTTCGTGCGCGAGTGTTACGGCTGTCACGAACCGGTCGCCGACGCCGACTACGTGTTCACCCGGCCGGTGTTCGTGCATGGCGCGGGTACCCGGACGACGATCGATCAACGGCTGCCGTGAGGCGGCGGAGGACAGGGGCATGAGCGAAACGGATCGCGTTTGCGTGGTGACCGGTGTGGGCCCGGGCACCGGGCTTGCCGTGTGCAGGAAGTTTGCCGCCGAGGGCTACCGCGTGGCGATGCTCGCGCGCTCGGAGGAACGCCTGGCGGCCTGGGCCGCGGAGATCCCTGGCAGCATCGGGGTGGCCTGCGATGTCGCCGATGGTGGCTCGGTGGCGGCCGCGTTCGCCCGGGTACGCGACGAACTCGGCCCGGTGGGGGTACTGGTGCACAATGCCGGCTCGGGCTCGTTCCAGACCTTCATGGAGTCCAGCCTGGAGGACCTCGAGGCCAGCTGGCGCATCAACACGGCCGGTCTGTTCAGCTGTGGCCAGGAGGCCGCACGGGACATGCTCGCGGGCGAGGGCGGCAGCATCGTGGTCACCGGGGCCACCGCCTCCCTGCGCGGCAACGTGCAGACCGCGGCCTTCGCCCCGGCCAAGGCCGCCCAGCGCAGCCTGGCGCAGTCCATGGCGCGCAGCCTGGGGCCGCAGGGCATCCACGTGGCGCTGGTGATTGTCGACGGCGTCATCGACACCCCGGTGACCCGCAGCTACCTGAAGGAGGCGGCCGACGACTTCTTCCTCAGGCCGGAGGCCGTGGCGGACGAGATCTATCACCTCGCGCACCAGGATCCCTCGGCGTGGACCTTTGAACTCGACCTGCGTCCGTTCGGGGAGAAATGGTGAGACGACGTTTTCTGCAAGCCGTGCAATTCGCAACGCGGAGAAACTGGCAATGAAATCTTTCCGGGACAAGGTGGCCGCGATCACCGGTGCGGGATCGGGTATCGGCCGTTCACTGGCGCAGGCGCTGGCCGCAGAGGGCTGTCACCTCGCGCTGAGCGACCTCAACGGCGAGTCCCTGGGGGAGACCGTGGACCTCGTTGCCGACCGGTTTCCGCAGGTCGCGGTCACCACCGCGGTACTGGACGTGGCCGACCGCGCCGCGGTGGAGGCCTGGGCTGACCAGGTGGTCGCCGAGCACGGTGCGGTCAACCTGGTGATCAATAACGCCGGGGTCGCCCTGGGCACGACCCTGGAGGCGGTCAGCTACGAGGATTTCGAGTGGATCATGGGCATCAACTTTTGGGGCGTGGTCTACGGCACCAAGGCCTTCCTGCCCCACCTGCGCGCGTCCGGTGACGGCCATGTCGTCAACATGTCCAGCGTGTTCGGTCTGTTTTCCCAGCCCAGCCAGGGTACCTACAATTCCTCCAAGTTCGCGGTGCGCGGGTTTACCGAGGCATTGCGCCAGGAACTGGAGTTCAGCCGCGCGCCGGTCAGTGCCACCTGCGTGCACCCGGGCGGTATCAGGACCAACATTGCCCGCGCGGCGCGCTTCAACGACAGCGTGCTGGACATGTACGGCGGGGATGTCGCCAACGGCAGGACGCGCGTGGAGCGGATGTTGCTCACCAGCGCCGAACGTGCGGCGAAGGAGATTCTCAACGCGGTGCGCAAGAACCGTCGCCGCGTGCTGGTAGGTCCGGACGCCAAGCTGTTCGACGCGGTGGTGCGCCTCCTGCCGACGGGCTACCAGAGAATCGTCACCGGCGTGGTGCGCATGGGCAGCCGTTCCTGAGCCTGCAGTCCGGAGGCAGACGAGAACGCCTGGTGCGGGGCCACTGGTACGGGATCACGCTGGAGTTTCCCCGCAAATTACAGTACGGTTCGCAACCGCTTTTCCGGATCCAGTGAAGGAGTGTGCAGATGGCGAAGTCTTCGACCGGCCTCGAGTCCAACATCGCGGGCGTGCTGTGCTACGTCCTGTTCTGGGTGACGGGGATCGTGTTCTTCCTGCTGGAAAAGAAGGACGCGTTCGTGCGCTTTCACGCCATGCAGTCGATCGTCACCTTCGGTGGCCTCACGGTGATCAACATCGTGGCCTCCATGCTCCCGGTCATCGGCAGCATCCTCGGGCCGCTGATCGGGCTGCTCAGCATCGCGCTGTGGGTGGTGCTCATGGTCAAGGCCTGGCAGAACGAGCAGTTCGTGTTGCCGGTCGCCGGTGAGCTTGCCGAGAAGTGGGCGAAGGATATCAGGATCTGATACCGCGGGCCGGTATCATCCGGTCCGGGACCGCAGGCATACCGATTCCATTTCCACGAGGATCGCGTCCATCACCGCGTTGATGGTCGCAAAGCGTCGCCTCTCGCCGAGCATTTCCGCGGGCGCCTGCACGTAGCGGGAGCCGTCCAGTTCATCCGCGCAGTGTTCGACCAGCCGCGCCGCCCCGTCGGGCGTGGTCTCCAGGTGAAACTGCAGCGCCACCACCCGTTCCCGGAACACGAAGCCCTGGTTCGCGCACGCCTCGCTCGAGGCGAGGGGCAGGGCGCCGTCGGGGATGTCAAAGGTGTCGCCGTGCCAGTGGAAGGCCGTCATGCGGTCGGGCAGGGTGCGTCCGACCGCGCAGCCCGGGGCCGCCTCGTGGCGCTCCAGTTCGAACCAGCCGATCTCCCGGTGTGCACCGCGGTACACGCGGGCGCCGAGGGCGGCGGCGATCAGCTGGGCGCCCAGGCAGATGCCGAGCACCGTGCGGCCGGCGTCGATGGCCTCGCGAATCAGACGTTTCTCCGCGACCAGCCACGGATATTCCGTCTCGTCGGCGATCCCCATCGGGCCGCCCATCACGATCAGCCAGTCGAACGTATCGATGTCCGGGAGCGGGTCGCCACGGTACAGGTGGCTTGCGGTGAGCGCGTGGCCGCGCGCGGACAGCAGGGTCCGCATGCTGCCGAGATCCTCGAACGGCACGTGCTGCAGGTGGTGGATGCGCAGGGGTGCGGATTCCATTGGCGGGCTCCGTCTTGGTCGGAACGGGCATTATCGCCATGGCTCGAGGCATGGCAAGAAGCGGGTGGCGTCGCGTCATCGCCCGCGGGAAAATGATGCCTCTGTTCGTGGAGACATCGCGTGGAAGACAGTGAAGAAACCGAACCCGGGTCGGCCAGGGACTACCAGCGGGTCGCCGAACTCATCCGTTACCTGGAGGCTCACGCCGCGGAGCAGCCGGGTCTTGCCGAGCTGGCGCGTCACGCCGGGCTCAGCGAGTCGCGCCTGCAGCGCCTGTTCACGCGCTGGGCCGGGGTGAGTCCCAAGCGCTTCCTGCAGTATCTCTCCAAGGAGCATGCCCTCGCCGTGCTGCGCGATGGCGGAGGAATCCTCGACGCCGCCTGGTCCGCCGGGCTGTCCGGTCCGGGGCGCCTGCACGACCTGCTGGTGCACTGCGAGGCGGTGACCCCGGGCGAGGCCCGCGGCAGTGTTCCCCTGCAGGTTGCCTACGGTTACGCGGGGTCGCCCTACGGCGAGGCCCTGCTGGCCTGGAGCGGACGCGGCGTGTGTTTTCTCGCCTTTCGTGACCCGGACGATCCGGGCGCGGCGCTGGACGCGTTGCACGCACAATGGCCGGGGGCGGAGTTCAGCAAGGATGGCGCGGGCGCCCGTCGCCTGGCGCAACGGGTGTTCGGACGGTCGGTGACCCCGGGACAACCCCTCGCGCTGCACCTGCGCGGAACCAATTTCCAGCTCAAGGTCTGGGAGGCCCTGTTGCGGGTTCCGGATGGGGCGCTGACCACCTATGGTGATGTGGCCGGCGCCATCGGGTCCCCCGGTGCGGCGCGCGCCGTGGGCGGCGCGGTTGGGGCCAACCCGGTGGCATGGCTGGTGCCCTGTCACCGCGTGATCCGTGGCAGCGGGGCGTTCGGCGGATATCGCTGGGGTGCGGAGCGCAAGCGCGCGATGCTGTTGCGCGAGGCGGCGACCGTGGACGACGTTCAGTCGTCGAGGCCGCGGGTTTCCAGGTCGAACTCGGAACCGGGATCACCCGGCGGCGGCACCGGGGGTGCCTCGTAACGGGTGAAGGTCACCAGCATCCCCAGGCGGGGGTGATCGAAGTAGTGCACCTCCGAACTGCGGATACGGCCACGCTTCTCCTGCAGGGCGATGGTGTGAAAGCGCGACGGCTGCACGGTCCCGAAGGGACCCGCCTGGTTCAGTTCCGGGTACACGGTCTCGGCCTCGTAGGCGCGCGTGTGCCAGTCGGCCGCCGGCTCGGCCACCGCCGGCACCGGGGCCTGGGCGCTGCGCGGAATGCTCAGGCGCAGGTCGGCTTCCACCGCGAGATAGACGTCCACGCTGATCTTCAGCAGCCCTTCCAGTTCGCGCCGGTCGCCGAGGTTGTTGCCGCCGCGCACGTAGATCGGGATGCTGTTGATGTGCTTGAAGATCGGCTGCCGCCACGCCGCGTGATACAGCACCCGGTAATCGCCGCGGTCGGCGAGCCGCTTCTTGGGGATGTTCAGCGTGCGCATGGACGAGGGCAGGCGGATGAAGGCGTCACGGACCAGATCGGGAACCCCGGTTTCCGGCGTCCCCTTGCGGGAATGCAGGTACTGCACGCGGGTCGGCTCCTGCAGCGGGCCATGATCGGGCAGTTTCTCCGTCAGCAGGGCGTCGTGCCCGTCATAGGCGAAGATCACCACCTCCACCTGGAACCAGCGCCCCGCGTGGGAAAACGCCGCGTTGGCCGTGGCCGAGGAGAGGGCGAGCAGGCAGGCCAGCGCGAGGGGCGCGAGAGGTCCGGCGCTCAGTCTCCGGGGGTGACGGGATTCATCAGGCAGCAGACGCATTGTTCCCGGCCGGCAGCAGTTGATCGAGCAGTTCGCCGACGCGCTGCACGCGCATGGCGCCCTGGTGCATGTCCGCTTCGAAGTGTAACTGATTGCCGCCGCGAAGTTGAAACTCGCGCGGTGCCGCCTGCACCATCTTGACCAGGGTCAGTGGCTCGACGCCGGTGTGGGACGAGAATTCGATGAACCCGCGCTCGGCGCCGGCATCAACGCGCTCGATGCCGATGGCGTCGGCGCGCAGGCGGAAGCTGGCGATAATGAACAGGTTCTGCGCCGCTTCCGGCAGCAGGCCGAAGCGGTCGATCAGTTCCACGCGCAGTTCACGCAGTTCGTCGTCCGTCTTCGCAGCGGAGATCCGCTTGTACAGCACCAGGCGGGTGTGCACGTCGGGCACGTACTCGTCCGGGAGCAGGGCGGGAATGCGCAGGTTGATCTGGGAGTGGGTGCTCAGCGGCTGGTCCAGGTTCGGGGTACGGCCGCTGCGGATCGAGTCCACCGCGCGTTCCAGCATGTCCATGAACAGGCTGACGCCGATGGCCTGGATGTGGCCGCTCTGCTCGTCCCCGAGTAGTTCTCCGGCCCCGCGGATTTCCATGTCGTGGGTCGCCAGGGTGAAGCCGGCGCCCAGTTCGCCGGCGGCCACGATCGCCTCCAGCCGCTTCACCGCGTCCGGGGTCATGGCCTTGGGATGCGGGGTCAGCAGGTAGGCGTAGGCCTGGTGATGGGAGCGACCGACGCGGCCGCGCAACTGGTGGAGCTGGGCGAGACCGAAGCGGTCCGCGCGCTCGATGACGATGGTGTTGGCGCTGGGAATGTCGATGCCGGTCTCGATGATCGTGCTGCACACCAGCACGTTGAAGCGGCGGTGGTAGAAATCCGACATCACCCGTTCCAGGTCGCGTTCGCGCATCTGCCCGTGGGCGACGCCGACGCGGGCCTCGGGGACCAGTTCGGCGAGTTCGCGGGCGGCGCGCTCGATGCTTTTCACCTCGTTGTGCAGGAAGTAGACCTGGCCGCCGCGCAGGATCTCGCGCAGCAGGGCTTCCTTGATCAGTCCCTTGTTACGCTCGCGCACGAAGGTCTTCACCGAGAGGCGTCGCGCCGGCGGCGTGGCGATCACCGACAGGTCGCGCATCCCGGCCATGGCCATGTTGAGAGTGCGCGGGATGGGCGTCGCGGTCAGGGTCAGGATGTCGACCTCGGCGCGCATCGCCTTGAGCTTCTCCTTCTGGCGCACCCCGAAACGGTGCTCCTCGTCGATGATGACCAGCCCGAGATCGCTGAACCGCATCCCCGCCTGCAGCAGCTTGTGGGTGCCGATCAGGATGTCGACGCGACCGGAGGCGGCGCGTTCCAGGACGGCCTCCTGCTCCTTGGCCGTGCGGAAGCGGGACAGCGCCTCGACCGATACCGCCATGTCGGCGAAGCGGTCGCGGAAAGTCTCGAAATGCTGCTGGGCGAGCAGGGTGGTCGGTACCAGCACCACCACCTGGCGGCCGTTGCTGACCGCCACCCAGGCCGCGCGCAGGGCGACCTCGGTCTTGCCGAAACCC
Organism: Pseudomonadales bacterium; assembly: GCA_041588495.1. Classification (GTDB taxonomy): domain Bacteria; phylum Pseudomonadota; class Gammaproteobacteria; order Pseudomonadales; family JBFGWM01; genus JBFGWM01. Next base: position 8,765 of record JBFGWM010000010.1, on the reverse strand, counting down.
ACGTCGCCGCAGACCAGCCGGTCCATGGGATTCTCCGCGCGCAGGTCGTGGATGACCGCGGCGATGGCGTTTTCCTGGTCGGGGGTTTCCTCGAACGGGAAATCGGCCGCGAACGAGGCGTACTCCGCCTCGCTGAACTGGAACGCTCGGCCCTTGCGCGCCTGGCGCCGGGCGTAGAGGTCGAGCAGTTCGGCGGCGGTGTCGCGCACCTTCTCCGCGGCCTTGCGGCGTGCCTTCTGCCACTGCTCGGAACCGAGCCGGTGCAGGGGCGCCATCTCCTCCTCGACACCGCTGTAGCGGCTGATCAGGTGCAGGTCGGAGACCGGCACGTAGAGCTTCGCTTCCTCCGCGTATTCCAGGCACAGGAACTCGGTCTGCTGGCCGTCCACCGACAGGTTCTGCATGCCCAGGTAGCGGCCGACGCCGTGGTCGATGTGTACCACCGGCGCGCCGATGCGGAGTTCGGCGAGACTGCGCACCACGAACTCGGAATTGTCCTGGCGCGTCTCGCGGCGGCGGCGCTGCATGACCTTGCTGCCGAAGAGTTGCGACTCGGTGATGACGGCAAGGGCCGGATCCTCGACCAGCATGCCGTGTTCCAGGGGCACCACGGTGATTGCCAGGGTCGCGTCAGCATCGCGGAACTCGCGCCAGCTGGCTGCCGCGACGGGGCGGATGTCATGTCGGTGCAGCAGCTCCAGCAGGGCCTCGCGCCGCCCCGGACTCTCGGCGGCGAACAGGACCCGCCCCGGCCATGCGCCGAGGAAACGCTCCAGGTCGGCAAGGGGATTGGCGGCCTTGGCGTTGACCGGCAGTTGCGGGACCGGCCGGCACGGGAATGCATGGTGGCCTCCGGCCTCCGTCCCGGCATCTGCCGTGGCTGCGACCACGCGCACCACCGGCATCGCCTTGAGACCGCCGAACACGTCGTCGGGACGCAGGAACAGTTCTCCCGGCGGCAGCAGCGGACGCTCCTTGTCGACCCGGTGGTCCTCCCAGCGGGACTCCGCCTCGCGCCAGAAATGAACCGCGGATTCCTGCAGGTCGCCCAGGGTGATCGCCAGGGCGTCCTCGGGCAGGTAGTCGAACAGGGTCGAGGTGTGCTCGAAGAACAGCGGCAGGTAGTACTCGATGCCGGCCGGCGGGATGCCGTCGCTGATCTCCCGGTACACCGGGCAGCGGCTCACGGCGACGTCGAAGTGCTCACGGAATGCCTGCCGGAAGCGGCTGATCCCGTCCTCGGAGAGCGGCGTCTCGCGGGCCGGAAGCAGGCGCACCGAGGCGACCGTTTCCAGGGTGCGCTGGGTCTCCGGGTCGAAGGTGCGCAGGGTCTCGATCTCGTCGTCGAACAGGTCGACGCGGAACGGCGTGTCGCTGCCCATGGGGAACAGGTCGACGATCGAGCCGCGCACCGCGTACTCGCCATGCTCGTACACGGTGCCGGTCGCGCGGTAGCCGCAGCCGTCGAGATGGCGCCGGAAGGTGTCGATGTCGAGGCGGTCCCCGAGATCCAGGGACAGGCTGTTGGCAGCGATGTACTCGTGGGGCGCGATGCGGTGCATCAGGGTCGGCGCGGTGGTGATCAGCACGCCGCGACGCACCACCGGCAGCCGGGCCAGGGTGTTGAGGCGCTCGGAGACAATGTCCTGGTGCGCGGAGAAGGTGTCGTAGGGCAGGGTTTCCCAGTCGGGGAACGCCAGTACCGGGGTCTCCTCGTCGTCACCCAGGAAGAAACGGATTTCCTGTTCCAGGCGCGCGGCGCTCTCGGGATCGGGGGTGACCACGAACAGCATGCGCGCGCAGGTTCGCGCGGTCTCGGCGATGGCCATGCCGGCCGCCGCGCCGTGCAGGCCCTGCCAGTGACGGCGGTCGCCGGCGCGGTCCGGGATCGCGCCCGTGGGTACCAGGGAAAAGGGCATGGGGAACATTCGGGGCTTACGGGGCGCGTATTGTACAACGGGCGTGCGCCGCGCAGGAACCGGCCCCCACGGTTCAGCGTCCCGTGCCCGGTCCCGAGTCGAGCCCGCCGGGCGCGATGCGTACCAGGGTGGACAGCGAGTAGGGCAGGGGCAGGTTTTCGTAGACCGCCTCGCCGAACAGCGCGGTGTGTCCGGCGGCGGGAAGTTCGATGCGGTGACGCCAGGTCCCGTCGTCCTCGACGGCGTCGCTGGCCGTCCATTCCGCGGAGCGGAAGTCGAGGGTTTCCGCGTGGGCCTGCCAGGCGCGCACCCGGGCCGGCGCGGGATCGGAGCGCACTGCCAGTTCCAGTGCGTCCGCGCTCTCCGTGTAGGTCCATTCCAGGCGTGGCATGCGGTGGCGGCCGGTGGCGTGCTGATGCAGGGCGTTGAGGCTGCCGACGACGCGCAGGGTGTCTTTCACCGAATGCCCGTTGTTGGGCACGTAGAGCACGTGGCTTTCGCCCTGCAGGCGGTCCCAGTACAGGCGCAGGGCGTCGAGCGGCCAGTAGCGGTCGTTGGTGCCGATGACCAGGAGCTTCGGCTGCCCGATCCGCGAAAGGTAGTGGTAGGGATCGATGATTCTGCGCAGCCTGCCGCCCGCCTGCGAGGACAGGATGTCGTGCAGGCCGGCGTCGGTGTAGTCGCGGATCTGCTCCGAGAGGTCTCCCCAGGTGTCGACCTGGTGCTGCAGGTGGGCCGGCATGTTGAGCATGTCGATGACCATGGGCGCCATGGCGGTGACCCGCGGGTCGGACGCCGCCGTGAGCCAGGTGGTCCAGCCGCGCTTGGAGGCGCCGGCCAGGGTGAAATGGCGGATGTCCAGGGCGTGGCGTTCGGCGAGGTACTCGCTCACCGCGTCCATGCCGCGGATCGCGCTGCGCACCATGGGCAGGAGCAGCGGCCAGCTGTCATCGCCGCTCTCGATGTAACGCCCGAAACTGTACGCGATCAGCGCATCCTCGCGCAGGCCGCCGAACAGCGGCTGGAAGGGGACCTGGGCAAGCACCGCGACAGGGGTGCGCAGCTGTTCGGCGATCCCGGCAAAAAGGTCCGTGCGCTTGGGCAGCTGTGCGCGACCCGGGGGATCGTCGTAATGCGGTTTCCAGCGGCCGCCCCAGACCAGCAGCAGCGCCTGTCCCGACTCGGCGTCGACCTTTCGCGGCACCAGCACGTGGAGGCGGTGCTTCCACTCGGTGCCCTTCCAGGTCTGGGACACCAGGCGCAGCTCCGCGTAATACGCGTTGCGGTAGCGGCTCTCGGTCCGCACCTGCCAGGCGAAGGAGGCATCGGGCTGGGCGAGAAAGCGGTCGAGGGCATCCGCGGGCGCGCCTGCCGTGCTGGCGCCGCCCAGGGCCGGCGCCAGCAGCAACAGCGTCCACAACAACAGGCGCATGCAACCCCCCGCGGGACCGGTCTGTCCCGCGATCAGCGAAACCTTTCGGCTTAGACACCCGGCGGGCGTGCCGGGTTCGGGGCGGGCGCGGTGGTGTCAGCTGGGACTGGTGAGCATCTCGGCAAGAGACAGCAGGGCAAACGCGCTGAAGGTGAGGAAACGCATGGCCTTTTCCGAGAACAGGTGGCGTTCCAGGTAGTTGATGAAGCGTTCCGCCGGGTGTTCGGCCAGCTTGTGATGGAACTGGTCCGCGGCTTCCTCGGCCTCGGTTTTCGCGGTCCACAGGTGTTCGGCGAGCGCCGAGCGCAGGGTCTCGTCCATGGGCTGGCGGCCGCGCAGGCTGACGTAGGTGCCGACCACCAGGCGCAGCAGCAGGTTGGGGGAGTTGAGCAGCACCGACATGAAGCGGAAACCGTACACGGGGATGCTGGAGATGACGCGCAGCTTGCCGGTGACGTCGCTGATACGCACCAGTTCGAAAATGGTCAGGAGACCGGTGAAGTACTGGGCGATCTGGATGGACTTGTTGATCTGCCCCATGGTGTAACCCCAGGGCTGGTAATGCAGCCCGAGTTCCCCGTTCCACCAGTGCAGCAGGTATTCTTCCACGCGTCCCGGCGCCTCGCTGTTGGTCTTTCCCGAAGCATAGACCAGCGCACTTGCTCAGCCGCCGATGGGCAGGGTCAGCACCGGGCCGGTGTCCTTGGCCTTGCCGGCCTGCAGGGTGGTGATCTGGGCGAGCAGGGCAAAGGTCGACTTCGACTGCAGGTCGGAGTCATCGATGTAGAACCAGTAGCCGCGATAGGAGATCGCCACCGCGGCCTCCGCCGGGCGCTGTCGCGCGGAGCGCACGCGAAACAGGTCGCCGGTGACCTGGTTCCAGTCGAAGACGTCGCCGTCCCCGTTGCGGGTGATGGTCACCTTGCCCTTGCTGATGTGGTCCGCGGGGACATGGATGCCCTGGGAAAGGTAGAACATCATCCCCATCAGGGATCGTGTTTGCAGGTTGATGTAGTCGGCCTTTCCCGGCGGCTCGGTGGCCGGGCTGAGAAAATACCGGTCCAGACCGTCGTCGAGTCGCAGCAGGTCCATGAAGCGGCGGGTCGCGGGCAGCTTGCGGCCGTGGGCGGTGATGGACATCAGCAGTTGCGGACCCTGCCGGGATTTCTGGTACGACAGGCGCACCGCGTCCTGGCGCAGCAGTTCGGGCAACAGCTGCGAGGCGGCGGCGAAGGACCCGTACTCCGGTACCGTCGCCGGTGTCGGCCCGGACGCGCTGGGCGCGTTCTTCACCCCGTTGACACTCTGCACGGTGAGGCGGAACACCTGGTCCATGTCCCATCCCGAGCGATTGAGGAGCAGGATGCGGTCGGTGCCGATCGGCGACAGCAGGCGGCGGATGTAGTCGTCGCCACGCAGGGGCGAGTAGGAAACCGTGGGGCGCTCGGCGAACACGCCGGTGGCCGAGCCGCTGGCGACCTTGCTGTCGGTACCGCCGCCGATGAACTGGGTCAGGACGCCGGAGGCGGAGAGGGTGCGCTGAAAGGTGATCTGCGATGAGACGCTGTTCACCTCGAGGAAGTACGGACTGCCGCGGTACTTGAGACGCACCAGGTTGAGCAGGAGCTGCTCGTCATTGCTGCGCTGGATCGCGATGTTGTAGTCGATGCGCTCGCCCTCGAGGATGCGCGGGCCGATGGTGGCGCAGGCGGAGAGGCCGGCCACCGCGAGGCACAGGGCGAGGCGCGTGATTCGTGTCTGCAGCATGGGCCTCACCGGATTGGTCGTTTATTAATCAGCTTAGATGACGCCGCGCGCCGGGCAAAGGCCACGCCCCGGCGGTCCGTCCGTGCGGCGGGCAGGATCGGACAAAATGTGCGATCTTTAGCGGGTTCCATTCGCTCCTGGAGAGCCCTGCATGGCAGCGCACAAACGCCCCTTCGAGGTGAGTGCCGATCTCTACCCGTTCGAATCCCACTGGTTCGAGCGCGACGGTTGCGCCATGCACTACGTCGACGAGGGCGAGGGCACCGCGGTGCTCATGCTGCACGGCAACCCGACGTGGTCATTCCTGTACCGGGACGTGATCCGCGAACTGGCCGGTACCTGCCGCTGCATCGCTCCGGATTACCCCGGTTTCGGATTCTCCGATCACCCGCCGGGTTACGGATACACGCCCCAGGAGCACGCCGACTGGGTATTCGCGTTGATCGAACACCTGCAGCTGAAGGAATTTGTGCTGGTGGTGCAGGACTGGGGCGGGCCGATCGGAATGTCGATTGCCGTGGAACACCCCGAACGCATCGTCGGGCTGCAGATCTGCAACACCTGGGCGTGGCCCGCGCCGCTGAAAGGGCGCATCTTTTCCTGGCTGGTCGGCGGACCGCTGTCGCGTAACCTGCACCTGAAAAGGAACTTCTTCGCACGCAAGATCCTGCCCAGCGGTATCTATCGAAAGGACCGCAAGACCCCGGAGATCCTGCGCGCCTATACGGACCCGTTCCCCGACGAGAAGTCGCGCATGGGGACCTACGTGTTCCCGTGGGCGATCCGCAACTCGGTGACCTGGCTGGCCGCTATCGAGAACCGCCTCTACCGCCTGCGCGACAAGCCGGTGGAAATCGTGTGGGCCACGCGGGACCCTGCATTCGGTCGCGAGGACCTTGACCACTGGCGCCGCCATTTCCCCCACGGGCAGGTCAGCCGCATCGCGGAAGCCAGTCACTACCTGCAGGAGGATTCGCCCGGCGAGGTCGCGGCCGGCGTCAAGCGCCTCCTGGAACGGCTGTGAGCGCCGCCGGGGGCGCCACGGTGGAGCGCCTCCGCATGACGGTGGGGGACGCCGAGGTGTCCTGGCTCGCCGCAGGCGCGGCGGACGCCGAGCCCCTGGTCCTGCTGCACGGCATTCCCGCCGGCGCGGAACTGTGGCGGGACGTTATGGAGCGTCTCGCGGGACACGGTTTCCGCTGCCTGGCGCCCGACCTGCCCGGCTACGGTGCGACCCGCGTGCCTGAGCCCGGGGACCGTTCCCTCGACGGCGCGGCGGCTCTGCTCGGCAACTGGCTGGATCAAATGGACTGCGGTCCGGCGTGGCTGGTGGCACACGATATCGGCGGCGGTGTTGCCCAGGTGATGGCGACGCGGCGTCCGGCGCAGTTCAACCGCCTGAGCCTGAGCAACTGCATTGTCGACGACTCGTGGCCGATCCCGGCGATCCGCCTCACCATCGCCATGGCCCGCATGGGCCTGTTCCGGCCGATGGCGGCCGCCGGGCTGTTTCCCAACCCCTATGCGAACCACGAACTGAAGCGCTCGGTGGCGCGGCCCGGGTGCCTGGATCCGGAAACCGTGCGCCGCGTGTTCTGGGACACCAAGATCAGTGATCCGCGGGGGCGGCTGGAGTTCCAGCGTCACCTCGCAGCCCTCGATCCGCAGCAGACCGTGCGCATCGCGCCGCACCTGCGCGAGCTGAGCATGCCCGTGCACCTCGTGTGGGGCATGCGCGATCCCAACCAGCCCTGGGACGGCCCCGGGAGACGCCTGACCGAACTGGTGCCCGGCGCCACGGTCCGGCAACTGCCTGACGCCGGGCATTTCCTGCAACTGGACTCGCCGGACGATTACCTGGAGGCCCTGCTGGCCCGGGACGGGTGATCGATACCGCCCGAAAGCGGTAGAATCCCGTTCCCGTTCACCGGCTGATATTTCATGATCCGCGAATCGGTCAACGTCACCTACCGCGTCGCGAAACGCATCGTCGTCGGCGTCATCGGCTTCACGATCCTGCTGATCGGCCTGGCCCTGGTGTTCACCCCGGGTCCCGGCGCCCTGGTGATGCTGCTCGGGCTGGCGATTCTCGGGGTCGAGTTCGAGTTTGCCCGCCGCTGGCTGGAAACCTTCCGCGAGAAATCGAAACAGGCGGCCGGCAAGCTGAAACGGCGCAGGGACCGCGGCGAGGCGGGGGTCGCGGATGCTGACAGTGAACCGGGTGACCTCGACGACAGCGAGGATTCGCGGCGCGCCGACCGCGGTCCTTCCGACTAGCCCCGCGCGCCCGCCGTCGCCAGCAGGGCGCCGCCCAGTTCCAGCAACAGCATCGGCGCCAGAAGCGCGCCGAGCAGTAGCAGGGATCCACCGAGAATCACGCAACGGCCGATCAGCCGGGCGCGCACGCCGTGGTGTACCCGCGTGGGACGCACCAGGGGGGAGCCGGGTGGCGGGAAGCGGTCGGCGTCGAGGATGCGTCGGCCGAGGAGCACCAGGCCGCCGCCCGCCGCAAGCAGTCCCGCGAAGCTCAGCATGGCCAGCGCGTAGACGGCGCGGTAGAGCCGTTCCCGGTACAACTCCGGGTCGGTCGCGGCAAGTTCCCCCGGCAGGTAGCGTTGCACGGACCACAGCGCACAGGCGCCGATCACCGCGCCCGCGAGTAGCAGCAGGATCGCCCTGCGCCGCGCGGCCGGATCGGCCGGCTGGATTTCCGGCGGCTCAGTCCCGGAGTTCCGGGCGGTCACGAAACTGCTCCAGGGCCTCGGGGTTGGCGAGGGCGTCGGTGTTCTTCACCGCTTCGCCGTGCACCACGTTACGCACCGCCAGTTCGACGATCTTGCCGCTGATGGTGCGCGGGATGTCGGTCACCTGCAGAATTTTTGCGGGGACATGGCGCGGGGTCGCGTTGGCGCGGATCTCGGCGCGGATGCGCTCGCACAGGATGTCGTCCAGTTTTAGGCCCTCGCGCAGGCGCACGAACAGCACCACGCGCACGTCGTCGTCCCAGCGCTGGCCGATCACCAGACTTTCCAGCACCGCGTCGACCTTCTCCACCTGGCGGTAGATCTCCGCGGTGCCGATGCGTACCCCGCCGGGATTGAGCACCGCATCGGAGCGGCCATGGATCACCAGGCCGCCGTGGGCGGTGAGTTCGGCGTAGTCGCCGTGGGCCCACACGCCCGGGAACCGCTCGAAGTAAGCCGCGCGGAACCGGCTCCCGTCGGGATCGTTCCAGAAGCCCACCGGCATGCTCGGAAACGGACGCGTGCACACCAGTTCGCCTTTCTGCCCGGTCACCGGCCGGCCGTCCTCGTTGTAGACATCCACCGCCATGCCCAGGCCCCGGCACTGCAATTCGCCGCGCCATACCGGCAGGGCGGGGTTGCCGAGGGCGAAGCACGAGATGATGTCGGTGCCGCCGGAGATCGAGGACAGGCATACGTCCGGGTGGATGTGCCGGTACACGTAATCGAAGTTTTCCGGCACCAGCGGGGAGCCGGTGGAAAGGATCGTTCGCAACGCCCCGAGGTTGTGGGTTTCGCGCGGTACCAGTCCCGCCTTCTCGGCGGCGGCGATGAACTTGGCGCTGGTGCCGAACACACGGATGTTCTCGGCGTCGATGAGGTCGAACATCGCGGCGGGGCCGG
>JBFGWM010000009.1:0-25636 GCA_041588495.1 Pseudomonadales bacterium | reverse complement strand
GGGGCGACTGGTGGTCATCAGCTTTCACTCGCTGGAAGACAGGATCGTCAAGCAGTTCATGCGTGGCGAGGCCACGGGGGGCGAACTGCCCCGGCGTCTGCCGGTGACTGATGCCCAGGTGCCGCGTCGCCTGCGGCTGGTCGGCAAGGCGATCCGTCCGGGCGCTGCAGAGGTTGCGGCGAATCCGCGCAGCCGCAGCGCGGTCATGCGTGTCGCCGAGAAGGTGGCCTGAGGCATGGCGGGCAGGGGCGCGGACAGGAATGCAGGGAGGTCCCGGCGCGATGAGCATGCCGGGAAGCCAGGGATGGCACCTATTCTCGGGCTCGGCGTACTGCTGGGCGCGGTGTGCGCGACGGCGGTGAGCGTGGTGGAAACCGCGCATCACGGTCGCGAGTTGGCGAACCGCCTGGAACTGCTGGAAGACCAAGCGGACCGCTATCGCATGGAGTGGGACAAGCTCCTGCTCGAGCAGGGTGCATGGTCGGGACACGGCCGGATTTCGGATATCGCGGGCAGGCGCCTCGACATGGAAGCGCCAGACCCCTTTGAAATAGTGACCATCAGGCAATGAAGGAACGGCAGCCGGAACCCGGTTACCCGATGCGCCTTGCGCTGGTTTCGGTGTGCCTGTGCACGGCTCTCGGCACGCTGCTGTGGCGGGTGGTCGACCTTCAGATAAATGATCGCGCGTTCCTGCAGGGCCAGGGCGATGCCCGCGTGGTGCGCACCGAGCCGATCCCCGGCCACCGCGGCATGATTGTCGACCGTCGCGGCGAACCCCTGGCGGTCAGCACCACGGTGGCCTCGATCTGGGCGGATCCCTCCCTGCTCGATCCGGATGAGGTGCCGCTGGGCGAACTCGCGGCATCCCTCGAGATGGCGGAGGAATCCCTGCGCGAGCGCGTGCAGGCATTCGCCGGCAAACGCTTCGTGTACCTGCGTCGGCACATGCAGCCCGCCGCCGCGGAACGGGTGATGGAACTCGGTGTGCCGGGTGTCTCGGTGCGGCGCGAGTACCGGCGTTTTTACCCGGCTGCAGAGGTGGCCGCCCACGTGGTGGGTATCACCGACATCGATGACCGTGGCCAGGAAGGGCTGGAACTGGCTTACGAGCAGGTGCTGGCCGGAACCCCGGGCGCCAAGCAGGTCGTGAAGGACCGTCGCGGACGCGTGGTGCGCCGTTTGCGCACCTTGCGCGCCGCGGATCCGGGCCAGGACCTGCAGACCACGATCGACCTGCGCATCCAGTACTTTGCCTATCGCGAGCTGAAATCAGCCGTGCGCCAGCACCGCGCACGGGGCGGCTCCATGGTGCTGATCGACGTGCCCACCGGCGAGATCCTGGCGATGGTCAACCAGCCGTCGTTCAATCCCAATGATCGCCGCGACATGAAGGTCGCCTACCTGCGCAACCGCGCCATCACCGACAGCCTGGAACCCGGTTCCACGGTGAAGCCGTTCACGGTCGCCGCGGCACTGGCCACGGGCCGTTACCACCCGGCAACCCTGCTGAACACCTCCCCGGGTCACATGCGGGTGGACGGCAAGACCGTCCGCGATCACCGCGATTACGGGATGCTGGATATCCGCGACATCCTCGCCAAGTCGAGTAACGTCGGCATCACCCGCCTCGCCCTCGATATCGGGCCGCAGCGGGTGCGTGAAGTGTTCGGCCAGGTCGGGTTCGGCGAAAGCACCGGGACCGGCTATCCGGGCGAGGACAGCGGTATGCTGCCATCGCGTCGCAAGTGGAAGGATATCCAGACGGCGACGCTCTCGTTCGGCTACGGCCTCTCCGCCACGCCGCTGCAGATCGCCCAGGCCTACGCGACCCTGGCCGCTGGCGGCGTGCGTCGTCCGGTGTCCCTGGTGCGCGCTGCGGCGGGTCCGGAGCCGTGGCGGGTCATGGAAGTGAAGATTGCGAACCGGGTGCTGGGAATGCTCGAGAATGTCACCGAGGAGGGTGGCACCGGGACCCGCGCAGGGGTTTCCGGTTACCGGGTTGCCGGCAAGACCGGGACCGTGCACAAGGTCGATGGCAAGGGCGGCTATGCCGAGGACGATTACGTGGCCATGTTCGCCGGGGTGGTGCCGGCCAGCCGGCCGCGCCTGGCGGGCGTGGTCGTGATCGACGGCCCGCGCGGCGAGAAATACTACGGTGGCGAAGTCGCGGCCCCGGTCTTCGCGCGCATCATGGGCGACGCCCTGCGCATTCTGAACGTTCCGCCGGACGCTGCCGGCAACCGGCTGGTGCGCCGGGGAACCGAACCCGTGGCGAGGGACAAGAATGCTGATGCCTGAGATCAACAACTGCAACAAGCTGACTCTCTCGGAACTCCTGGCGGACGAGTTCAGCCTGCCGCCGGACATGGACTCGGCGATCCGCTCCCTGCAGCTGGACAGCCGCCGGGTTGCGGCCGGCGACCTGTTCATCGCCCTCGAGGGCACCACCGTGGACGGACGCAACTTTATTCCCGACGCGATCGCTGCCGGCGCCATCGGCGTCCTGGTCGAGGCGGTCGACGAGTGGGAGAGGCCGCGGGTGGAGAGCGGTGTTCCGGTGATCCCGATTCCCGATCTCCCGGCCAAGGTCGGCGGCTTTGCGGCGCGTTTCTATAACGACCCCTCGGCCAGTCTCGATGTCCTGGCCGTGACCGGCACCAACGGCAAGACGTCGTGCACGCAATTTATTGCCGGCGCCCTGAACTCGCTGGGAATGCGTTGCGGGGTCATGGGCACCATCGGCTACGGACTGCCGGGCACCTTCACCGAGTCGACGCATACCACGCCGGACCCGATCCGGGTGCAGGAACTGCTGGCGGAACTGCTCGGCCAGAACGCGGAGGCGGTGGCGTTGGAGGCCTCCTCCCACGGGCTCGAGCAGGGTCGGCTCAACGGGGTGCGGGTGCGTACCGCGATCTTTACCAACCTGAGCCGCGACCACCTCGACTACCACGCCAACATGGAAGCCTACGGCGAGGCCAAGCGTCGGTTGTTTTACTTCCCCGGACTCAGGTCAGCGGTGATCAACATCGATGACGCATTTGGCCGCAGGCTCGCCGCGGAGCTGGGCAGCACCGTGCGCGTGATCACCTACAGCCGGAGCCGTCCGGAGGCCGACATCCTGGCGCAATCGGTGACTGCCTCCGGCTCCGGGTTCGACCTGGATATCCGCTATCCCGGCGGCACGATCGGTTTCCAGACCAGCCTGCTCGGCAGTTTCAATATTTCCAACCTGCTGGCGGCATTCGGCGCGCTGTGGTTGCGCAGTTACACAGCGGTGGAAATCGCCGAGGCGCTGGCGACCCTGACCACCGTGAGCGGACGCATGGAACGCATCGGCGGGTCCCTGCGTCCCGCGGTTATCGTCGATTACGCGCATACGCCCGACGCCCTGGAAAACGTGCTCGGCGCGGTGCGCGACCACTGCAGTGGCGAGCTGTGGTGTGTCTTCGGCTGCGGTGGCAACCGTGACCCGGGCAAGCGTCCGCAGATGGGCGAGATCGCCGCGCGCCTGGCCGATCACGTGATCGTCACCGACGACAATCCGCGGCGCGAGAGCCCGGAGGAGATCGTTGGCGAGATTCTTTCCGGAATTCCTGCCGACCGACAAGTCGAGGTGGAGCATAACCGTGCCGAGGCAATTCGCGGCGCGATTGCCCGCGCGGGTAAAAACGACATGGTGGTGATCGCCGGCAAGGGTCACGAAACCTACCAGGACATCGATGGTCGCAAGTGGCCGTTCAGCGACCTGACCCAGGCGCGCCAGGCACTCGAGGAGCGGCAGAAACAATCATGATGCGGGCGATGCGGCTGTCGGAAATCGCCGGACCCCTGGCCGGCACGCTCAGCGGTGGCGACTGCGAGTTCTGTTCGGTCAGCACCGACACCCGGAAGATCGTGCCCGGGGACCTGTTCGTCGCGCTCTCCGGCCCCAATTTCGACGGCAACCGGTTCGTGCCGGAGGCAGCTGCAAAAAAAGCCTGCGGTGCAATCGTCAGCGCTGTCCAGGACGCCGGCGTTCCGCAGCTCGAGGTGGCTGACACGCGCATCGCGCTTGGCGAACTCGGCGCACTCAATCGCAGGCAGTTCAAGGGCCCCGTGATCGCGGTCACGGGCAGTAGCGGGAAGACCACGGTCAAGGAAATGATCGCGTCCATCCTGCAGGGTTCGGGAGCGGTACTCGCCACGGAAGGCAACCTCAACAACGAGGTCGGAGTGCCGCTCACGTTATTGAAGATCGGCGCGGAACACCGTTACGCGGTGATCGAGCTTGGCGCCAGCGCGGTGGGCGAGATCGCCCTCACGGTGCGCATGGCGGGGCCCGATGTCGCGCTGATCACCAACGCGGCCGGGGCCCACATCGAGGGATTCGGCGGCCTCGCCAACGTCGTGCGCGCCAAGGGCGAGATCTATGACGGCCTCGGCGGGGACGGTACCGCAATCGTGAACCTGGACGACCCCGCGGCGGAACAGTGGTTGTCGCGGATCGGCGCAAGGAAGCGCATCACTTTCAGCCTGGAACGTGGTGAGGCCGATATCCGGGCGGAGCAGATCGGCGCGGGGGCCAACGGTTGCGCGGAGTTCACCCTCGCCGGTGTTCCCGATCCCTTACCGGTCCGGCTCGGTGTTCCCGGCCGGCACAATGTCGCCAACGCGCTGGCCGCTGCCGCGGCATGCCTTGCCACGGGACTGGACGCCAGGGACATCGTGGGTGGACTGGAAAGCTTCACCGGCGTGCGCGGCCGCCTGCAGTATCTCGATGGCCCCGGGGGATCGCGCATCATCGATGATGCCTACAACGCCAACCCGTCCTCCTTCCGCGCCGCCATCGAGGTCCTGGCATCCGCGCCCGGAACCCGTGTGCTGGTGATGGGCGACATGGCCGAACTCGGTGAGGATGCGGAGCAGATGCACGCCGATACCGGGCGCGCCGCCCGCGATGCCGGCATCGACAGGCTCTTCACCCGCGGACCGCTGAGCGCCCATGCGGCGGCGGCATTCGGTAGCGACGCGCAGTGCTTCGATGATGTCGACCAACTGGTGTCGGAACTTCGCCCCCTGCTGGTGCCCGGGGTAACCGTGCTGGTCAAGGGTTCGCGCAGCGCGCGCATGGAACAGGTCGTGGCCGCGCTCACGGGCGGGGAGGATTAGAAATGCTCTATTGGCTGACCCAGGAACTCGCCAGCGTCGAATCGATTTTCCGGGTATTCCAGTACCTGACCTTCCGCGGCATTCTCGGCACGCTCACCGCCCTGGCGATTTCACTGCTGGTCGGTCCGATCATGATCCGCAAGCTGAGCTACTACCAGATCGGCCAGGCGGTGCGCAGTTCCGGGCCTGAATCCCATCTCAGCAAGGCCGGAACACCGACCATGGGCGGTGCGCTCATCCTGGTCGCGATCCTGGTCAGCACCCTGTTATGGGCCGACCTCGGCAACCGCTACGTGTGGGTGGTGTGCGTGGTGACCTTCCTGTTCGGTGCCATCGGCTGGGTCGACGACTACCGCAAGGTGGTGGAAAAGGATTCCCGCGGCCTGCCCGCGCGATGGAAATATTTCTGGCAGTCGATCGGAGGTTTCGGCGTCGGCGTGTTCCTGTTTATGACCGCCGCCACCCCGGCCGAGACCGAACTGATCGTGCCTTTCTTCAAGAACGTGGCCATCAACATGGGCTGGTTCTACATCATATTCACCTACTTCGTGGTGGTCGGCACCAGCAACGCGGTGAACCTCACCGACGGCCTGGACGGCCTGGCCATCCTGCCCACCGTGCTGGTGGGCAGCGCGCTCGGCATCATTGCCTACCTTGCGGGTCACGTGGAGTTCTCCGAGTACCTGCATATCCCCTACATCGCCGGCGCCGGCGAACTGGTGGTGTTCTGCGGCGCGCTGGCCGGCGCCGGGTTGGGATTTCTCTGGTTCAACACCTATCCCGCGCAGGTGTTCATGGGCGACGTCGGCGCGTTGGCGCTTGGTGCGGCGCTGGGCGTGATCGCGGTGATCGTGCGGCACGAGATCGTGCTCCTGATCATGGGTGGCGTGTTCGTGATGGAAACCGTCTCCGTGATCCTGCAGGTCTCGTCATTCAAGTTGACCGGGCGGCGCATCTTCCGCATGGCGCCCCTGCATCACCATTTCGAACTGAAAGGCTGGCCTGAACCGCGCGTGATCGTGCGCTTCTGGATCATCACGGTGATCCTGGTCCTGTTCGGGCTGGCGACACTGAAACTGCGTTGAGCGCAGAAACGAGGAACGATTGGCAGCAGCAGTGGCAGAACTGATCGCGAGCGACCACCTGAACGTGATCGTGGGCCTGGGGTCCACGGGGCTGTCGTGCGCGCGCCACCTGGCGGCGCGGGGCCGCCGGTTCGCGGTGGTCGACAGTCGCGAGGCGCCGCCACGTCTCGCCGAGTTCCGCACCGAGTTTCCGGACGCCGAACTGCATCTCGGTGGATTCGACGCCGCGCTGCTTGGTCGCGCGGACCAACTGGTGGTCAGCCCCGGCGTGTCCCTGCGCGAGCCGGCCATCGCCGCCGCCATCGGGCGGGGTGTCGCGGTTACCGGCGACATCGGCCTGTTCCTGGAGGAAGTGACCAAGCCGGTGATCGCCATCACCGGCTCCAACGCCAAGAGCACGGTCACCGTGCTGACCGGAGAACTGGTGAAAAATGCGGGTTTCCGGGTCGGCGTGGGCGGCAACATCGGGACCCCGGCGCTGGAACTGCTGGAAGCGGGGGCGCGCGATTATTACGTGCTGGAGCTGTCGAGTTTCCAGCTCGAGACCCTCGAACGGGTGAATGCAGAGGTGGCCACAGTCCTCAACCTGAGCCCCGACCACATGGACCGCTATGACTCGATCATGGATTACCACCGCGCCAAGCACCGCATCTTCCGCGGCTGCCGGCAGGTGGTGGTGAACCGCCAGGATGCGCTGACCGAACCCCTGGTGCCTCCGGACGTACGGCGTTGGTCGTTCGGCCTCGACACCCCGGACCTCAACGAGTTCGGCCTGCGTGACCATGACGGCGCCACCTGGCTCGCTTTCGAGAACCAGTTGCTGATGCCGGTGGCCGACCTGCGCATCCGCGGCAACCACAACGTGGCAAACGCCCTCGCCGCGCTGGCCCTGGGTCACGCGATCGGTCTGCCCCTCGAGTCGATGACCCGGACCCTGCGCGAGTTTGCCGGTCTCCCCCATCGGTGCCAGTGGTTGCGCGAGCGCGCCGGGGTGGCCTGGTACAACGATTCCAAGGGCACCAATGTCGGCGCCACGGTGGCCGCGATCACCGGCCTGGGCGAGGCGGTTGAAGGCAAGCTGATCCTGATCGCCGGTGGTGACGGCAAGGGCGCGGACTTTTCAGGCTTGCGCGAACCCTGTGCGAAGCACGTGCGCGCCGCGGTACTGATCGGTCGCGATGCGGGGCGGATCGCGGAGGCGCTGCAGGGCGCCTGTGATCTTCATCGCGCGGATTCCATGGCGGGCGCGGTCAGCCAGGCGGCGTCCATCGCTGGTCCGGGTGATGCCGTGTTGTTGTCGCCGGCCTGCGCAAGTTTTGACATGTTCCGCGGTTTCGAGCACCGCGGCGAAGTGTTCGCGACCTGCGTCGCGGAACTGGACTGAGGCGGATCATGGCCAGGGCAATGACTTTCAGGCGCGACAAGGCGGTCGGTGGCATTCCCGATTTCGACCGTGGGCTCGCCGTGGCCGCGATTGCGCTGTTCTGCATCGGGCTGGTGATGGTCTGTTCCGCATCCATCAGTATCGCTGCCGAGAACTACGATGATCCATTCCATCACCTGCGCCGTCACCTGGTGTACGCGAGCATCGGCGCCAGCGCGTTCGTCGCGCTGCTGAGCATTCCGCTGGCGGCCTGGGAGCGTCACGGGTGGTTGCTGCTGCCCGCGGCATTTCTCCTGCTCACCCTGGTGCTGGTGCCCGGCATCGGACGCGAGGTCAACGGCAGCATGCGCTGGATTCCCCTCGGCCCGGTCAACCTGCAGGCGTCCGAGCTGGCACGGATCGGCGTGGTCATTTACATGGCCGGCTACCTGGTGCGGCAGGCCGGGGACGTGCGCACGCGGCTCGCGGGCCTGGTCAAGCCGATGGCCGTGGTGTCGCTGCTGGTCGTGCTGCTGCTGATGGAACCCGACTTCGGGACCGCGGTGGTGCTGATCGGTGCCGTGCTGGGAATGGTATTCCTGAGCGGGGTGCGGCTCCTGCACTTCTCCGCACTGATCCTGGTGAGCCTGGGCTCGGTGGTCCTGATGGCGATTTCCCAGCCTTACCGGATGCAGCGGCTTACCGCATTCACCGACCCCTGGGCGGACCCCTTCGACAGCGGGTACCAGCTGACCCAGGCGCTGATCGCCTTCGGCCGCGGGGAGTGGTTCGGAGTCGGTCTCGGCAACAGCGTCCAGAAGCTGTTTTACCTGCCCGAGGCACATACCGATTTCGTGTTTGCCATCATCGCCGAGGAAACCGGGCTGGTCGGGTCGGTGATCGTCATCGGGCTGTTCGTACTGCTGGTGGGGCGGTCGATCCGCATTGGCCGCCACTGCGAACGCGCGGGACTCCCCTTCCACGCATACCTCGTGTGGGGCATCGCGCTCATGTTCGCGGCCCAGGCATTCATCAACATTGGGGTCAATGCGGGCCTGTTGCCGACCAAGGGGATCACCCTGCCGTTCCTCAGCTTCGGTGGCAGCAGCCTGCTGGCGAGCTGCATGGCGCTGGCGCTGGTGTTTCGCGCCGATTACGAGTGCCGGCAGTGTGCACCGCCGGGACGGGGCGCATGAAGGTCGATGATGGTCTCGGGGAGGAACGGACGGTGCTGATCATGGCGGGAGGCACGGGTGGACACGTGTTCCCCGCGCTCGCGGTCGCGAACCGCCTGCGCGAAGCCGGCTTCGCCGTGCACTGGCTGGGCACCCGGCAGGGGATCGAGGCTGACGTCATCCCGGCGGCGGGCATTCCCATCTCCTATATCCGTATCGGCGGCCTGCGCGGGAAGGGTCTGCTGCACAAGCTGGCGGGACCGTTCCGGATTCTCGGTGCGATCCTGCAGGCGCTGGAACTGGTGCGCAACCTGCGCCCGTTGAGCGTGCTGGGCATGGGCGGGTTCGCCGCCGGCCCCGGCGGAATTGCCGCGTGGCTGGTGCGCCGCCCGCTGATCATTCACGAACAGAACTCGGTTGCCGGGATGACCAACCGCATCCTGTCCCGCTTCGCACGGCATACATTGGAGGCGTTCCCCGGTTCATTCGGTGATCCCGGGCGGGCACGCTGCGTGGGCAACCCCGTGCGTGCGGAACTGGGCTCGGTTCCGGAGCCCGAGGGGCGCGTCATGGCCCATGGCGGGCGTCCCCGGCTGCTGGTGCTTGGTGGCAGCCTCGGGGCAGTGGCGATCAACGAATGCGTGCCTGCGGCCCTGGCCCGGATTGACGCGCAGTTGCGACCCGAGGTCTGGCACCAGGCCGGCAAACGGCACATCGACAAGACCACGGAGGCCTACCGGCAACATGCGGTCGAGGGTCGCGTCGTGCCCTTCATCGAACACATGAACGAGGCCTACGCGTGGGCCGACCTGGTGCTGTGCCGTGCCGGCGCGATGACCGTCACCGAGCTGACCATGGCTGGTGTCGGCGCGATCTTCGTTCCGTTCCCCCACGCGGTCGACGACCACCAGACCACCAACGCCCGCTACCTGGTCGATGCGGGCGGCGCCGTGCTGGTGCCGCAGCCTGAACTGGATCCGGAGCGCCTCGGCGCGCTGCTGGAGGAATTGCTGGCGGACCCGGGTCGCCTGCGCGAGATGGCGATTGCCGCCCGCGGCCTGGCCCGTCCGGGCGCCGCCGAGGAAGTTGCCAGATTCTGCATGGAGCCACTCAATGCCTGAAAATGTCGTGCGCGACGCGATTCCCTACGAGGCGCCGGAGATGCGCCGCACCCGGCGTATCCACTTCGTTGGCATCGGCGGTGCGGGCATGTGCGGTATCGCCGAGGTGCTGATCAACCAGGGTTACGAGGTTTCGGGTTCCGACCTGCACGAATCACAGGTGACCGCACGGCTGCGCAAGCTCGGCGCGCAGATTTCCATCGGCCACGCGGCGGACCATGCGCGGGACGTGCACGTGGTGGTGGTATCCACCGCGGTTCGCCCTGACAACCCGGAGGTCCGGTATGCGCGCGAGCACCGCATCCCCATCGTGCCGCGTGCGGAAATGCTCGCCGAACTGATGCGCTACCGTCACGGCATCGCCGTCGCCGGTACCCACGGCAAGACCACCACCACCAGCCTGCTGGCCTCGGTCATGGCCCACGGCGGCCTGGATCCGACCTTCATCATCGGCGGACTGCTCAACAGCGCGGGCACCAATGCGAAGCTCGGCGGCGGGCGCTTTCTGGTTGCCGAGGCGGACGAGAGCGATGCCTCCTTCCTGCACCTGCAGCCGGTGACCGCGATCGTCACCAACATCGATGCCGATCACATGTCCACCTATGACGGCGACTTCGGGCGGCTCAAGAAGACCTTCGTGGAATTCCTGCACAACCTGCCGTTTTACGGGCTCGCCGTGCTCTGCATCGATGATCCGGTGGTCCAGGAGATTCTCCCCGAGGTGCATTGCCAGGTGCTGACCTACGGGTTCAGCAACCAGGCGGATTACCGCGCCGTGGACGTCATCCAGCAGGGCGCCCAGATCCGTTTCCGCGCTCTGCGGCCGGAGGGTCACGCGCCCCTGGACGTGACCCTGGCCATGCCCGGCAACCACAACGTGCTCAACGCCCTGGCGGTGATCGCGGTGGCCACCGACGAGTCGATGCGGGACGAACAGATCTGCGAGGGGCTAAGCGGGTTCGAGGGCGTTGGTCGTCGCTTCCAGTGCTATGGCGATTTCGATCTGCCGCCGGGCCGCGTCATGCTGGTGGACGACTACGGCCATCACCCCCGCGAGGTGGCGGCGACGATCGACGCGATCCGCGCCGGGTGGCCGGAGCGCCGGCTGGTGATGATCTTCCAGCCACACCGTTACACGCGTACCCGCGACTGCTACGAGGATTTCGTGCAGGTCCTGTCCCAGGTCGACGTGCTGGTCCTGCTCGACGTGTACGCGGCCGGCGAGGAACCGATCCCCGGTGCAGACGGGCGCAGCCTGTGCCGCAGCATCCGTTCGCGTGGCCAGGTCGACCCGGTGTTCGTCGAGAACGTGACCCAGGTCGCCGAGGTGGTGACGGGCCTGCTCGAGGACGGCGACATCCTGCTGACCCAGGGCGCCGGCGACGTCGGTGTGCTCGCGCGCGGCCTGGCGGACAGCAACCTCGGTTACGATCTTCCCGCCGCCTCCACCCGGGGCGAGGACTGAATGACCATGGCCACGGCAGAACAGCAGCCCTGGAAGGATCCCGTGCGCATTCGTGCGCTGGGTACCGTTGCCGTGCTGGCCGGGGGTAACTCCGCCGAGCGCGAAGTTTCCCTGCGCAGCGGCGCCGCGGTGCTGGAGTCCCTGCGGCGCAGCGGCATCGACTGCATCCACGTGGATCCCCGCGAGGACGTGCTTGCGAGTTTCGCGGCACGACGCCCCGGGTTTGCGTTCATCGCGCTGCACGGGCGCGGTGGCGAGGACGGGACCATGCAGGGCCTGCTGGAGACCTGTGGCATCCCCTACAGCGGCAGCGGGGTGCTGGGTTCCGCGCTGGCGATGGACAAGTGGCGCAGCAAGCAGATCTGGGACCGCTGCGGGCTGCCGACGCCGGTTTCGGTGCACCTGCGCGAGGACACCGACTGGAACGCGGTGGCCACGGATACGGGCTTTCCCTTGTTCGTGAAGCCCGTGCACGAGGGTTCAAGTATCGGCATGTCACGGGTCAGCGATGTGGCCGGATTGCAAAAGGCGTGGGCCGACGCCGCCGCGTATGACGGCGAGGTCATGGCGGAGCGGTTCGTCGACGGCCCCGAGTTCACGGTCGCCGTGCTCGACGGCGCAACGTTGCCGGTATTGCGCCTGGAGACCACGCGCGATTTTTACGACTACGAGGCGAAGTACCAGGCGTCGGACACCCGGTACCTGCATCCCTGCGGCCTGGAAGCCGCGGCCGAGCGCGAAATCTCGGAGCTCGCGCTGCGCGCGTTCGACGCGCTTGGCTGCCGGGGCTGGGGCCGGGTCGACATCATGCAGGACCGCGACGGCGGGTTCTGGCTGCTGGAGGCGAACACGATTCCCGGGCTTACCGATCACAGCCTGGTGCCGATGGCGGCCCGCCATGCCGGGATCGATTTCGACGAACTGGTGCTGCGCATCATTTTCGCTGCAGGGGGTGACTCGTGAGCCGGTCGCCACTGGTGCGGGGCGGGGTGCGCAACCGCATGCCCGCGCCCGTTGAGCGGGGGCGCCCCCGGACCCGGCACGGCGCCTCGCGGGTCAGCGGCGGGCGTCGCGTGTTCGCGATGGTCGGCCGCATCGCCCGCTTGGGCGCGGTGGGCCTGGTCGGCGCGGTCGTGGTCAGTGCCGGCTGGTTTGCAGCGCCGCAGGTGCGCGGTTGGATCGACGAGCCCGTGCGCGGCGTGGAAATTCCGGTGGCCATGCGGCACCAGGACGTCGACGAGGTGCGCGCGGTGATCGCGTCCTTCGACCTCGGCAGCTTTTTCGCCCTCGATCTCGAGGGTTTGCGTGCCGAACTGGAAGACCTGGTATGGGTCCAGGCCGCCAATGTCCGCCGCGTGTGGCCCGACCGGTTGCAGGTGACGATCCGCGAGCAGACGCCGATTGCCATCTGGCGCGAGGATGCGCTGCTCAACGAAATGGGCGAGCTGTTCGCGCCCGGGAACGTGACGGAATTCACTGGATTGCCGGTTCTCGACGGGCCGGATGGAACACAAAAGAAAATGATGCAGACCTACGACCGCTTCAGTCCGCTGCTTTCCGCGGCGGGACTGCGCATGTCGCGGCTGCAACTTTCAGCACGGGGAGGGTGGGAGATCGAACTTGATTCCGGCGTCATCCTCCGCCTGGGACGCGCGGAAACCCTTGAGAGGTTGCGGCGTTTCACGGTCCTGCACGACCGCTTTCTGTCCTCCCGGCTGGCGACGGTCGGGGTGGTGGATGCGCGGTACAGCAACGGGATCGCCGTGACCTGGAAGGAAGGTATCGAGGAAGCTCTGGAGGATAAGGGATGACCGTTTACCCCGGTGAGATGAAGCAAAAGCAGAAGGACGCGAGACCGGCGCTGAAGGGGGCAGGCGAGTTCAGTTCCGGCAACCTGATCGTCGGGCTCGACATCGGTACCTCCAAGGTGGTGGCGATCGTCGGGGAACTGACCCCGGATGACAAGATCGAGGTGGTCGGCATCGGATCACACCCCTCGCGCGGGCTCAAGCGCGGGGTGGTGGTGAACATCGAGTCGACCGTGCAGTCGATCCAGCGCGCGGTCGAGGAAGCGGAGCTGATGGCCGGCTGCCAGATCCACTCGGTTTACGCGGGTATCGCCGGCAACCACATCCGTTCCCTGAATTCCCACGGTATCGTCGCGATCCGTGATCGCGAGGTGATCCAGGCCGACGTGGAACGGGTCATTGATGCCGCGCGCGCGGTGGCGATCCCGGCGGATCAGAAGGTTCTCCACGTGCTGCCGCAGGAATACATCATCGACAACCAGGAAGGCATCCGCGAGCCGGTGGGCATGGCCGGGGTGCGCCTGGAGGCGAAGGTCCACGTGGTCACCGGTGCGGTCAACGCGGCGCAGAACATCGAGAAGTGCGTGCGCAAGTGCGGGCTGGAAGTGGAGGACGTGATCCTCGAGCAGCTTGCCTCGGGTTACGCGGTGCTCATGGAGGACGAAAAGGAACTGGGCGTGTGCATGGTCGATATCGGTGGTGGTACCACCGACATCGCGATCTTCACGGATGGCGCCATCCGGCACACCGCGGTGATTCCCATTGCCGGCGACCAGGTCACCAACGATATCGCCATGGCCCTGCGTACCCCGCGCAGCTGCGCCGACGAGATCAAGATCAAGTACGGCTGCGCACGCACGTCCCTTGCCGGGCCTGATGAAACCATCAAGGTGCCCGGTGTCGGCGAGCGTCCGCCCCGCGAACTGTCCCGCGAGGTACTCGCCGAGGTCATCGAGCCGCGTTACGAGGAACTGTTCTGCCTGGTCCAGGCCGAACTGCGACGCAGCGGTTTCGAGGAACTGATCAGTGCGGGCGGCATCGTGCTGACCGGCGGCACCTCGAAGATGGAAGGCGTCGTCGAACTCGCGGAGGAGATCTTCCACATGCCGGTCCGCCTCGGCGTTCCGGAGAACGTGGAGGGGCTCTCCGACGTGGTCCGCAACCCGATCTATGCGACGGGTGTCGGACTGCTCCTGTACGGCCAGAAGTTCGGTGAGGACCGCTTTGCCCCGCGCCATTCCGGGTTCGGACTGGGCGGGTTTTTCACGCGCATGCAACAGTGGTTTCAGCAGAATTTCTGAGCCGAAACCGACCAACCACGGAAACCAGCGACACATATCAAGGAGACGACCATGGCTTTCGAATTACTGGAAGACGCACCGCAGGACGCAGTTATCAAGGTATTCGGGGTTGGCGGCGGAGGCGGCAACGCCGTTTCACACATGATCTCAAAGCGCGTTGAGGGCGTGGATTTCATTTGCGCGAACACTGATGCGCAGGTGCTGCGCAACCAGGACAGCCGTACCTGCCTGCAACTCGGCCGTAATGCGACCAAGGGCCTCGGCGCGGGCGCCGATCCCGAGGTCGGACGCCAGGCCGCGGTCGAGGATCGTGATCGCATCGCCGAGGTGCTGGAAGGCGCCGACATGGTATTCGTCACCGCCGGCATGGGTGGCGGCACGGGCACCGGCGCCGCGCCGGTGATCGCCGAGATCGCGCGCAGCATGGGCATCCTCACGGTTGCCGTGGTGACCCGTCCGTTCCCCTTCGAGCAGCGCAAGCGCATGCAGATCGCCGAACTGGGAATTTCCGAGCTCGAGAAGAGCGTCGATTCGCTGATCGTGATTCCCAACGACAAGCTGCTCAAGGTGCTGGGTCCGGATTCCCTCCTCGAGGACGCCTTCGGTGCCGCCGACGAGGTACTCAGTGGCGCGGTGCAGGGTATCGCCGACCTGATCATCCGTCCGGGCAAGATCAACGCGGACTTTGCAGACGTGCGCACGGTGATGCGCGAGATGGGCAAGGCGATGATGGGCACCGCGGTGGCATCCGGCGAAAACCGCGCCCGCGAAGCGGCCGAGGCAGCGGTGCGCAGTCCGTTGCTCGAGGACGTCAATCTCAAGGGCGCGCGCGGAATTCTCGTCAACATCACCAGCGGCCCCGACCTGTCCCTCGGCGAGTTCAGCGAAGTGGGCGACGTGGTCAGCGAGTTCTCCGACGACGGCAATGCCCTGGCGATCATCGGCTGGGTGGTCGACGAGGAGATGGGCGACAACGTCAAGGTGACCGTGGTCGCCACGGGCCTCGGCCAGGGCATGCCGGAAATGCCCAAAAAAGTCGTCGACAACACCCGCCCGGACGGCACGACCGACTATGCTCAGTTGGATCGGCCCACGGTCATGCGCCAGAACTCGGACGCCATGGCCGGCCAGCACCGTCGCGCGGTGGTGAACGGGGATCAGGACGTGGATTACCTGGATATCCCGGCATTCCTGCGTCGCCAGGCGGACTGATTAATAATCGACCGCTTGGGGTTAGCATTTGCTATATTTATGATACGATGCCCCCAGACCCAATCTGGGGGCTTCAGGCCAGGGAAGCTAGCTCATGATCAAACAGCGCACCTTGAAGAACGTGATCCGTGCGACGGGGGTGGGACTGCATACGGGTGAGAAGGTCTATCTCACCCTGCGCCCGGCCCCCATCGATACCGGGATCGTGTTCTGCCGTACCGACCTCGACCCCGTTCTGGAGATTCCGGCGCGGGCCGAGAACGTGGGTGACACGACCCTCTCCACCGCGCTGGTGAAGGGGGACGTGAAGGTCTCCACCGTGGAGCACCTGTTGTCCGCGATGGCCGGTCTCGGCATCGACAATGCGTTCGTGGATCTGAGTGCGCCAGAAGTGCCGATCATGGATGGCAGTGCCGGCCCCTTCGTTTTCCTGTTGCAGTCCGCGGGTATCGAGGAACAAAGTGCCCACAAGCGGTTTATACGGATCAAGAAGCCGGTGGAGGTCCGCGAGGACGACAAGATCGCGCGCTTCGAACCCTTCGACGGGTTCAAGGTGACGTTCCGCATCGACTTCGATCATCCGGTCTTCAAGGGGCGTACCCAGGAGGCCAGCGTCGATTTCTCCAGCACTTCCTTCGTCAAGGAAGTCAGTCGCGCGCGCACGTTCGGGTTCATGCACGAGATCGAGTACCTGCGCTCCCAGAACCTGGCCCTGGGCGGCAGCGTCGATAACGCGATCGTCGTCGACGAGTACCGGATTCTCAACGAGGACGGCCTCCGTTACGAGGACGAGTTCGTCAAGCACAAGATCCTCGATGCCATCGGTGACCTCTACCTGTTGGGGCACAGCCTGATCGGCGAGTTCAAGGGATTCAAGTCGGGCCATGCGCTCAACAACCGCCTGCTTCGGGAACTCATCCGGCAGGAGGAGTGCTGGGAGGAAGTGACTTTCGACGAACCCGACCAGGCGCCGATTTCCTACATGAAGCCAATCCTGAGCAACTGATCAGGTTTTCGCATTCGCACCGATGGTTTCCGCGAGGCGGCGAAACGCCGCGCGAAGTTCCGGATCGGTGAATTCCTCGGCATTATTGGATATAATTTGTGCACCTTTGCGGGTGATTCGCTGTGGCGGGCGTGGTTTCGGCAGCGCATACCGGCTCGGTGGCGCCACCCTGCAACGAATCTCCCGAAGTTGTTCCAACCCTGAGGCGGAGCGCATGAGCGCCTCGGTTCGGGCACGCTGGTAGCGGAAGCGCGTCATCCAGGCGGCGCTGTCGAACAGCAGGGTGAGTGTGCCGTCCTGGTAACCGCCCGGGCGGACATGATCGCGGAGGGCCGGATCGACGTGTTCCCGAATCACCGCGGCCAGCATGCGCAGCGCCTCGACCCGGGTGGCCAGGCCTTGCAGGCGGCTGTCATGGCTGAATCCCGCCGGATTCGAGATATCCAGCCTGCGCAGGCTGGAATTATGGTAAGGTCGATTGTGCGAACCGGGCATAAGTGTCTATTTTTAAGATACGGAAACGGAATTTCGTACCGATTGGTGATTGAACGGAACCCATGAATATTATTCTTGTTACGGGCAAGTATGGAAGGTCCCGCTCGTTCTCGGTGGGGAGCGGCCTCGTGCTTGGCACAATCCTGTTGCTGGGCGGCCTGCTCGCGGGTGCCGCCGGGCTGGGATATTTCCTCCACGACCCCGAACGCGGCCTGATCGAGGCCCACGCGCTGGAGTGGAAGGCGGAACTCGCCGGACAGAAACTCAGCGTCGAGACCGCCCGTCGCGAGGCGGGTGAACAGATTGATGCGCTGACCGTGCGTATGGGTGAACTGCAGGCGCGTCTGCTGCGGATCGATGCACTCGGCGAACGTCTCGCCAAGATGGCCGAACTGGACGAGGACGAGTTCGATTTCGGCGATACGCCGGCGCTCGGTGGCCCGGAACTCGGCGATGCCGGCTCGGCGTTCAGCCAGCCTGAGTTTCTCGACGCCCTGCAGCAGTTGCAGGACCAGATCGAGAAGCGCGAGCAGCAGCTCGAGGTCATCAGCATGCTGATGGGCAACCAGGAATTCCAGAAGGACGTTTTCGTCACCGGTCGCCCGGTTAAAAAGGGCTGGATTTCATCGCGCTTCGGACGTCGCACCGACCCCATCACCGGTCGTCTGGCCTGGCACGCCGGGTTCGACTTCGCCGGCAAGAACGGTTCCGACATCGTCGCGGTCGCCGCGGGCGTGGTCACGGTTTCAGGCAAGAAGCACGGTTACGGGCTGTTGGTTGAGATCAATCACGGTGGTGGTCACTCGACCCGCTACGCCCACAACAGCGAGAACCTCGTGAAGGTGGGTGACGTGGTGCGCAAGGGTCAGGTCATTGCGCGCATGGGCTCCAGCGGCCGCTCCACCGGCCCCCACGTGCACTTCGAGGTTCACAAGGACGGCCGACCGGTCAATCCCGCGACCTACATTCATCGCGCCAGTCGCTGACCCGACCCCGGGCGCCCGTCCTACGGCATCACGCGCCACGTCCCTGTAATTTGCCTGTTTTGCGGATGTTCCCGTTTCCCGGGTGCCGCAATCGAGGGTAAAATAACCGCCCTTTACTCATTGTCGCCCGCCGGCCCCCATTCGTGATGGCGTGGCTCAGCGGCCGGCCTGATCATCTTCCACCCAGCAGGAACCCAAGTGTCCATCGTCACCAAGCTTTTCGGCACCAAGAACGACCGCGAACTCAAGCGTATGACCAAGGTCGTCGCGGTCATCAATTCCCTCGAGGAGTCGATAGCGGCTCTCGACGATGCCGCGCTGTGCGCGAAGACCGACGAGTTTCGCGGCCGGCTGGAGCAGGGCGAGGATCTCGATGCACTGCTTCCCGAGGCGTTCGCGGTGGTCCGCGAGGCCTCCCGGCGGGCGCTCGGCATGCGTCACTTCGACGCCCAGCTGATTGGCGGTATCACCCTTCACGAGGGTCATATCGCGGAAATGCGCACCGGTGAAGGCAAGACCCTGGTCGCCACGCTGCCCGCGTATCTCAATGCGTTGTCGGGGCGCGGCGTCCACGTGGTCACGGTCAACGATTACCTGGCCAAGCGTGACTCGGAGTGGATGGCGCCGATCTTCGAATTCCTCGGCATGCGTGTCGGGGTCGTGCTGCAGGGCGAGGACCAGTCCACCAAGCGGGCAGCCTACTCGGCGGACGTGACCTACGGCACCAACAACGAATTCGGTTTCGATTTCCTGCGCGACAACATGGCGTTCGCCATCGAGGACAAGGTCCAGGGGCCGCTGAATTTCGCCATCATCGACGAGGTCGACTCGATCCTCATCGATGAGGCGCGTACGCCGCTGATCATTTCCGGCGCCGCCCAGGACAGTTCGCTGTTGTACAAGCAGGTGAACAAGCTGATTCCCCGGCTGCAGGGGCCGAGCGAGGAGCACCCCGGTCACTACGTGATCGAGGAAAAGAACCGCCAGGTCGAGTTCACCGAGGAAGGGCACCAGTTCATCGAGGATCTCCTCGTCGAGGCGGGCCTGATGGAGGCCGAGGACAGTCTCTATGCACCGGCCAATCTCGGCCTGCTGCACCACCTCAATGCCGCGCTCAAGGCGCACACCCTGTTCCAGCGTGATGTCGATTACATCGTGCAGGGCGGCCAGGTGGTCATCGTCGACGAGCATACGGGGCGGACCATGCCGGGTCGGCGCTGGTCGGAGGGGATCCACCAGGCGGTGGAGGCAAAAGAGGGGGTCAACATCCAGCACGAGACCCAGACCCTGGCCTCGACCACCTTCCAGAATTATTTCCGGCTTTACGACAAGCTGGCCGGCATGACCGGTACCGCGGATACCGAGGCGTTCGAGTTCCGCCAGATCTACGGTCTGGATGTCGTCGTGATCCCCACCAACCGGCCGATGGTGCGCGAGGATTACAACGATCTCGTATATCTCACCATGGAGGAGAAGTTCGAGGCGATCATCGAGGACATCGAGCATTGCGTCGAGAAAGGGCGGCCGGTTCTGGTCGGCACCATCTCGATCGAGACCTCGGAATACCTCTCGAACCTGCTGAAAAAGAAAAAGATCAAGCACAGCGTCCTGAACGCCAAGTTCCACGAGCAGGAGGCCGAGATCGTGGCCCAGGCCGGGCGCCCGGGCACCGTGACCATCGCCACCAACATGGCCGGCCGCGGGACCGACATCGTCCTCGGTGGTAACTGGGAGGCGGAAGTCGCGGCCCTCGATAATCCTGATCCGGCGTTGGTCGAGCAGCTGCGTGGCGAGTGGCAGCAGCGCCACGACGCGGTGATTGCCGCGGGCGGGTTGCACATCATCGGTACCGAGCGTCACGAATCACGGCGCATCGACAACCAGTTGCGTGGTCGTTCCGGGCGCCAGGGTGACCCGGGCTCCTCGCGGTTCTACCTGTCTCTCGAAGACAACCTCATGCGTATCTTCGCGTCGGATCGTATGCGCGGATTCATGCAGGCGCTGGGGATGGAACGGGGCGAGGCCATCGAGCACCGCCTGGTGAGCAATTCCATCGAGAAGGCGCAGCGCAAGGTCGAGGGACGCAACTTCGACATCCGCAAGCAGTTGCTCGAGTACGACGACGTCGCCAACGACCAGCGCACCGTCATCTACAGCCAGCGCCGCGAGTTGCTCGAGTCGGAGGACATCAGTGACACCATCGAGGCGGTGCGCGCCGACGTGGTCAACAACGTCATCAATGCCTTATCCCGCCCGGCAGCATCGAGGAGATGTGGGACGTGCCGGGCCTCGAGAAGCAGCTCGAGGTTGATTTCGCGATCGGCATGCCGGTTGCCGAGTGGCTGGAAAAGGAGCCGGAACTCCACGAGGAGACCCTGCGCGAACGGATACTCTCCGAGGTGGCCGGGGTGTACCGGCGCAAGGAGGAGAAGGTTGGCGCGGAGACCATGCGCTCCATCGAAAAGCAGATCATGCTGCGCGTGCTCGACGAGACCTGGAAGGATCACCTGGCGGCCATGGACTACCTGCGCCAGGGAATCCACCTCCGCGGATACGCGCAGAAGAACCCCAAGCAGGAGTACAAGCGCGAGGCCTTCTACCTGTTCCAGGACATGCTGGAAACCATCAAGCTGGAGACGGTGCGCATGTTGTGCCACATCCAGGTGACCCGGGAAGAGGACGCGGAGGAACTGGCGCGCCAGCGTCGGGAAGCGTTGCCCGGCGACATGCACTTCGAGCATGCGGAGACCTCGGCGCTGCCCGAGTCCGGGCCCGCCCCCGAGCCGAACCCGGGCGGACCCGGGGCCGCGCCCCAGGGCGACCCGGCCCAGCCTTATGTGCGGGAGGGCCGCAAGGTTGGCCGCAACGAGCCGTGTCCGTGCGGTTCGGGGAAAAAGTACAAGCAATGCCACGGTAAGCTGGCTTCCTGAAATGCCGGTCGGACTTGATGCGCCCGCAAACCTGGAGCCGGTTCCCGGCATCCGGCTGGGCGTGTCGGCGGCGGGGATTCGCAGGCGTGGCGGTGACGATATCGCCGTCATCGAATGCCAACCGGGCAGTACCGCCGCGGCTGTTTTCACCCAAAACGCGTTTTGTGCCGCGCCGGTGATCGTGGCCCGTGAGCATCTCGAATGTGCGCCGGTGCGCTACCTGCTCGTGAATGCGGGCAATGCCAATGCCGGAACCGGTGCTGCAGGCCTTGCCGATGCGCGCGCGACCTGCGAACAACTTGCCGGCGTCGCCGGTGTGGAAGCTGCCGCGGTTCTGCCGTTCTCAACCGGGGTCATCGGTGAGCGCCTGCCGGTCGAACGGGTCGGGCGAGGGGTAGAGGCGGCATTCGCTCACCTGGGCCCCGACCGGTGGATTGCCGCCGCGCGCGCCATCATGACCACGGACACCCTGCCCAAGGGTTGTTCCGAAAAGGTCGAGATCGACGGCCGAACCGTGACCGTGACCGGGATCGCCAAGGGCTCCGGAATGATCCGCCCCGACATGGCGACCATGCTGGCGTTCGTCGCCACCGACGCCGCCATCGGTGCCACCGCGCTCAAAGCCATGCTGCGGCGGGCGACCGGGAAATCGTTCAATCGAATCACCGTCGACGGCGATACCTCGACCAACGACGCCTGCGTTGCCATTGCGACCGGCGCGGCCGGCAATCCGTCGATTGTCGACGAACAGTCTCCGGGACATGACGCGGTCGCGTCTGCAATCGAGTCGGTGTGCGCGACGCTCGCCCAGGCCATCGTCCGTGACGGGGAGGGCGCGACCAAGTTCGTCGCCGTGCGTGTCACCGGTGCCCGCGATAGCGATGAGGCCCTGGAGGTTGCGTATACCGTGGCCCACTCCCCCCTGGTGAAAACGGCCCTGTTCGCGAGTGATCCCAACTGGGGGCGGATCCTGGCCGCGGTCGGCCGCGCTGGAATTTCCGATCTCGACGTTTCCACGGTCTCGATCGCAATCAACGGCGTCACCGTCGCCAGCGGCGGCGGACTGGCGGCCGGCTACACCGAGGCCGAGGGCGTCGCGGCGATGGCGCAGCCCGAAATCGAATTACACGTCGAACTCGGCCGCGGCCCGGCGGCGGAAACCGTCTGGACCAGCGACCTGTCCCATGAATACGTGCGAATCAACGCCGAGTACCGTACCTGATCCCGACTCGGAAAACCGGGCCGGTCCGCTCCACGTTGTTGCGGCGGTACTGCGGGACGATGCGGGCCGCGTCCTGCTCGCACGGCGTCCCGACCACAAGCACCAGGGCGGGTTGTGGGAGTTCCCGGGCGGCAAGTTGCACGCCGGAGAGGCCCGGTTCGAAGGCCTGCGGCGCGAACTGGCCGAGGAACTTGGCATTGTTGCCGCGCGCGGCCGACCGCTGATCCGGGTCCGCCACCGCTATCCTGATCTCGATGTCCTGCTGGATACCTGGGAGGTCACGGAGTTCAGCGGCGAGCCCGCGGGACTCGAGGGCCAGCAACTGTCATGGGTCGAACCCGGCGACCTCTTCGATTACGAATTTCCCGCGGCGAATCTGCCCATTCTGGGTGCGGTCCGGCTGCCGGACCGTTATTTCGTGACCCCGGACGTGAATTCTGTCGACGCATTGCGGGCCGCAGTGCGGCAGGCTCTTGGCCGTGGAGTCCGCCTGGTCCAGTACCGCGCGCCGGGCCTCTCCGGCAAGTCCTGGGACGATGGTGCCGAGGCAGTGCTCGGCCTTTGCCGGTCGGTTGGCGCTGATCTGATGGTCAATGGTGCGGTGGAAGTCGCCGCGGGTCGTCCAGGGGTTGGGCTCCATCTCTCCTCGCGCAGGCTTGCCACGCTTGACCGGCGGCCTGTCGGGCGGGATCGGCTTTTGGGTGCGTCCTGCCATGACCTGGCCGAACTGGAACGGGCCGCGCAACTCGGCGTGGATTTCGTGACACTTTCGCCAGTGCGGCAGACCGCGACGCATCCCGACGCGGAGCCGCTCGGGTGGGCGCGGTTCGCCGAGCTGGTCAGGGCATGCCCTGTGCCGGTCTTTGCCATGGGCGGCATGGAGGAAGCGGATTTGTCGCGGGCCCGGGAGGCGGGCGCCCAGGGAATCGCCGGAATATCCGGGTTTCTGTCGGGAACCTGACCGGGTTGGATCAGTTTCCGGATTGCTCCGGGTCCTGGTCGGGCAGCCCTTCCGTGAGGGTGGGGTCGCCGGGGATCGCGTGCTCCTCCGCGGCCCAGGCGCCAAGGTCAAGCAGCTTGCAGCGTTCGCAGCAGAACGGCCGCCACGGGTTGTCCTCGCTCCATGCGACCATGGTGCCGCAGGACGGACATTTCACCTCGAGTTTCTTTTCGCTCATCGATCCTCCGCCCGGTCATGCGCCGTCCGGCTTGCCGGCTTCCGCCAGGTAGGTTTCATGCACGGCGCGGACCTGTTGTAGCAGGTGATCCAGGTCCCCGTCATTGCGCACCACGTCGTCTGCCCCGGAAAGCCGCGCATCGCGACTCATCTGGGCGGCCATGATGCCACGGACCTGTTCCGGCGCACAGCCGTCGCGTTCACTGGTACGTTGAACCTGAATGTGTTCCGGGCAGTCGACCACGAGGATGCGCTGCACCATGTCGCGTTGCCCGGTTTCCAGCAGCAGCGGCGAGACCAGTACCGCGTAGGGTGCGGTCGATGCCGCGATGCGTTGCGCAAGGGTGCGGTTGATCAGTGGATGCAGCAACTGTTCCAGCCACTCCCTTTCGCCGGGGTTCGCAAACACGATCTCGCGCAGTTTACGACGGTTGAGTGCACCGTCGGCATCGAGAATTTCCGGGCCGAAGCGTTCGGCGACGGACGCGAGGGCGGGTGTGCCGGGCTCCACGACGTCCCGGGCGACCTGGTCCGCATCGATCACGTAGGCGCCGAGGCGTTCCATTTCCCGGGCCGCGGTCGATTTCCCGCTGCCGACACCGCCCGTCAGTCCGACGATGAACACGGGGGCGTCACCGGATCCCGGAAAACTGCAGGTAGGCGTCGGTGATGGTCCCGCCCCACAGGAGCGCGATCCAGCCCGCAACCGCCAGATAGGGGCCGAACGGAATCGGCTTTTCCCGGGCGTGCCCGCCGAGGGCAATGGCCGCAACGCCGTATATCGCGCCTACCAGGGAGGACAGGATGATAATCAGGGGCAGGGCCTGCCAACCCATCCACGCACCGAGGGCGGCGAGCAACTTGAAGTCGCCGTAGCCCATGCCTTCCTTGCCGGTGAGCAGCTTGAACGCCCAGTAGATCGTCCACAGAACGAGGTATCCCGCGACGGCCCCGATCAGCGCGCTGTGCAGGTCGGTAAACGTGCCCCACGCGTTCAGGACCAGTCCCAGCCACAGGGCCGGCAGGGTGATGTCGTCGGGCAACAGCATCTGGTCGACGTCGATCATGGTCAGCGCGATCAGGGCGAAGGTGAGCAGCATGGCCATCAGCGCGGGCCAGCCGAAGCCGAAATGGTTCGCGACCAGCGCCGCGGACACGCCGGTGACGAGTTCGATGGCGGGGTAGCGCACGGGGATGCGCCAGCCACATCCGGCGCAGCGGCCACGGAGGACGAGGTAGCTCAAAACGGGAATATTTTCCCAGGCGCGGACCTCGCGCTTGCATTGCGGGCAGTGTGAATCCGGCTTCGACAGGTTGAACGGTGCGGAGTCCTCGGGCGGTGCATCCGGCTTGCGGCGCACCTCCCAGTGCGGGCGCTCGGCGAGAAACTCAACGCACTGTTTTTCCCAATCCCGCTGCATCATCAGCGGCAGCCGGTAGATCACCACGTTGAGAAAACTTCCGACCATCAGGCCGAACGCCAGCGCGGTCAGCGCGAAGGCGAATGGCTGGGTCGCCAGGTAATCGGCGATCTGCATGCCGGTCTGGATTCAGACGACCTGGCCGAGCTGGAAGATGGGCAGGTACATGGCGATGATCAGGCCGCCGACCAGGACCCCGAGTACGGCCATGATCATCGGTTCCATCAGCGCCGTCAGGTTGTCGACCATGTTGTCGACCTCGTCCTCGTAGAAGGTCGCCACCTTGTCGAGCATGGAGTCCAGGGAGCCCGCTTCCTCGCCGATCGCCGTCATCTGCACTGCCATGGACGGGAAGATTTCCGCCTGCTTCATACAGAACGCAAGCTGGGTGCCGGTGGAAACGTCTTCCTTGATCTGCCTCACCGCGGACGAGTAGACGATGTTGCCCGTTGCGCCGGCTACCGATTCAAGCGCATCGACGAGTGGTACGCCGGCCGCGAAAGTGGTGGCCAGGGTCCGGGCGAATCGCGCCACCGCGGACTTGTGCATGATCTCGCCCACGATGGGGACCTGCAACTGGATCCGGTCCATGGCATGGCGGAAACCCTCAGAGCGCCGATAGACCTCGCGGAACGTGAAAAAGCCGGCTACCAGTATGCCGAGGGCGATGAACCAGAATTCCTGCATCCACTCCGACATGCCGATGACGACCTGG
>JBFGWM010000008.1:0-27764 GCA_041588495.1 Pseudomonadales bacterium | reverse complement strand
CTCCCCATCGTCGTTCGCAGCGGCGGGCGCGGGCCCGCCAGGCATTGCGGCATCGGGGTCGGTGGCCATGACCTCGGTGGTCGTGGCGCAGCCGGCAGTGGCGAGCAGGAGAGTGAGCAGCAGCGCCCGTAATGCGATCATTTCGGCCTGGGTGGTCAGAATTTCAACGGTTTCAGATTACAATGATGACACATCATGCCAGATCAACCTACATACCCGGGAGCCGGGTGAGGCCCGGGTTCAATGACGTTTTTATTCAGACAGCTTATAAGCCAGCGAGTTTCAAAGTGCATTTGTATTATAAAATGGTTTCCCCATGCGCACTGACATGAGGGCCCGGGTCATCCCGCGGGTCGCGACGCCTCCGGGTCCGTCGCGCGAGTCCGCCTGATCCCGGCTCCGGCCTGGCATCTCCGCCTATGAATTTCCTCGTCCTCGGCATCAATCACAATACGGCCTGCGTGGCCCTGCGTGAGCGCATTGCCTTTACTCCGGAACAGGTGCCGGAAGCCCTGCACGAGCTCCTCTCCGGGGCGGCGGTCGATGAGGTCGCGATCCTGTCGACCTGCAACCGCACCGAGATCTATGCCGTGACCCATGGCAAGGGCCTGCGCGAGATCCTGCACTGGCTGGCGGAGTTTCATTCCATCGGCGTCGAGGAGATCGAGAACTGCCATTACGTGTACTGGGACGACGCCGCCGTGCAGCACATGGTGCGGGTGGCCTCGGGCCTGGACTCGCTGGTGCTGGGGGAGCCCCAGGTGCTGGGCCAGTTCAAGTCGGCGTTCGCGATCGCACGCGCCGAGGGGGGCATCGGGCCGGCCCTCGACCGCCTGTTCCGCAGGACCGTGGAAGTGGCGCGGCGGGTCCGCACCGAGACCGCCATCGGTGAGAACCCGGTCTCCGTGGCCTATGCCGCGGTCTCGCTGGCCCGCCGTATTTTCACCGACCTTGCCGACAGCAGTGCGCTGCTGATCGGCGCGGGGGAGATCATGACCCTGGTCGCCCGGCACCTGAGCGAGCAGGGCGTCACCCGGATGGTGGTCGCCAACCGCACTCTGGACCGTGCCCGTGAAATGGCCGAGGAGTTCGGGGCTGAGTCCGCCCTGCTTGCCGAGATTCCGGAGCGACTCGCCGCCGCGGACATCGTGATCTCGTCGACCGCGAGCCAGTTGCCGATCCTCGGCAAGGGGGCGGTGGAGAGCGCCCTGCGCAAGCGCCGCCACCGGCCGGTGTTCATGGTCGACCTGGCCGTGCCGCGGGATGTCGAACCGGAAGTCGGCGATCTCGGCGACGTCTATCTTTACAGCGTCGACGACCTGCGCGACGTGGTCGAGGAGAACAAGTCCTCGCGCAACCACGCCGCCCGCGAGGCGGAGCAGATCATCGTGTCCGGAACGGAAACCTTCATGAAGGAACTGCGCGCCATGGATGCCGTGAAAACCCTCAAGGAATACCGCAGAAAGGTCGAGGAGATCCGCGACGTCGAACTCGAGCGTGCGCGACGGCTGATCGAGCAGGGCGGCAATGCCAACGAGGTGCTCGAGGAATTCGCCAACAAGTTCGCCAACAAGCTCATGCACGAGCCCAGCCTGCAACTCAAGAAGGCCGGCGCCGAGGGGCGCAACGAGTTCGTGACCTGGGTACGGGAGCTGTTCAACCTGCCCGAGCACGAGCCGCGCCGGTCCGAGATCGAATGAAGGAGTCGCTGACCCGCCGCCTCGACCAGGTGTCCGAGCGTTTCGAGGAGTTGTCCGCGCTGCTCGGGGATGCCGAGGTGATCGCCGACCAGGACCGCTTTCGTGAACTGGGCCGCGAGTATTCCGAGGTGGAGCCCGTGGTGCGCGCCTGGGGTCGCTATCGCCAGGTGTGCACGGAACTGGAAGACGCCCGCGCGATGCTTAATGACGCCGATTCCGACCTGCGGGAGATGGCGGGAGAGGAGATCGCGGAGCGCGAGGGTGAACGGGCCCGTCTCGAGGACGAACTCGGGCGCCTGCTGCTGCCCCGTGATCCCGACGATGCGCGCAATGCCTTTGTCGAGATTCGTGCCGGTACCGGCGGCGACGAGGCGGCCATTTTTGCCGGTGACCTGTATCGCATGTACGCGCGCTACGCGGAGCGTCTCGGCTGGCGTCTGGAGATTCTCAGCAGCAGTCCGGGGGAGCACGGCGGGTACAAGGAGATCATCACCCGCATCGAGGGTGACGGCGTCTACGGGCGGCTCAAGTTCGAATCGGGCGCCCACCGCGTGCAGCGGGTTCCGGAAACCGAGTCCCAGGGTCGCATCCACACCTCGGCCTGCACTGTTGCGGTGATGCCCGAGGTGGACGAGGTGGAGGCCGGGGAGATCGACCGCAACGACCTGCGGGTGGATACCTACCGGGCCTCGGGAGCCGGCGGGCAGCACGTCAACAAGACCGATTCCGCGGTACGCCTCACCCACCTGCCCACGGGTATCGTGGTCGAGTGCCAGGACGAGCGCTCGCAGCACAAGAACAAGGCGCGAGCCCTGGCCCTGCTCCAGGCCCGGCTGCAGCAGCAGGCGAAGGACGCGCAGGTCCGCGAGCAGGCCGCGCAGCGCAAGTCCCTGGTCGGCAGCGGCGACCGCTCGGAACGCATCCGGACCTACAATTTCCCCCAGGGGCGCATGACCGATCACCGTATCAACCTGACCCTGTACAAGCTGGCGGAGATCGTCGAGGGCGACCTCGACCCGGTGATCGAGCCCCTGGTGCAGGAACACCAGGCTGAACTGATGGCCAGTCTTGGAGACTGAGGTCGCGATGGACACCCGCGAGGCTCTTGACCTGGGGCGCCGCCAGCTGGCGGAGGGCGAGAGTTCATCGCTGGATGTCGAGCTCATGCTCGGCTCTGTGACCGGGCGCGATCGCGCCAGCCTGCTGGCCCATCCCGAGAAACCGCTCACCGCGGGAGAGGCGGAAGCATTCCGCAGGCTGCTGGATCGTCGCCGCGCCGGGGTCCCGGTGGCCTATCTCACCGGTGAGCGCGAGTTCTGGTCCATGTGTTTGCGGGTCACGCCGGACACCCTGATCCCGCGCCCCGAAACCGAGCTCCTGGTGGAAACCGCATTGTCACTGGAGCGCCGCGAGCGGATCCGGGTTGCGGACCTGGGTACCGGCACCGGCGCGGTCGCCCTGGCCCTCGGGCGCGAGCGTCCGGGCTGGGAAGTGCATGCCGTGGAACGCAGCGCCGGGGCGGCGGCGGTGGCGGAGGCCAACCGTGCAACGCTCGGTTGTGCCAACGTGCGGTGCCGCAACCTCGACTGGAACGACCTGTCGCCGGATGAACCTTTCGACATGCTGGTTTCCAACCCGCCCTACGTGGAAGCCGGGTCGGATTACCTGGGTACCGGGGACGTGCGCTTCGAGCCGCGTGCGGCATTGGTGGCCGGGGTCGACGGGCTGGACGCCATCCGCGGGCTGGCGGCGTTGGCGCCGCGACTGCTGCGCAGGCCCGGTCGCCTGCTGGTGGAACATGGGTTTGCCCAGGGTGCTGCGGTGCGGGAACTGCTGGAGAATTCCGGCTTTCGCGAGGTCGCGACCCGTTGCGACCTCGCCGGGCACGAGCGGGTCACCTTCGGGCGCCTGGTCTGAGCCATGAACGACGAACAGTTGCTCCGCTACAGCCGTCACCTGCTGCTCCCCGAAATCGATGTTGCCGGGCAGGAACGGCTGCAAGGGTCGACCGTGCTGATCGTCGGCCTCGGTGGCCTGGGTTGTCCCTGCGCAATGTATCTCGCGGCTTCCGGGGTCGGTCGTCTCCTGTTGTGCGACCCGGATACGGTGGAACTATCCAACCTGCAGCGCCAGGTGGCTTTCGCTGACGCCGATCAGGGCCGGACCAAGGCGGAGGCCCTCGCCGGGCGCCTGGCGACGCTGAATCCAGGGGTGCACTGCGAGGCGTTGTGCGTTGCGGCGGATGTCGGCTCGTTGCCGGAACTGGTGGCCCGGGCCGACCTCGTGGTCGATGGGAGCGACAATTTCACCACCCGCTTCGCGGTGAATGCCGCCTGTGTTGTCGCGGGTCGCCCCCTGGTGTCCGGGGCGGCAATCCGTTGGGAAGGGCAGGTGGCGGTGTTCGATCCGCGGCGGGATGAATCGCCGTGCTACGCCTGCCTGTACGCGGAGGAGGGGGAAGACGCCCTGAATTGCAATGAGAGTGGCATCGCGGCGCCGCTGGCCGGAGCCATCGGCTGCCTGCAGGCCCTCGAAGTCATCAAGTTGCTGTGCGCGGCGGGCGACGACCTGTGCGGTCGCCTGCTGGTGATGGACGGCCTGCACATGGACCTGCGGGTGATGCGCCTGTCCCGGGATCCCGCCTGCCGGGTTTGCGGGACCTGACGGGGAAGCGGATCAGGGCGCCAGTTTCTCGCGCAGGATGCGGTTGACCTCGGCGGGGTTGGCCTTGCCTTTCGAGGCCTTCATCACCTGTCCCACGAAGAACCCGAACACCTTTTCCTTGCCGGAACGGAATTGTTCGACCTGTTCCGGGTTGGCGGCGATCACCTCGTCGACCATCTTCTCGATGGCGCCACTGTCGGTGACCTGCTTGAGGCCCTTGGCCTCGATGATCGCATCGGCGTCGCCCTCGCCGGCCCACATGTGGTCGAACACGGTCTTGGCGATCTTGCCGGAGATCGTCTTGTCGAGAATCCGCGCCAGCAGCCCGGCCAGTTGTGCCGCGCTGACCGGGGAATCGGTGATTTCCAGGCCGGCCTTGTTGAGGCTGCCGGAGAGGTCACCCATCACCCAGTTGGCCGACATCTTGGCATCACCGGACTGCGTGGCGACCGCCTCGAAGTAGTCGGCGAGTTCGCGGCTGGCGCACAGCACCGCCGCATCGTAATCGCCGAGCCCGTACTGTTCGGTGAAACGATGCCTCTTCTGACCCGGCAGTTCCGGCAGCGACGCCCGCACGGCCTCGATGAATTCCTCGTCGATGACCACCGGCAGGAGGTCCGGGTCGGGGAAATAACGGTAGTCGTTGGCTTCCTCCTTGGAACGCATCGAACGCGTCTCGTCACGTTCGGAATCGTAGAGGCGGGTCTCCTGGACCACGGTGCCGCCGCCCTCGAGGAGATCGACCTGGCGTTCGATCTCGTGCTCGATGGCCTTTTCGACGAAGCGGAACGAGTTGACGTTCTTGATCTCGGCGCGGGTCCCGAATTCCGTCGCGCCCCGCCGCCGCACCGAGACATTGGCGTCGCAGCGCATCGAGCCCTCCGCCATGTTGCCGTCGGAAATGCCCAGGTAGCGGATCAGCGAGTGGATGACCTTCAGGTACGCCACCGCCTCGCGGGCAGAACGCAGTTCGGGTTCGGAGACGATTTCCAGCAGCGGTGTGCCGGCGCGGTTGAGGTCGATGCCGGTCATTCCGTGGAAGTCCTCGTGCAGGGACTTGCCGGCGTCTTCCTCAAGGTGGGCGCGGGTAACGCCGATTTTCCTTACCGTGCCGTCATCGAGGCTGATCTCCACCTGCCCCTTGCCGACGACCGGCAGCTCGAACTGGCTGATCTGGTAGCCCTTGGGGAGGTCGGGATAGAAGTAATTCTTGCGCGCGAAAACGGAGCGCTGCGGAATCTCGGCCTCGATGCCGAGCCCGAACATCACCGCCATGCGCACCGCCTCGGCATTGAGCACCGGCAGGACGCCGGGCATGCCGAGATCGACCAGGCAGGCCTGGCTGTTCGGGGCGGCGCCGAACTGCGTGCCGGCGCCGGAGAAAATCTTGGAACGCGTGGCAAGCTGGACGTGAATCTCCAGGCCGATGACGGGTTCCCAGTCCATTTCGTTTCCTCGGGTCTCGGTGCGCGGGCTCAGGCGAACTGCGCGGGGATGCGGGTATGCCAGTCGGTTTCCGACTGGTAGCGATGGCCGACGTTGAGCAGTCGCGCCTCCTCGAAATAATTGCCGATCAGGTGCAGCCCGACGGGGAGTCCGGCGCCGGTGAACCCGGCCGGAACCGAGAGCGCCGGCAGGCCCGCCAGGTTGGCGGCGATGGTGAAGATGTCGGACAGGTACATCGAGATCGGGTCGCTGGTCTTTTCGCCAAGGCGGAATGCGGCATCCGGCGCCGTGGGGCCGACCAGCATATCCACTTCCTTGAAGGCCTCGCTGAAGTCCTGCTGGATCAGGCGACGGATTTTTTGCGCCTGCAGGTAATAGGCATCGTAGTAGCCCGCCGAGAGCGCGTAGGTGCCGATCATGATGCGCCGCTTCACCTCGGGACCGAAGCCCTCGCCGCGGCTGCGCTTGTACAGGTCCTCGAGGTCACGGGGTTCCTCGCAGCGGTAGCCGAAGCGCACGCCGTCGAAGCGCGACAGGTTGGACGAGCACTCCGCGGGTGCGATGACGTAGTAGGCCGGGACGGCGAGATGACTGTGGGGCAGCGAGATCTCGCGAACGCTGGCACCCAGCTTTTCGAGTTCGCGGACCGCCGTATCGACGGCAGCGCCGACCTCGGCGTCGAGTCCCTCGCCAAAATACTCCCGCGGAAGACCAATGCGCAGGCCTTCGATGGAATTGCCGAGTTCGCCCACGTAGTCCGCTACCGGATGCTCCAGGCAGGTCGAGTCCTGGGGATCGAAGTCGGCCATGACGGACAGGAGGTGGGCACAGTCCGCGGCGCTGGGCGCCATGGGTCCGCCCTGGTCGAGGCTGGATGCGAAGGCGATCATCCCGCGCCGGGAGACCCGTCCGTAGGTCGGTTTCAGCCCGGTGATCCCGCACAGGGCCGCAGGCTGGCGGATCGAGCCGCCGGTATCGGTCCCGGTTGCCGCCGGGGCGAGGCGCGCGGCCACCGCCGCGGCCGATCCCCCGGAAGATCCGCCCGGGACGCATTCCAGGTTCCACGGGTTGTGCACCGGGCCGTAGTAGCTGGTCTCGTTCGACGAGCCCATCGCGAACTCGTCCATGTTGGTCTTGCCGAGCATGACCAGGCCGGCCGCGCGCCCGCGCGCCACTACGTGGGCGTCGTAGGGCGCCTCGAAGTTGTCGAGCATCCGCGAGGCGCAACTGGTACGGACCCCGTCGGTGCAGAAGATGTCCTTGTGGGCGATCGGGATGCCGGTGAGGAAGCCGCCCCTGCCCGCGGCGCGCAGGGCGTCTGCCGCGCGTGCCTCCTGCAGGGCCGCGTCGGCGGTCACCGTGATGAAGCTGTTCAGCGCTGCGTCGTGGTTGCGGATACGTTCCAGGAAACTCTCGGTGAGTTCGACGCTGGAGAAGCGCCCGCTGGCGAGGCCTTCCGCAAGTTCGGCAATGGACATCTGATGCATGGGGTCGGGATCCGGGGTCTGGGACGGGGTCGGTCCGGCGCTGCGGGCGCCCGCTTACTCGATGACCTGTGGCACGAGGTACAGCCCGTCCTCGGTGGCCGGGGCGATACGCTGGAAACGGTCGCGCTGGTCGTTCTCGGTCACCTCGTCGGCGCGCAGGCGCTGCACGGCGTTCAGGGGGTGTGCCATGGGTTCGATGCCCGCGGTATCGGCTTCCTGCATCTGCTCGACCAGCCCCAGGATGCGTGACAATTCTTCTGCGTATTTAGGAAAGTCGCTTTCTTCGACGCCGAGGCGTGCCAGGTGGGCGATCTTTCCGACTTGTTCTCGACTGAGGGACATGGCGGCTGAACTCGGCAGGGGGTCGGGATGGGCGCAGAACTTACCATATTTGCGCCTTGCTCAAAATCCCGGCCGTTGATAGAGTTGCGTTCTTCCAAATTTGCCACCTCTCTTCTGTTGAAGGTTTCCGACCGGAATGCTCAAGAAACTCAGGGGAATTTTTTCCAGTGACCTGTCCATCGACCTGGGCACGGCCAATACGCTGATTTACGTCCGTGACCGCGGCATCGTGCTCAACGAGCCGTCGGTGGTCGCGATCCGCACCCACATGAACCAGAAGAGCGTGGTTGCGGTGGGCGCCGACGCCAAGCGCATGCTGGGCAGGACGCCGGGGAACATCACCGCCATCCGCCCGCTGAAGGACGGCGTCATCGCTGACTTCCAGGTCACCGAGAAGATGCTCCAGCACTTCATCAACCGGGTGCACGAGCACAGTTTCATCACCCCCAGCCCCCGCGTCCTGGTCTGCGTGCCCTGCAAATCCACCGAGGTGGAGCGTCGCGCGATCAAGGAATCGGCACTCGGCGCGGGCGCGCGCAACGTGTTCCTCATCGATGAGCCGATGGCCGCGGCGATCGGCGCCGGGCTGCCGGTGGAGGAGGCCAACGGTTCGATGGTCGTGGATATCGGCGGCGGGACCACCGAGATCGCGCTGATCTCCCTCAACGGGATCGTCTACTCGGAGTCCGTCCGCGTCGGTGGCGACAAGTTCGACGAGGCCATCGTGCAGTATGTGCGCCGCAAGCACGGCAGCCTCATCGGCGAAGCCACGGCGGAACGCATCAAGCAGGAAATCGCCACGGCGGTGCCCAACAACCAGGTACGCGAGATCGATGTCCGCGGTCGCAATGTCGCCGAGGGCGTGCCGCGCAGTTTCACCCTGAACAGCAACGAGATTCTCGACGCACTGCAGGATGCGTTGTCGGCCATCGTCGACGCCGTCAAGAGCGCCCTCGAGCAATCTCCACCGGAACTGGCATCCGATATCGCTGAGCGCGGTATCGTGCTGACCGGTGGTGGTGCGTTGCTGCGTGACCTGGACAAGCTGTTGAGCGCGGAGACCGGCCTGCCTGTCATCGTGGCCGACGACCCCATGACCTGCGTTGCGCGGGGTGGAGGCAAGGCCCTGGAGATGATGGACCGCCACACGTTCGACCTGCTCTCCACCGACTAGCCCGCGTCCCAGGTTCTCCGGCCCGGACAGGCGTCCGCGTGCTGCCGGCGCACCCGTGTCACTGAACCCCCGGCGGACAGGGCCCGTGCCTACCGGCCCGGGTTCCGAGGTTGCGGTGCTGCAGCGTGCCAGCGGACGGTGCCAACGCTTCCGCCTCCCATTACAATGTGCGTCAAACCGGTTTGGGAGCGGTTCCAATCAAAACCCTGTTCAAACAGGACTCCTACGAGTTCCGCAGGTTCTTCCTGCTCGCCATCGTGTCGGCAGGACTGATGTTCGCCGATGCCCGGGTGCCGCAGATGGCGCTGGTGCGATCGGCGCTCGCCGTGGCGGTGATGCCGTTTCACCTGGTGGCCAATGCGCCGGTGCGCACCGTGCGCTGGTTCGACGACGTGTTTTCCACTCGCGGTGAACTGACCGAGGAGAACGCGCGCCTCAACTCCCGCGTGCTGGTGCTGGAAGGCAAGGTGCAGAAGTTGGTCTCCCTGGAGGCCGAGAACATCCGTCTGCGGGAACTGCTCAATGCGTCCGCCGCCCTCGACGAGACGGTGCTGATCGCCGAGGTGGTCGCGGTCGATCCTGATCCCTTCACCCACCGCGTGATCATCAATCGTGGCGCAGCGCACGGCGTGTTCATGGGCCAGCCCGTGCTCGATGCCAAGGGCCTGATGGGCCAGGTGGTACAGATCGATCCCTACATGAGCCGGGTGCTGCTGGTCACCGACGCCAGCCACGCGATCCCGGTGCAGGTCGGGCGCAACGGTCTCCGTGCGGTCGCGGTGGGGACCAGTCGTACCCAGCGCCTGGAACTCGTCCACGTTCCGGACACCGCCGACATCAAGGTCGGCGATACCCTGTTCAGTTCCGGAATGGGCCTGCGTTTCCCGCCGGGCTACCCGGTCGCCGTGGTACACTCCATCAAGCATGACCCCGGACGCCCGTTCGCGCGGGTGGAGGCGACCACGAGCGCGGAACTCGATCGCAGTCGCTACGTCCTGCTGGTGTTCACAGAGGAAAGGCCGCAGGTTGCCGCGGGTCGGCCGGGTGCCGATCATGCGCCGGTCCCGCCGGCTGAAGTTTCGGGAGGCGACGGTGGAAGCGAGACCCGGTGACGGACTGCTCATGGTGGCGAGTTTCCTGTTCGCCATCATGCTCTATTCGCTGCCCCTGCCGCAGTTGCTGGAGGCCGGGCGGCCGGAGTGGATCGCCCTGGTGCTGGTGTACTGGGCGGTGGCCCTGCCGGATCGCGTCGGGGT
Source organism: Pseudomonadales bacterium (assembly GCA_041588495.1). Lineage (GTDB taxonomy): Bacteria > Pseudomonadota > Gammaproteobacteria > Pseudomonadales > JBFGWM01 > JBFGWM01. The sequence continues at coordinate 17,695 of JBFGWM010000008.1, read as the reverse complement.
GGGAGTGGCCTGGTCCACCGGCCTGCTGATGGATGTGTTGCTCGGATCCCTGCTCGGCAAGAATGCCCTGGCCATGGCCCTCCTGGTATTCCTGGCCCACCGGCTCTACCAGCGCCTGCGCATGTTCCCGGCCCTGCAACAGGCCTTCATCATATTTATCCTGATCGGGCTCGACCTACTGTTGTTGCACTGGATCGACCGCCTGACCGGCCCGGCCCCGCGTACCATGCACTTCCTCATTCCCGCCGCGACCAGTGCGTTTTTGTGGCCGGCGGTCTATTTTGTTCTCCACACTGTTCGTCTCCGATTTCGTGCGGCTGGCTGAAGGCGCCTGATGCAGAATCCGGGTATCCAGGTCGTGCTGGCGTCGGAGTCTCCGCGGCGCAGGGAGTTGTTGAGCCAGATCGGCCTCCGCTTCGAGGTGGTGGCGCCGCGCATTCCTGAGGAACCCGGCGCGCGGGAACTGGCGGGCGATTACGCGGAACGGCTTGCGGCTGCAAAGGCCGTCGCGGGCTGGAGGCTGAGCCGTGAGCGGGGCCTCCCTGAGGTACCGGTGCTGGGCGCCGACACCGTGGTCTGCATGGGCGGGCGCCTGCTCGGCAAGCCGGCTGACGAGGACGAATGCACGGAGTTCCTGGAAGCGCTTTCCGGGAGCTGGCACGAGGTGATGAGCGCGGTCGCGGTGGCCGTGGGCGAGGACGTGGAAACCCGCGTCAACGTGACCCGGGTCTGGTTCCGGGACCTGTCCCGGTCCGAGATACACCGTTACTGGCAGACCGGGGAGCCCGTGGACAAGGCCGGCGGATATGCCATCCAGGGGATTGGAGCGCTGTTCGTGGAGCGCATCGAGGGCAGTTACTCGGGGGTGGTGGGCCTGCCCCTTCTTGAAACCGGGGAACTTCTCGCCGGGCATGGCGTCCGCATACCCTGAGCCGGAAGTGTGGCTTTGGGCGCGAAGAGTGGATTGGCAGAGAGCGGATGAGCGAAGAAGTACTGATCAACGTCACGCCCATGGAGACCCGGATCGCCGTGATCGAAAACGGTGTTCTGCAGGAGGTTTTCATCGAGCGGGCCGGGCGGCGCGGCATCGTCGGCAACATCTACAAGGGCAAGGTGGCCCGGGTGTTGCCGGGCATGCAGGCTGCGTTCATCGAGGCCGGGCTCGAGCGCGCCGCGTTCATCCACGCCGCTGACGTGAGTTCCGGTCCGGCCGGTGGCGACGAAGTGCGCAACGGTAACGGACCCGTGATCAGTGACCTGCTGTCGGAGGGCCAGGCACTGGTCGTGCAGGCGACGAAGGATCCCATCGGCACCAAGGGCGCGCGCCTGACCACGCACATTTCGATTCCAAGCCGTTACCTGGTTTACATGCCGGACAACAGTCATATCGGCATCTCCCAGCGCATCGAGGACGAGGCGGAACGCGAACGCCTGCGCGCCATCGTCGAGGAGGCGCGCAACGAGAGCCCGGAAATCGAGGGAGGATTCATCGTCCGAACCGCCGCCGAGGGCGTGGCCGCACCGGGCATCGCGGACGACGTCCGCTACCTGCACCGTCTATGGCAGTCCCTCCAGGTACGGATCCGCGATGCGGAGGCGCCGGACATCATCTATACCGAGCTGCCTCTCTACAAGCGCGCCATGCGCGACCTCGTGGGGCCGGAGGTGGAAAAGATCCGCATCGACTCGCGCGAGAAATTTCAGCAGATCCAGGAGTTCGTGCAGGAATTCGTGCCGGAGGTTGCCGGACGCCTCGAGTACTATCCCGGCGAGCGACCGATATTCGACCTGTACGGGGTGGAGGACGAGATCCAGCGCGCCCTGGAGCGCAAGGTGCAGTTGAAGTCGGGCGGTTACATCATCATCGACCAGACCGAGGCGATGACCACCATTGACGTCAACACCGGCGCCTTCGTCGGTCGCCGCAATCTCGAGGAAACCATCTTCAAGACCAATCTCGAGGCCGCGACCACCCTGGCCCGCCAGCTGCGCCTGCGCAATCTCGGTGGCATCATCATCATCGATTTCATCGACATGGAAGACCCTGAGCACCAGCGCCAGGTTCTGCGCACCCTGGAAAAGGCCCTCGAAAAGGACCATGCGAAGACCAACGTGACCTGTGTCTCCGACCTCGGTCTGGTGGAGATGACCCGCAAGCGGACCCGCGAGAGCCTCGGCCAGGTGCTCTGCGAACCGTGCGCGGTCTGTCATGGGCGGGGCGAGGTGAAGACTGCGGAAACGGTGTGTTACGAGATTTTTCGGGACATTCTTCGCGAGGCGCGCGCCTATGGCACCGACACCTACCTGGTGCTTGCTGCGCAGTCCGTCGTGGACCGGTTGCTGGACGAGGAGTCCGCCAACCTGGCCGACCTCGAGGTTTTCATCGGCAAGTCCGTGCGCATCCAGGTCGAGGCAATGTACAGCCAGGAGCAGTTCGACGTGGTCCTGCTCTGACCCCTTTATGGCCGGGAGCGTCCTTGTGCAACAGGATGCGTCGCGGCTGTTCTAAGCTTTACAGGAGCGCGGTGTCGAGGTTTGCGGACGGTGACACCGGCCGACCGCTTCGTTGCCCGGAGGTCGAAAGCGGACCATGACACGATCCCTGATTCGTGGCGCCCTCAACCAGTTGTGGATGACCGGTGCGCTGCTGGTCATCCTGTTCGCGCTGTACGTGGCGCTGGGGCGGCAGTTCATGCCCGCCCTGTCACAGTACCGCACGCAAATCGAGGCCAACATCACCGGGCAACTCGGGATGCCGGTACGGATCGGTGAACTCGAGGGCTCGTGGACGGGTTTCGAGCCCGCCGTGATCATCCAGAATCTGCGCATCCTGCCGGATTTCATGGAGAGCATGCAGCCCCTGATCGAGATCGACCGGGTGGCGCTGCATTTCGATACCCTGCAAAGCATCGTCGAGCGACAGTTCGTGTTCCGCGACGTCATGCTCGACGGGGTCCGTTTCGAACTGGTACAGACCGGCAAGGCCTGGCACCTGCGCGGCCTGACACCGGGCGAAGGCGTCGCGGACCTCGAACTGCTGGTCAACTGGGTGCTGGCCCAGCAACGCGGCAGCATCTCCGGGTCGGAGGTGGGAATACACCCCGAGGAGGGGCTGCCCTACAAGGTTTCGAACATCCTGCTCTCGATCGCCAATGCGGGCCAGCTGCATCGTTTCGAGGGGTCGCTGCAGGTGACCAGCGAGAAGCGCAATGCCAGTTTCCAGGTGGCTGCGGAAGCGCGCGGCAGTCCCTTCGACCCGGAAAACTTTTTCGCGGACATTTACCTTTCGCTCACCGAGGGGCGCATCGAGGATGGTTTCTCCGTGCAGGGGCTCGACATCCTGCAGATCGGCTCCATGCGGGCCAGCGGCGAGGCCTGGGCATACTGGCGCGACGGCATGCTCGACTTCATGGTGGGGACGCTTTCGATTCCTGACTCCACCTGGGTCGCCGGTGGCGGGCGCCTCAAAATTCCGATTGAGAACGCGGGTGCCAGCTTCGTATGGCGCGGAGAATCCGCGGAAAGCTGGTCACTGGAACTGGATGACATCGAGTTCTCCTGGGGTGAACACCGCTCTCATGTCGGCAAGCTGCGCCTGGCCCGTGACCCGGATGATCGCCAGTTCGATTTCGTTGCGGACCGGCTCGCCGTCGGGCCCTTCGTCCGCTTCCTGCGTGGCACCGGCGCATTGCCCGAGCGCCTGTCCGGAATTCTTGCCGACCTTTCTCCGCGTGGAGACCTGACGAATATCCAGGTGGACTACCGCCTGGATCCCGAGGTGAGGCCGCGTTTCCGCCTGCGCGCCAACCTTGTCGATGTCGCGGTCGAAAGCTGGGGCAACGCGCCGGCACTGTCGGGCATCCAGGGATATGTCGAGTCCGATGAGCGCTCGGGACACGTGGACCTCGACACCACGGTGGCGGAACTCGCTTTTCCGCGGATGTTCCGTGACAGCTGGAAGCTGGATATCGCCCGCGGCAGGGTCGGCTGGCGGCTGGGAGAGGGCGAGGTCAGGGTGCGCAGTTCGATACTCGACGTGAGTATGCCCCAGGCCACGCTGCGTGCGCAGTTCGGACTGAGCCTGCCGCTGACCGAAGAGGCGGCGCCGGGCATGTCGCTGCGGATCGGCGTGCTCAATGCGGATGCCACGGTCACCGGCCGCTTCCTCCCGGCCCATGTCATGGGCGAGGGTGCGGTCGAATGGCTGGATAATGCGCCGAAGTCGGCGCGGGAGGCACGTGGGGCATACATTTACCACGGTAGCCTGAAGGCCGGGGATCGCAGCGAGTTTTCATCCATCCTGAATTTTGACGTGCTCGGTGCCGAGGTGCAGTTTGCCCCGGACTGGCCGGTCGCGAAGGACGTGGACGCGTGGATCGTGGGGCGCGCGGACGAGATCCTGGTCGACGTCTCCCGGGGCAGCCTGCTGGATGCACAACTCGACGCGCTGTCCGTGCGCCTGCCTCTTTCGGGGCGGCATGCGGGCACACGACTCTACGTGGATGGCAGCGCGAAGACCACGCTCGCCGGGGGTATCCGGTTGCTGCGCAATACGCCGTTGCGCGCCCACACGCCGGAGGCCATGGACACCTGGAAGGCGGGTGGCCAGGTGTCTGCGAAATTCAGGCTGCGCGTGCCGTTGGGTCCGGGCACGCCCGGCGTTGATCTCACCGCGAGAATCCGCAACGGTAGCCTGACCATTCCCCAGGCCGATGCGGACCTTGAGTTCAAAAAGGTTGCGGGCGAGATTCTTTACACCGACGCCAAGGGCCTCGCGATCGACGATATGCGGGCAAGGTTCCTGGGTGACGAGGCCAAGATACGCCTGAAGACCGTGGAGAACGAACGCACCGGGGGCGAGATCCGGGTCTACCTGGACAGCCGTGCGACACCGGAGGTGCTGCGTGAATTCACCGGCATCCAGTTGTTCTCGTTCATGCGCGGTCAGTTCCCCTACCAGGCGCGGTTGCGGATCTTCGGTCGCGACCGCGACGCGGAACTGATCGTCGACTCCCACCTCGGCGGACTCGAGATCGACATGCCGTATCCGCTGCTGAAGCAGGCCTCGGTACGCATTCCCCTGCGTTACAGGATCCGTCTCGGCGAAAAGGAAGACCGCATACGCTTCGAACTCGGCGCGATTCTGCGCGGCCGGCTGGTGCAGGAGAACGGCGTCATCCAGCGCGGCGTGCTCCGCTTCGGCGGCGATGCCATTCGCGAGTTGCCGGCGACCGGCCTGCGCATTGAGGGCCAGGTGAGTTTCCTGGACTTCAACGACTGGAGCGAATTCATCCCCGAGCTGGACCGGGTCATGTCCGGCGCGGCCGCGGGCGGCAGCATGTCCGGCCTGGTGCACTCGGTGAACCTGGAGTTCGAGCGCCTGCTGCTGTTCGAGCGCGAGGTCCTTGAATCCCGCGCCATCATGCAGCGGCGGGCGGAAAGCTGGAACGTGGACCTGCGCAATGAGGTCATCCATGCCGAGGCGAAGTTTCCCCACGACGAGGCGCAGCCATACGACATTCACGTGCATTACCTGCGCCTCCACGAGGTCAAGATGGAGGGCGCCGGGTCGGGTGATCCGCTGGGCGACGTGAACCCTGCGCTGCTGCCGCCGATGAACGTGCGCATGGACGAGATCCGCTACGGCGACCTTGACCTGGGGCGTTGGCAGTTCGCGACGGAGTCGGTGGAGAACGGGGTCCGGTTCCGTGATGTCAGCGGTCATTTCAGGAACACGGATTACGGCTCCGGAAGCCTCGAGTGGCTGCGTGACGGCGATGCACATCACACCCACCTGCAACTGATCGCGACCGCGGGAGATGTCGCCAGGGTGCTCGAGGCCTGGAATTTCACGCCCACCCTGGACAGCAGGGAAGCCTGGGCCAGCGCCAACCTCAAGTGGCCGGCGAGTCCCGCCGGTCTGCACCTGCCGGAAATCTCCGGGCAGGTGGCGGCGAAGATCGATAAGGGACGCTTCATCGAGGTGGACTCGAGGGCATCGGCGTTGCGGGTGTTCGGCATTCTCAACGTGGACACCATCAGCCGTCGCCTGCGCCTCGACTTCTCGGACCTGTTCAAGAAGGGCCTGACCTATGACCAGATCAAGGGGCGTTTCTCACTCAAGAACGGGATCCTGACATCCATGGGCACCCTCGATATCGAGGGCCCGTCGACCAAGTTTTACCTGAGCGGTCGGATCGACCTGCTCCGGGAGACCCTCGACCAGGAACTCGTGGTGACCCTGCCGGTGACCGCGAGCCTGCCTTTCGCGGCCTTGCTGGCCGGCGCTCCCGCGCTGGCGGGTGCGATCTACCTCACCGAGAAACTGCTGGGCGACAAGCTGGAGCGTCTCGCCAGCGCCCGCTACCGGGTGCGTGGCTCGTGGAACGATCCCGAGGTGAAGCTCATCAAGATGTTCTCCGACAAGGATTAGGAACCGGGTATGTCCAACGCAAGCCTGCAGGTGGCCGCGATACAGATGGTCAGCGGCACCGATGTCAGCGCGAACCTGGCGGTTGCCCGCGACCTGCTCGCGGAGGCCGCGACACAGGGGGCTGAACTGGCCGTGCTGCCGGAGAATTTCGCGGTGTTCGCCAATGCCGCCATGGCCGGGGCGGGCGCGGCGGAAATCACGCCGGACGGGCCCCTGCGCCGGTTTCTTGCCGACAGTGCGCGCGACCACGGCATGTGGATCGTTGGTGGCACGCTACCGGTGGCCGCCGGGGACGGGCGGGTTTCGGCGGCCTGTTTCATGGTGGATCCACAGGGGCGCGAGGTGGCCCGTTACGACAAGATTCATCTTTTTGATGTCGAAGTGGAGGACAGCCACGGGCGCTATGCGGAGTCGGAAACCTTTGCGCCCGGAGACCAGGTGGTGGTCGCCCCGGGTCCGGCGGGCGGTATCGGGCTCAGCGTGTGCTATGACCTGCGTTTCCCCGAACTGTACCGGCGTCTCGCCCAGTCCGGGGCGATGGCGTTCACGGTCCCTGCCGCGTTCACCGAGGTGACCGGCGCCGCGCACTGGGAGGTTCTCCTGCGCGCGCGGGCGGTCGAGAACCTGGCCTGGGTGATCGGTGCCGGGCAGGGCGGACGTCACGGCCCGACACGGACAACCTGGGGTCACAGCATGATCGTCGATCCGTGGGGGGGCGTGGTCGCCGCGGCCGGCACCGGCGAGGCGGTGATCAGTGCCGAGATCGACCCCGGACGAGTCGCGGTCCTTCGCGAACGGATGCCGGTACTCAGGCATTCGCGATTCCCGATCGGCGACCCCTGAGCCGGGATTGCGCCTCGCCCGTCCTGTTGCCGTACCGGCAAACGCGATAAAGTAGACGTTCCGGGATGGCGAGTTTGCTCTCGTTCACGCGTCCCTCTGAACCAACCCGAAAGGCACTCATGGAAAACCTGCTGAACACGGTCGAACAACAGATTCTCGGTCCGGCCGGGCTGACGGAACAGAAGATCGCCAGCGTTCTGGACGGGATGCTGGGGCCGAGCATCGATTACGCCGACCTGTATTTCCAGTGTGTGCACCACGAGTCCTGGGTACTCGAGGACGGCATCATCAAGGATGCCAGTTTCGATCTCGACAAGGGCGTCGGCGTGCGCGCCAACAGCGGCGAGAAGACCGGTTTCGCCTATTCCGACGAGCTTCTACTGCCGGCGTTGTCCGAGGCCGCGGATGCCGCGCGCAGTATTGCGCGCGGTGGCGCCAGCGGACAGGTGCAGAGCTGGCGGCGGCCCAGCGTGCCGGACCTGTACCGGGCGGTGAATCCGCTCGACAGCCTGGCGCGGGAGGACAAGGTGGCGCTGTTGCAGCGCATCGACGCCCATTGTCGCGCCCGTGATCCGCGTATCGTGCAGGTGAACGTGTCCCTGGCGGCAATTTACGAAACGATACTGGTCGCCGCCAATGACGGCACGCTGGCTGCCGACGTGCGGCCGCTGGTGCGTCTCAACGTCAGCGTACTGGCGGAGCAGGGCGGGCGTCGCGAGCGCGGCACCGCGGGGGGCGGTGGCCGGGTGGACTACCGCAGCTTTCTCGAAGGCGACCGTGCCCTGGAGTTTGCCGATGACGCGGTGCGCCAGGCCCTGCTCAACCTCGATGGAATCGACGCGCCGGCGGGCACCATGCCGGTGGTCCTCGGACCGGGCTGGCCGGGCATCCTGCTCCACGAAGCGATCGGTCACGGGCTGGAGGGCGATTTCAACCGCAAGGGCACGTCAGCCTTTGCAGGCAGGATCGGCGAGCGGGTCGCCTGTCCCGGATGCACGGTGGTCGATGACGGCACCCTGGCCAACCGGCGCGGTTCCCTGAACGTGGATGACGAGGGTACGCCGAGCCAGTGCACCGTGCTCATCGAGGATGGCATCCTGCGCGGCTACATGCAGGACAAGCTCAACGCGAGGCTGACCGGTAACACGCCCACCGGTAACGGGCGGCGTGAATCGTATTCGCACATTCCCATGCCGCGCATGACCAATACCTACATGCTGGCCGGCGACCGTGATCCGGCGGAAATCCTGGCCTCGGTGAAACGCGGCCTGTACGCGGTCAATTTCGGTGGCGGACAGGTCGACATCACCTCCGGAAAGTTCGTGTTCACGGCCAGCGAGGCTTACCTGATCGAGGACGGAAAGGTGACCGCACCGGTGAAGGGTGCAACCCTGATCGGCAACGGGCCGGACGTGCTGACCCGCGTTTCCATGATCGGCAACGACCTGGAACTGGACACCGGCGTCGGCACCTGTGGCAAGGAAGGCCAGTCGGTTCCGGTCGGCGTTGGCCAACCCACCTTGCGCATCGACGAGATCACCGTGGGCGGAACGGGCACAGCCTGAACCCGGCCCCACACATTCCTGGCAGACAATTTCAGACGAGCGGAGCGATTATGGATCCGGCCCAGCAGGAAGCGGAATTGCGGAGCCTGGTCGAGGACATCCTCGGCCAGGCTCGCGGGCGTGGCGCGGATGCCGCCGAGGTGGGCGTCAGCAACGATGCCGGCCTGGCGGTCACCGTGCGCATGGGCGAGGTGGAAACGGTTGAGTACAACCGCGATCGCGGTTTCGGCATCACCGTTTATTTCGGGCAGCGCAAGGGCAGTGCCACCACCTCGGACAGTAGCCCGGAGTCGGTGAAGGCGACCGTCCAGGCGGCCTGCGATATCGCCCAGTTCACCTCCGAGGATACCTGTGCCGGGCTCGCCGACCCGGATCTCATGGCCCGCGACCTGCCTGACCTTGAACTCCACCATCCCTGGGGATTGGACGCCGATGAGGCCATTGCCATCGCGCGGCGCTGCGAGGACGCTGCGCGGGAGAGTGATGAACGTGTTTCCAATTCCGAGGGCGCCACCGTGAGTACCCACTCGGGCGTGCGTGTGTACGGCAACAGCCACGGGTTTCTCGGTTCCTACCCCTATTCGCGGCACTCGCTGAGTTGCGCCGTGATCGCAGGCGAGTCCGATTCCATGCAGCGCGACTACTGGTACGCGGTGGCTCGCGATGCCGGCACCCTGGAAAAGCCCGAGGACGTCGGCCGCCGGGCGGCGCTGCGCGCGGTTTCACGGCTGGGCGGCAGGCAGACCGGGACCGGGCGGTTCCCGGTGTTGTACGCGGCGGAGGTCGCCGGCGGCCTGATCTCCCATTTCTTCAGCGCCATCAGTGGCGGCAACCTGTACCGCAAGTCCTCGTTCCTGCTGGACCAGCTGGGCAAGCCGGTGTTCCCCGATTTTATGCAGATCCGGGAGGACCCTCGCCAGGTGCGTGGTCTCAACAGCGCTGCGTTCGACGACGAGGGCGTGGCCACGCGCGCGAAGTCCTTTGTCGCGGACGGCGTGCTTGAAAGCTACCTGCTGAGTTCCTACTCGGCACGCAAGCTGGGGACCCAGACCACCGGCAACGCGGGCGGTGCACGGAACGTCTATGTCGAACCTGGTGATCTCGACCGTGACGGGCTGCTGCGAAAAATGGGCGACGGCCTGCTGGTCACCGAGTTGATGGGTTTCGGAATCAACGTGGTGACCGGGGACTATTCCCGGGGTTGTTCGGGCTTCTGGGTGGAAAACGGGGAAATCGCCTACCCGGTCGAGGAGATCACCATCGCCTCCAACCTGCGGGACATGTTTGCGGGGTTGGTCGCAGTGGGTTCCGATGTCGATCACCGCGGCAACATCCATTGCGGATCACTGTTGATCGAGGGCATGACCCTCGCGGGCAACTGAGCGAAGGGTGGCCGCGTAGCGGGCGGGCAGGACCGATGGTCCAACTTCCGGGCCCGGTCAGGACATCAAGAATCGAATCCTGGATAAAAGAAGCCCGAAACCGCGGAGCGGTTTCGGGCAATGCGCACTGCTCTGAGGAGAATCAGACTGGCAGGTTCATCAGGAACAGCAGGAGTGCGGTGCTGCCCATTGTCAGGTCTGCCAGCTTGTACGGTAAATCTACCCGTTCCATCCGGTCGATCATCCCTTGCTTCACCAGATGATTTAACTTTAGTCGGCCATTACGGCGCGCGGGTGGCTCAATTCTGCTGATTCGAAGGCAAATTATGGCGAATTGTGGCGGCTGGCCGGAACTGTACGATAAATGGACGATTTAGCCGTAGAACACCGTGGCCAGGCCCAGGAATGCCATGAAGCCGACCACGTCGGTGATGGTGGTCAGGACCACCCCGCCCGCCAGTGCGGCGTCGATATTCATGGTTTTCAGGATGATGGGAAGGAGCGCACCGGCTGCTGCCGCGACCACCAGGTTGATGAGCATCGCGGCGGCGATCACCATCCCGATGATCGGGTCGCCGAACCAGGCGACCGCGACCCCGGCGACCACCAGGGCCCAGAGCATCCCGTTCAGCATGCCCACGATGACCTCCCGGGACAGGAGCCAGCGGGCGTTGCTGGCGCCGACGTGGCCTAGGGCCATGCCACGGATGACCAGGGTCAGGGTCTGGCTTCCGGCGATCCCGCCCATGCTCGCCACGATGGGCATCAGCACCGCGAGGGCAACCACCTTGTCGATGGTGCCCTGAAACAGGCCGATGACCGTCGAGGCGATGACCGCCGTGAACAGGTTGATGCCCAGCCACAGGGCGCGACGCCGGGTGGTGGTCACCACCGGCGCGAAGATGTCGTCCTCCTCGTCGAGGCCGGCCATGCTCATCAGGGAGTGGTCGGCATCCTCGATGATGACGTCGACCACGTCATCGATGGTGATGCGGCCCAGCAGGCGACCGCTCTCGTCCACTACCGGTGCGGAAACCAGGTCGTGACGTTCGAACAGTTGGGCCACCTCGGTGTCGGGCATCATCGCGTCGATGGTGATCGCGTCGGTCACCATGATCTCGCGCACGGAGTTCGAAGGGTCGCTGATCAGCAGGCGCGTCAGCGGGACCAGGCCGATGAACTCGTCGCGGCGGTTCACCACCAGCAGGCTGTCGGTCATCTCCGGTATTTCGTGGTGCCGGCGCAGGTAGCGGAACAGGACGTCTAGGGTGATGTCGGGGCGCACCGTGATGGTGTCCGTGTTCATCAGCCCGCCGGCGGTATCTTCCGGGAAGGAGAGAACGGTTTCCAGGCGCAGGCGGTCCTGGGTGTCCATCGAATCGAGGACTTCGCGGATCACCGTGTCCGGCAACTGTTGCAGGACGTCGGCCAGGTCGTCGGTGTCGAAGCCCTCGGTCGCGGCGAGCAGTTCCTCGGTATCCATGCGGTTGAGGAAGTGCGCACGGACGTCGTCGCCGAGATCCTGGAGAACCTCGCCTTGCTCCTCGGGATCGATGAGTTTCCAGAGGATGCTCCGTTCCCGGGGCGGCGTGGATTCCAGCAGGTGGGCGACGTCGGCCGCGGGCAGGCCGTTCAGCATGCGGCGCACCTGGGCAAAGGTGCCGCTTTCCAGTGCCTCGTTGAGGACCTGGAGCTGGATCTGGGTGTCGCCCTGTTCGGTGTCGCCCGACATTTGGTCCAGTCCCTTGGTGCGGATTCCTGCGCCGCGTGACGCGTCGCAAAAGCGGAATTGTTCAGCCGTTAAGTGTAGCGCAGGGGATTTTCACCCGGTCACCCGGGTCTGCAGCGTCGCAGTCGGCCTGTAACGCTCCGGCGTGTTACTCGCCTTCGCCGAAGCGGTCCTCGACCAGGGCGCAGATGGCTTCCAGGGCGGCTTCCTCCTCTGCGCCCTCAAGGCGGATTTCGAGTTCGGTGCCCTGGTTCGCCGCGAGCATCATTACCGCCATGATGCTTTTGCCATCCACCATCTGGCCATTGCGGCCAACCCGCACGTCGCAATCGAACCCGGACGCGGTGGACACGAACTTCGCGGCCGCACGCGCGTGCAAGCCGAGCTTGTTGATGATCTGGAGTCGCGATTCGATCATGACGTTGGGATCAGGAAAGTTCCCTGTGGCGGACCTGCACCGTGGACTGTTGGCCGGAATAATAACGCGCCAGGCGCTCCGAGAGATACACCGAGCGGTGCTTGCCGCCGGTACAGCCGATGGCGACCGTGAGGTAGCTCCGGTTGTTGTCCTGGAAATGCGGCAGCCACTTGTCGAGGAAGGTGACGATGTCCTGGAACATGTCGTTGACCTGGGGCTTGGCCGCGAGGAAATCGATGACCGGCTGTTCCGTGCCGGTGTGGTCGCGGAGTTGCGGGTCCCAGTGCGGATTGGGCAGGCAGCGCACGTCGAAAACCAGGTCCGCATCGCTGGGCACGCCGTTCTTGAATCCGAAGGACTCGAACAGCAGGGACATGGTGTGGCCGCTGTGGGCCACCCGGGTGCGTACCACGTCGCGCAACTGGTGCAGGGTCAGGTCGGTGGTGTTGATGTTGAGATCCGCGAGCACCGCGATGGGCTCGAGTACCTCCCGCTCGCGTTCCAGCGCCTCCGCCAGGGAGAGCCCCTCGCGACTCAGCGGGTGGCGCCGCCGGGTCTCGCTGAAGCGCTTGAGCAGGGTGCGATCGTCCGCGTCCAGGTAAATGATCTCGCAATCGATCTGCCGGTCGGACAGCCCGGTGAGAATCTCGGGGAACTGTTCGAGGTGTTCGGGGAAGTTGCGCGCATCCACGCTGACCGCGACCAGGTCGGTGTCCGTGCCGCCGTCGCTGAACGCCCTGGACACGAGGTCCGGGATCAGGGCGACGGGCAGGTTGTCGATACAGAAAAAACCGAGGTCCTCGAGGATGTCCAGGGCAGTGCCCTTGCCGGCTCCCGAGCGTCCACTGATGATCACCAGTTTCATAGGGCCGCGGCCTCCACGCGTCGTTTCAGACTGAAACCCCGGCCGGCCCTGGTTCCTCGGGTACCCGGATGGCCAGATTGTAGAGACTCTCCGCGTCACCGGCGTCAAGCAGGGTGGCGCGATAATCCGCTTGGCTGAACGCGCGCGCCAAGAGGCCGAGGATCTGCAGGTGCTCGTCGGTGGCCTCGGCCGGAACCAGCAGGACAAAAACCAGGCGTACCGGCTTGCCGTCCGGGGCGCCGAAATCGACCCCGTCGGACAGTTGCATCAGGGCGCCGATGGCCGTCTCGCAGGCCTCGATGCGGCAGTGGGGAATCGCCACGCCGTCGCCCACTCCGGTGCTGCCGAGCCGCTCGCGGGCAATCAGGCCGTCGTAAACCTGGTCCTCCGGGATATCCGGAAAATGGCGGTGGATTTCGGTTGATGCCCGCTCCAGGACACGCTTCTTGGAGCCGCCCTCGACGCCTGCGAAGGCAAGGGACGGCCTCAGGATGTCTGCGAGCTGCATGGTTGCTGCCGTGGCCGGCGTGTTCACCGCGCGTGGACGCCGTGCTGGCGGTCCACGTTCTTTTCCTTGTACTTGATCAGTTGCCGGTCGAGCTTGTCAGTGAGCATGTCGATGGCCGCGTAGAGGTCCTCGCTCTCGGCATTGGCGAAGACCTCGCCGCCGCGGATGCTGATGGTGGCCTCGGCAATCTGCCGCACTTTCTCGACATTGAGGATCACCTGGATGTTGGTGATCTGGTCGTAGTGACGGGTGAGCCGGTCCAGTTTCTCGTTCACGTAATCACGGATGGGTGGGGTAAGTTCAAGATGGTGACCACTGATGTTGATCTGCATGTAAGCTACCTCCACTTGGAGAGATGGGGCCTGGTGCCGCGAATACAAGATGCGGCGCCGGGTTCTTTAAAACCTCAAACAAAGTCTCAAACCAGTTGCTTGCGCTCGTTGGACGGCGGTATGGACAGTGACTCCCGGTACTTGGCGATGGTGCGCCTGGCGACCTTGATGCCCTGTTCTGCGAGCAGGTCGGCGATCTTGCTGTCGCTCAGGGGCTTCCCCGGGTTTTCCGCCTTGACGATCTTACGAATTATCGCGCGGATCGCGGTGGATGAACATTCCCCGCCACCCGTCGTCCCGACGTGGCTGGAGAAAAAATACTTCAGTTCGTAGATGCCTCGCGGCGTATGCATGTATTTCTGGGTGGTCACCCGCGAGATGGTCGATTCATGCATCTCCACGGCCTCGGCAATGTCGTGCAGCACCAGTGGCTTCATGGCCTCCTCGCCGTACTCGAGGAACCCGCGCTGGTGTTCGACGATGCGGCTGGCGACCTTGATCAGGGTCTCGTTGCGGCTCTGCAGGCTCTTCAGGAACCAGCGCGCCTCCTGCAACTGGTTGCGCATGTAGACGTTGTCGGCGCTGGTGTCGGCACGCCGGACCATGCCCTCGTAGTGACTGTTGATGCGCAGCCGCGGCGCAGTCTCGGGGTTGAGCTCGACCTGCCAGCGTCCGTTCCTCTTGCGCACGATGACATCGGGAATGACGTAGTCGGCGTGGGTTGAACTGACCTGGGACCCGGGGCGGGGGGAGAGACTGCGGATCGTTTCCATGATCTCGCGCAGTTCCGGTTCCCGGATTTTCATGCGCTGCATGATCTGAGTGTAGTCCCGGTTGCCGAGGGCCGCTAAGTGGTCGCGCACCACCTGGATGGCTGTATCCAGATGCGGGGTGTGCTCGGGGAGCCGGCCCAGCTGCAGGATCAGGCATTCCTGGAGATCGCGCGCGCCGACGCCCGGAGGGTCGAAACTCTGGATCATACGCAGGACCGCGATGACCTCCTCGGCGCCGATGTCCTCGTCGCCGAAGCTCTCGACGATGTCCTCGATACTTACCGAGAGCATGCCGTCCTCGTCGATTCCGTCGATCAGGGCGGTTCCGATGGCGCGGTCGGTGTCGCTCAGGCCGGCAAGGTTGAGCTGCCATTCCAGGTGCTCGTGCAGGGTCTCCGAGTCGGCCTGGTGCTGGTCGAACAGGAAGTCCCGATCCTCGCTTGAGGCTGAACCGCTGCCGGGCGAGATTTCCGTTGCCGGGTACACGTCCTCCCACTCGGTGTCGACGGGCAGGTCCGCGCCGATCTCGTCCGACCAGGTGTCTTCAGCTACGGGCTCGGGGGAGTCATCGCCGTTGCCGGCGTCGGCGGAGACGGTGTCGTCGTTGCCATTCGCATCGGCCTCGTATTCGTCCTCCTCGCCTTCCTCGATTTCCTCGAGCATGGGGTTGGAATCGAGGTTTTGCTGGATTTCCTGTTGCAGGTCGAGGGTGGAAAGCTGGAGCAACCGAATCGCCTGCTGCAGCTGCGGGGTCATGGTCAGCTGCTGACCCATTTTGAGCTGAAGCGATTGTTTCATGTGATCGTATACCGAGCTCGGAATCCCTTGCGTGCTGGCACGAAGACGGTTGGCCCACTTCCCATCATAGTGGAAAGCGGCACCCCTTCACAGGCTTGCAAGGGACGGCGAACGGATGCTGGAAAGGGTTTGTCGACGTCTCACAGACGGAACTGGTGTCCGAGGTAGACGTCCTTGACGATCTGGTTCGAGAGGATGTTCTCGGCATCACCCTCGGCGATGATATTGCCTTCGCTGACGATGTAGGCCTTCTCGCAAATGTCGAGGGTTTCGCGGACGTTGTGGTCCGTGATGAGCACACCGATACCCCGCTGGCGCAGGTGGTCGATGATCTGCTTGATGTCGTTCACGGAGATCGGGTCGACGCCGGCGAAGGGTTCGTCCAGCAACACGAATGATGGCTCGGTCGCCAGTGCGCGGGCGATCTCGACGCGACGTCGCTCGCCACCGGACAGCGCCATGCCGAGGCTGTCCCGGATATGCGTGATGTGAAATTCGCGCAGGAGGTCCTCGAGTTTCTGTTGGCGACCCTCGGTGCCGATGTCACGGCGGGTTTCGAGGATCCCCATGATGTTCTCTGTGACCGTGAGCTTCCTGAAGATCGATGCTTCCTGCGGCAGGTAACCGACCCCCTTGCGGGCACGTCCGTGCATCGGGTACGGGGTGATGTCGTCCTCGTCGATGAGAATCTTGCCGCGGTCGGCATTGACCAGGCCGACGATCATGTAGAAGCAGGTGGTCTTGCCGGCGCCATTGGGCCCGAGCAGGCCGACGACCTGGCCGCTGTCGATGGACAGCGAGACGTCCTTGACCACTTCCCGGCCCTTGTAGCGCTTGGCCAGGTTCATCGCCTGCAGTTTAGCCATGCGGGCTCATTCTTTTTTCTTGGGCTGGATGACGATTTCCACGCGCTTCCCGGTGTTGCCGGTCTTGGTGGTGCCCTTGGAGTGGGCCTTCACCAGTTGCTTACTGATATCGTAGTTGATCCGGTCGCCCTGGAACACGTTGTGATCCTGCTCCAGGCGGGCGTTCTTGAGAATCACCACCTTGTCCTCGGTGGCCATGTACTGGATGATCTCGCCACGCGCCTTGACCATCGGCTCGTCCGGTTTCGGCTTGTGCTCGTAGTGGGCGGGCTGGCCGACGGCGATGATTTTCTTCACGCCCTCGCTGTCGCTTTCCACGGTGACCTTGTCGGCGCGGATTTTCACCGAGCCCTGGGTGATGGTGACCCGCCCCCGGTAGATCGACACGCCCTGTTTCTCGTCGAGCTCGGCGGTGTCGGACTGGATGCGGATCGGCTGGTCCTCGTCCCCGGGCAGGGCCGTGGACGTGCCCGGCAGCCAGGTGAGCGCCAGCAGCGCGGCAATCTTAACGACGTTTCCTGCTTTCATACTCTCCCTTTACCTTCGCCAGGAGCTTCAACCGGTTGGTCTTGAGGTCCGCCTGCATTCCGCGTGCGGTCGTCGTGCCCTGAGGCGATTCAATAGTAACAGCTTGATAAGTCTCCGCGTATTCCTTCTTAGGGAAAATACGCAGGCTCTCGGTGGACATCTGGGTCGGGTTATCGCCCACCGGTTCATATCTGACCTCGACCTCGTCCCAGAGTTCGACGGTGTCGCCACCGGGCAGGATCTGCCCATAAAGTGAACTCAGCCGCCAGGGTGAGCCGTCTTCCTGGTAGACGATCATGTGCGGGACCGTGATTTCGGTGATGTCATTGTGCGGATAGTGGCTCATCTGCGTCGCGGTCATCTGGTAGCGTGGTTCGCCATCGACCGCGTACTGCAGGCTGTCCACGTCGGTCATGTAGAAATCCGGATCCAGGGACTCGGCGTGACTTTCCTCGGCATCGCGCTGGATGGGCGCGTCCCAGGTCCACCACACCAGGGCGAAGGCGAGCACACCAAGCAGGATGCCGCGGAACAAGCCGATGCGTTGCATGGGATTCAGAGGAACGTTTCGAGGGCGCTGTCCAGAGTGCCCTGGGCGCGCATGATGAAGTCGCAGGCCTCGCGACCGGCCCCCTCGCCCCCGGTGGCCTCGCTG
>JBFGWM010000007.1:0-27849 GCA_041588495.1 Pseudomonadales bacterium | reverse complement strand
GAACCCGGGCCTGGAGAATGTCGTACCGAACATCTGCCGCCCGGCCAATCGCTTTCTGATTGTTTTTTAACCCCTTTTTAACGAATTCCCGGGCGATTGTCCCCACCTGCCTCGAATCACGCCTGAAATCCGACCCCAGGCGCCGTTCCACACCCGGATTCTTGTTCTCGCAGCCAAATCTCCTAGAATCTTCTCAGACACTTAGCAGGTGCCGGCCTCGTTGCGGGCTGGTCAATTTCTTCCGGACACCGAGAAACGGAGTCACGCTCCATGAAAAACAAGTCCCTGATCGCGATTCTCCTCCTGACTCCTCTGGCCATGGGAGCCATGGAGTTGCCTCCCCACAAGATCCCGGTTTCGGACGAGCCCTTCACCCGGACCCTGCGTCCCATCACCCTCGAGATGATGGGGCGGATGGGCAAGGCCAACGGGATCTACCACGGCAGCCCCAAGGTGCTGGAGAATAAAAAGTGGTACGAGGACAACTTCTATAACACCCTCGCCGCGAAAAAGATCTGGAAGGTCGACCCCTCGACCCACACCCTGCGCGGTCCCATCCAGTGGTCGATTGCGCCGATCCCCCAATACACGCCGCCGCCCTGCGACCAGCCGCAACCCACCGGCTACGACGCCGAGGGCTGCCGCATCGTGCTGTCACTGTTCAAAGACATGGAAGCCGAGAAGCCGGAGGAAGTTGCAATGTGGCGCGAGCGCATCCGCCGCGGCCGCGATGTCTGGTTCAAGGGCACCTTCGGCAACCAGGACCTCAACGAGATCCACCTCAAGCGCATCATCGGCGATCACATGCATTACGGTGAATGGCTCGACACCCGCCAGCGCAAGCACCGCTTCACCAAGTGGGGTTTCATCAACGACCCCGACTGTAAGGAAGGCAACGAGTCCACCCTGTGGGTCGACGACTGCCAGGACCCGCACTCCAGTGGGGTGCTCGGTTATCGCAAGTACCTGAAGGACGCGACCGCCGACTTCAATCCACACAAGGATCCCTACACGCCGGGTGAGTGGGAAGAGAACAAGCGCTGGGCCATCGGACACCCGTGTATCCAGTGTCACGTGAGCTTCGACCCGACCAATCCGCCCAAGAACCCCAACGAACCGGAATGGGAGCACCTCACCGGTCACGTCGGCAACCAGCACATTGTTCAGCCGCTGAGCGGGTTCTTCTCGGCCACCCCGGATAACCACTTCGCCAAGCAGGTGCTGATGGGACACCGTCCGGGCACCATCGACACGTCGCTCAACCCGAACGACTTCATGCACAATCCGGGCACCCAGAACAACATCACCGACTTCTTCAACAAGCGGGTGTTCCAGCACAAGATGAAGCACCCGATCACCGGCGAGGTGAAAGAGGCCCCGACCTTCCACGTACTGAAGGGTGGCGAGGACTCGGTGGGTGATCACCTGGCGCTGATCCGCGTATACATCAACATCGGCATGTGCACGGAGGAGTGCTGGGTACCGAACTTCCCGATACCGGGTACGTTCTTCGGCCCCGAGAGCCGGCAGTCCCCGCAACGGGTCAAGCAGTGCTACCAGGACTGCGAGGCCTGGAACTACGCCGATGCCAAGATGCCTGACCTGGCCAACTACCTGCTGGCGGGTGGTCCGTTCTACCTGCTCGACGCCACCGACGTGGACGGCACGCCCGGTTCCGCGTTCGTCGACCTGAAGAAAGTGCCCCGCGGCCACGACGTGTTCGCACGCGAATGCGCGGTGTGTCACTCGACCCGGGTGCCGCCGGAGTCGATCCGCAGCGACAAGGACGCCCTCGAGGAGTTCTACGCGGGTCACGTGTTCGGCAACGAACGCTTCTGGAAATACGAGTTCGACGAGTCTGAACGCAACTCGCCGGCATTCCAGAGCAAGTTCCTGGTGAGCGATGCCGAGGGCAATGCCCGCCCGCGTCAGTTCACCGACAAGGAGCACCCGATGCTTGGCCAGGACTGGCTGGGCAACGACGAGCCGACCCCGTTCAACGTGATCGGCACCAACATGTGCCGCGCGATGCACGACAACCACAGCGAGGGCAAGATCTGGGAGGACTACGGCTCGATCACCTATCGCAACCGTCCGTCCCCGGGATCCGTGCAGCGCAAGATCAACCGCATGTTCCCGCTGATCGGTGGCATGGAGTTCGGCGACCCGGTACCGGTCGAGGGCGGCTCCGGCTACATGCGCAACATCTCGCTGTTGTCGCTGTGGGCCATCGCGCCGTTCATGCACAACAACGCGATCGGCGAACTCACGTACCTGCCGGATGGCAAGACCATCGACTACACGGTGCGCGGACGGATCAACCAGTTCGAGATCGCGATGAAGGAACTGCTGATGTCGGACAACCCGAACGACAACCCGCACCGTACGCCGAAGACCGCGCGCACCACGATGGACATCAAGATCGCGCCGCGTGAGGATGGCAAGGGCTTCATCAAGCTCCCGGTGCCCAAGGGTACGCCGGTGGCCTACTTCGCGAGTTCCAACCCGCACAGCCCGCTGTTCCAGAAGTGCGACGACCTGGTCGAGAACAAGGGACACCAGTTCGGCATCGACCTTCCGGACTCGGACAAGGAGGCCCTGACCGAGTTCCTGAAACTGATGTAGGGCCGCGACCCGGCCGGTCTCCCGCTCAGGTGGAACCGGTGGCATGATGGAAACGGGGAGGCGACTGCCTCCCCGTTTTTTCCGAACCTGATCCTGGGACACGATCGCCACGTATGTTTAAAAAGCTGCTGATCCTCGCTTTCTTCGCCTTCGCCGGCTGGTATGGCTGGCAGGCCTATCAGGGCGAAACAGCCGAGGAGGACGGCCCCAGCCTCGATGAACTCGCCGCGCAGAAACTCAAGGCCGACCCCAACCGGCCATCGGCACGCCTGATCCCCAATACCGATGTCCCGCCGGAAGGCACCCGTTCCCTGTTCGATTACGTCATCGCGGAACACGGTGCCCTGCCTTACCCGTTTGAAAAACTGGTCGACCTGTTTGCCAGTTATGACAAGGATGCCCGCGACCCGATCCAGGTGCTGATACCGGACGGTCGCTCCCTCCTCAAGGCCGAGGCCGATTTCAAGCACCCGCGCATCGTGGCCGCATCCGATGCGAAGCTGCCGGACTCCGACTTCGATTACGGCCTGTACCTGAAGAGCCGCGTGTTCTTCGGGCTGACCGAGCTCGCCGACGAGATCGAGATCATCAGCTACAACGAGGAGGCCGGCCGTTTCGAGTTCCAGCTGGTGAAGGATTACTGCGAGGGCTGCGTACCGCGTCTCGTGTACGCGCGGCGCGGCATCTGTCTCACCTGCCACACCGGCGGCGGCCCCATTTTCTCGGTGCGTCCGTGGGAAGAGACCAATGGTCAGCCCGCGATTTCCAACGCCATCCTCAAGGCCCGCGGCATTCCCGCGGAGCAGGCGGCCCAGGCCGAGTACCACGGGGCGAAGATCGTCACCAAGCTGGCCACGCCGGAAGCGTACGACGACCTGACCAACATCGGCAACGTGATCCCGACCACGCAGCAGATGTGGATCGACGGCTGCGGCGAAGACCGCGTCAAGGGTACGGAATGTCGCCGCTATATCCTGCGTCTCGCATTGCGTTACCTGTGGAACCCGGGCGGTTTCTCCACCGAGATCAGCGATTATCCTGACCTGGTGCGTGTGCAAAAAGCCTCCTGGCCGGCCCAGGGCATCATCCAGGACAACGGGGACCTGCAGAGCCGGGATCCGTTCACAGACACCGCGGCGCCCAGCGGCTTCCTCGGCCTGATCCGCGAGGCCGTGTTCGGCGGGTCCGGCCAGGACCCCACCCAACGCCAGGCCCATCGCAAGCAGGACGAGGACGCCAAGCTGGAAGCCTTTGAGAAACTGCCCCCACTGCGTAGCGAGCTGGACCCGCTGACCACACGCACGCCGCTCGCGGTACACGGCCCGGCCACCCTGGAAGCGGTATTCGGTGTGGCGCAGATGTTCTCTCCGAACGACAAGCGCCTGCTGGAGAAACACAGCAACTACGACCTGCAGCGTATCGAGAACGCCCTGGAGAGCAGCTGGATTGCCCCGGCCCTGGAACCGGCTCCGTTCCGCCGCCTGGCGGTCATGGACGGCCTGCTCAAGGCCCTCGGCGTGGAGGTCATGCCAACCAGCTGCTGCCGCACCGCAGAGGGCATGTCCGAGCCGATGGTCGAAGGTGTCCCGCCCCTGGAGATCACCAGCGGGTCGGTGCTGGAAGTCTACGAGAAATACTGTTTCGCCTGCCACCGCGGCAACCCCTCGGCGCGCCTCGATTTCATGAACGGCAAGACCGAGGCGGAAGTGCTGGAACGGATCAAGGAAACAGTCGAGATCGCCGATGCGCTCGACTACGAGCGTTACCTGGGCACCCGCAAGGAAGGCACCCTGATGCCGCCGTCGGACTCCCACCAGCGTGAACTCCTTGACCAGGCCCGCAAGGAGGGCAAGGATGACGTGCAGAAGATGGTCGAGGTGATACCGTCCATGTTCAGTTTCTGATCCCGCGCACGGTGAACCATCCGTTCCCGCAACCGGTCAGAAACAGCACGGAGCAACGCCTTTCACCGGAAGGCCACTGAGGGAAGAGGGCACACCCCATGAGACGCATGACCTTGATACTGGCCACCCTGGCCGGCCTGCATCCTCTGGCCGCCATTGCCGAACCGACCTTCGCCCGCATGTACAAGAGCCAGTACGGCTACGTACCGTCCTGCAATGCCTGCCACAAGGACGGCGGCGGCACGCCACCCAACGAGTACGGCAAGTCCTTCAAGGATGCCAAGATGGTGCTCGCCAGTTTCGGCCAGATCGAGGCCATCGACAGTGACGGCGATGGTTTTCCCAATGGCGACGAGGCCCGCGCGCGAGCCAACCCCGGGTCGGCCAAGTCGACGCCCGCCGCACCCGGCGACTGGCTCGACACCAGCAACCTGATTCCCCGCGAGGTGCAGGACATTTTCCCGGGCATCAAGCGCTACAAGCCGATCGACGCGATCCTGACTGAGAAAGAGATCTCCGCCGCGGCCGGGATCGGGGTGGAACTCACCGTGCGCGACGAAAACACCATTTACATCCCGCTCAACGAGAGCAACCGCCCCGTGGGCATATCGATCATCCAGCCGGCCATGTTCAACGACAAGCCGTTCTTCCTGCTGGTCGCCACCGACGGTGCGCTGAACATCCGCAACGTGGTCCCGGTGAACACCAAGCACGTGCCGGAAGCCAAGGATTCGACCATCTACGCGAAATTGGTGGGCAACCCCGCCAAGAACCTCAAGGCGCCCCAGTCCGTGAACACCGTAGACGACGCAATCGTGCTCGGGGTCAAGAAGGCAACGACCATCATCCGGCTCCGACTCAGCGGAGGCCGCAACTAGACATGAAGTCGTCTCGGGTTCCTCTCCTCCTGCTGCTCGCGCTGCTCGTGGCGCCTGGCGCGTCCTGGGCCAAACCGGTCACCATCGCGCCGCCCGACGCGCTACAGGTGGCGGCCGCGGAAGGCGGTGAAGAGGATTTGTTCGGCTCTGGAGACGATCTCTTTGCCGACCAGGGTGACAGCCTGTTCGGTGATGCGGACAGCCTGGGCGAGGCGCCCGAAGCCGCGGCGGAGGAACCTGCCGCAGAAGCCCCGGCAGAAGCGGGCGGCGATGACCTGTTCGGCGACAGCGGGGGCGAACTCGACCTGTTCGCCAACATCGACACCACCACCAACGTCGTCGAGGTGCCGCCGGAGAAAAGCCGCTGGCTGACCATCGGCGGGCCAGTGGGACTGTTTCTGTTTTTCTTCCTGGTGCTGTGGATCAACAAGGCCATGGTGCCCTTCAAGCTGTCCAGGGAATCGATTGCCCTGTACCACTACCCGACTGGTGTGAAACGCGGCCTGGCTTTCGCCATCTCCCTGTACGGCATCGCCTTCGTGTTCGGGGCCTCGGAGATCGCCTACCAGATCGAGGTATACGGCTCCGGCGCAGCGTACTTCGACCAGATGTCCCAGGGGAAGCTCATTGCCTTCACCCACGCCCACCTGTTCGGCTTCACCACCAGCTTCCTGATCATCGGGATCCCGTTCTCCATGCAGTTCAATCACATCCCCGCCTACCAGTGGATGTTGCCGGTAGGCCTGGCAGCCTGTTTCGTCGACATCATTTCATGGTGGGGAATCAAGTACTTGCACCCAAATTTTGAATACATTTCGATGTTTTGCGGGATCATGTTCACGGTGACCTACATGTTTATGCTGATCGGTCTCCTGCGCGTCCTCCTGTTCCCGGGAATCGTCTGGCGCAGCGACAAGGACCGCGAGGAACGGCTCGCCAAGCTGCGCGAGAAACGCCGCGCCGGGCGCGAGAGCATCGGCGGCGCCCTCTGACCTTTCGTGGGCATGCGGCGGGGCCAGTGGTAACATGGCGGCCCCACCAACCATCCAGTTGATTTTAAGACTTCCAGGAGGACCCGGATGTATTCAGTTGCCGGCAAAACCATGCTCGTTACCGGCGGAGCCATGGGCATGGGCAAGCTTTTTTGTGAACGGGGTGTCGCCGAGGGCGCCAGGGTCATCATCTGGGACGTCAACGAGCAGGCGATGAAGGACACCGTTGACGAACTGACCCAGCGTGGCGGAGACGTGAGCGCCTACAAGGTCGATGTTTCCAACCGCGAGGCCATCGAAAAGGCCGCGGCCAAGGTACTGAAAGAGCACGGCACGGTGGACGTGTTGTTCAACAATGCCGGGATCGTGGTCGGATCGGTGTTCTGGGAGCACAGCAATGACGACATCCAGCGCACCATGCGGATCAACGGCGAGGCCCTGATGTACATCGCGCGCGCATTCCTCCCCGGCATGCTTGAAAAACGGGCGGGCCGCATCGTCAACATGGCTTCCGCCGCCGGCCTGGTCTCCAATCCCAAGATGTCGGTCTACTGCGCGAGCAAGTGGGCGGTGATCGGCTGGTCCGACTCCCTGCGCCTGGAACTGGAGCAACAGGGCTATTACAACCTGTGCGTCACCACCGTCACCCCGAGTTACGTCAATACCGGCATGTTCGACGGGGTCAAGGCGCCACTGCTGACCCCGATCATCGAGCCCGGTCCGTTCGTCGACAAGGTCTGGGAAGGGATGAAGAAAGGCCGGGTGTTCATCCGCTCGCCGTGGACGGTGTACGTGGTGATGATGCTCAAGGGCCTGCTCCCCACCCGCGTGTTCGACTTCGTGGCCGGAACCATATTCGGAGTCTACAAGAGCATGAAGGACTTCAAGGGCCGCGATGCCGATGCGGCCGGCGCCAACAAGGCGGCCTGAGCACAACCTCATCCATCGGTGATCCGCACAGGGCCGGGCGGCCAGCAGGCTGCCCGGCCCTCTTTCGTTTCAGGATAACGCGGGGGAAATCGGCGCACCCAAACTCAGGCGTCGGACTCCGCCGCATCGCCGGAGTCCGTGTCGGCCCGCCGCAGGCGGACGAAAAACGTCGTACCCTCGCCAGGCGTCGACTCCAGCCAGATCCGCCCACCCAGTTTCTCGATGATCCTGCGCACGATGGACAGGCCGAGCCCGTGTCCCTCGTAATCGCCCTTGCCGTGCAGGCGCTCCAGTGGCTCGAAGATCTTGTCCTGGTACTCCGGCGCAATCCCGATCCCGTTGTCAGCCACCGAGAGCACCACGTGTTCACCACTGGCCTCGAACCCCACGCGGATATGCGGGGACACCTCGCAGAACTTCAGGGCGTTGCCAACCAGGTTCTGCATGATCTGCGTGATGTCGACGTCCGTACCGAGTACCGGCGGGCAGCCCGCGGCGAATTCCAGGGTCGCGCCACGTTCCTTGGCCTGGGCGGTGAACATCTCGCGCACGTGGGCGAGCGCCTTGTCCACGTCCACCGGGCGCACGGTCTTTTTCACACTGGCGTCCGCGTAAACCAGCAGGGAATCGATCAGTTCGCCCATGTAGCGTGCGTTGCGCGTGATCACGTCCATGAAGCGGCCGACTTTTTCGTCCTCGACCTTTTGCAGGCGCTTTTCCAGGCGGTCCGCCATGCTGGCGATCTTGTTGGTGGGGGCGCGCAGGTCATGTGCCGCGAGATGCGCGAACTGGCTGACCGCCATGTAACTTTCCTGCAGTTTCGCCGAGGCGATTTTCTGCTGGTGGATGTCCTGAAGAGAGCCTGCCATCCGCGTGCGGGTGCCGACCTGGATCGATGCGCCACGCATCACGAACCAGCGTTTCCCGCCCTCGCCGGTGTCGAGTTCGAGTTCGAGTTCAAAATCCTCGCGGGAACCGACCTTGAGGGCGATGGTCTTGCGGAACTCGTTCGCCGGCGGATGCGCCACCATCCCGCAGAAGGCCTCGTAGCTGGCCGGGCATTCCTTCTTCGTCCTGCCGACCAGGTCGTACAGTTGCGGCGACCACCACATCTCGTCCCGGGTCACGTCCACCCAGTCCCACAGGCCGTCCCGCGAACCGCGCACCGCCAGTTGAAAGCGTGTTTCGCTCTCCGCAAGCTTCTCGTTCATGTCCTGGATTTCCCGGGTGCGCGCGGCCACCTCCCATTCCAGGGACAGGCTCCAGTCCATCAGTCGGTCAGTCATCTCGCGAAGGGTGGTCTCCAGGGTCAGGATCTCGTTGCGATGACGCTGGCCGCCCCCGGTGTCCCAGGCCATCTGCTCGCGAATCCGCTCCGCACGCTGGGTGAGGCGGCTGATGGGCGCGGTGATCATCCGGGACAACAGCACGGCCACCAGGAAGGCAGCGATCAGCGCCACGATCGCAATGCCCGTGAGCACGTTGCGAACATGGGCGACGGGCTCGAGAATCTCGGCGATGTCCTGCTTGACCACGATCCCCCAGCGCGTGTCCGGCAGGAAACGGGTGACGGCAATGACCTCGTGTCCCCGGTAATCGATCGCGCTGGGCAGCCGCACCTGTTCGCCCTGCAGGGCGACAAGGGCCGGATTGACACGCTCGTCCGGCTGGATCCGCCGCCGCAATGCCGCATCGGGATCGAAGCGCAGGGCGGTCAGGAATTCCCCGCTGCCGTCGGGAAGCTGGCGTACCAGCATGGTTTCCCCGGTCTTGCGCAAGCCGGTGTAATCACGGCTGAGCGAGGAGAGTTTCTCGGTGCTCTCTTCAATGATCAGCACGCCGAGAAACGCGCGTCCCAGGCGGAGCGGGCCGCTAACGATCATGCGCGGTTCGTCGTCGGAAAGACGGTAGAACTGGCTGATACTGTCAGCAAAGCGTCCGGTCTGGAAAAACTGCTCGTCTCCGACGTTGGATCCCACCCGGCGCGGCGCGGTGGACGCCAGGACTTTGCCATCCGGCCCGGCGACCGAGATCACGCGGAACTGCGGTGTCGATTTCCGGGCGTCCTCGAGGATCCGCGTGGCTTTTTTCATCGCCCCCGGATCGCGCCCGGCGAGATGGTCGCGCAGCGAGATACGCAATTGCGTGCGACTGGCCACCAGCCGCATACCGCTCAGGACATGGTCAACCATGTCACGCAGGCGGCTTTGCTGGACCGACGCCACGGAATCCAGGTGTTCGCCGATCTCCGCCATCATCTGGTCCCTGAACAGCGCATAGCCCACGAAGCTGAGTCCGAGCACCAGGATCGACGTGAGCAGCAGGATCGGAACCAGCATCCGCTCACGGGTCGTGGTGTTGGCGAGGAGGGAAGGGCGGATAACCGGTTCGGAGGACCCCGTGTCACCGGTTTCGGCCGCGGCATTCGCGGGGGCGGACTGTTGCGCTTCGGGCGCCTGTTCGCGCGTGGTACTGCTCAATTCCGTGCCCCGGCCAACGGCGTATTTCTTCCCATATATAATAGGTCGTATGTGCGCGGGCGCAGTGTCAAACGGAATTCCACGCGGAACGGACGGAGTTGCCGATTGTTAAAGAATGTTCTGATTTTTCCGTTCCTGCTGCTGGTGCTTGCGCCGTTTCCGGTCGCCGCGGAAATTCCCCTTGGCACCCCGGATCCGTACGACATCCTGTACCCGGACGATGAGGAGCCGTCGGCAGCGGAAATCCAACTGGGGCACCAGTTGTTTTTCGATCCCCGACTGTCGGCGAGCGGGCGCGTCTCCTGCGCAACCTGCCACCTGCCCGAGGCCGGTCTCGGGGATGGCCTCGAGCGGGCGCAGGGCAACAGCGGCAAGCCACTCCGACGCAACACCCCCCACCTCTACAACCTGGCCTGGAACCTGGTGTTTTTCTGGGACGGTCGCGCGACCTCCCTGGAAGAACAGTCGCTGATGCCGATCTCCGACCCGGAGGAAATGAACCTGCCCCTGCCACGGATGATCGAGATTCTAGGCGGTGTGAAGCTTTATCGAAACCGCTTCGAGGAAATTTATGGTTCCGGCGGTCTCACCGCCGACAACGTGGGCCGGGCCCTGGCGGCATTCCAGCGCACCCTGGTCAGCGACAATGCGCCTTTCGACCGGTTCATGGCCGGCAACCGAGCGGCGCTCTCCGAGGAGGCGGTGCGCGGAATGCGCATTTTCATTGGCAAGGGACGCTGCACCAAGTGCCACGACGGCCCCAATTTCACCGACCAGAGTTTCCACAACATCGGCGTCGGTGGCGACGACCCCGGCCGTTTCGAGGTGGTCGCCGACGAATCGTTGCGAGGCGCATTCAAGACCCCGGGCCTGCGCAACGTCGCACTGACGGCCCCATACATGCACAATGGCTCCATCGGCACCCTCGAGGAGGTGATTCGCTTCTACAATCGCGGTGGGGACCGCAAGGACAACCTGAGCAAGCTGATCGTGCCACTGGGTCTCAGCGAGCGCGAGATCGCTGACCTGCTCGCGTTCCTCGGAGCGCTGACCGATCCGGTCTGGCCCGCCCGTCCGGCGCTGCCGGATTAAGATGGCGCTGCCGGATTACGATTAAGAATTAAAGAAAAACTGGAGATTTCATGTTCACGCAACGGGTGGCACAACAGCGGAGTCAACGCGCCAGGCTGCGCAACTGCGCCACGGGCATGCTGGCGTGCCTTGTTGCCCTGGCCGTCGGCACGGCGCGGGCAGACGAGATCACCGGCACCCTCGAGTTCACCAAGCGTCCGCCGCGGGTCGGTGTGCTCTATGTCCCCAACGGGGAGCGCCACGGGCAGACCCTCATCCTGGACCAGTTGAACAAGACCTTCACCCACAGCCTGCTGGTGGGAGGTCCCGATGACCAGGTGCAATTCAAGAACTCGGACGGCTTCGAACACAACATCTACGCGCGCGACCCCAAGCTGGGTATCGAGTTCGACGTCGGACTCATGGACACCGGCAGCCTCGTGTGGAAAAGCATCGACTGGCCCAGCGGGTCCCTGCTGCGCATCGGCTGCAAGATTCACCCGACCATGTGGGCCTACATCGCCAACATCGAAAGCGGCACCTATCAGCCCTTCCAGTTCGAGCGCGACCGCAAGGAATACCCGGTGCGCATGACCGCGGTTCCCGCGGGCGGGCGTCAGGTCGTCCTGTTGCTCGCCGGGTACGACCCCCTGCACGTGGCAGTCCCCGCGGACGGCGAGGCGGAGGTCGCCATAACACGCAACGGCAAGCTTCGCGGCACCCTGCGCCTGCGGAGATCCGGGTCATGAACGCACCACGGACGAAGGCGCACGGTATCCGCGGTGCTCGGAAGCGGCTACGCGGAACCGTGGCATGCACGCTGTTTGCCCTGTTTCTTGCGGCCGAGGCGCACCCCGGGGAAGCACCGGATTTCACCGTTCCGCCGGAAATCGCCGAAGTCCGCAATTACGCGACGCAATGGCACGCGCTGAGCGATTTCCAGCTGTCGGGCCTGCACTGGGGCCAGCTTGTGCGCATCTTCGTCAACCGGAACCCGGAGATCTACCTGCACAACCACCAGGAGTTCCTGCAGACCTACCTGTCCGACGACGTGTACGGGGACGGCTTCGCGGACGAGGAGGAAGAGGGCGGGGATTTCGAGTTCCGATCCTACCCGGTGGGCACGATTTTCGTGAAGGAGAATTACTTCGCAGACCGCCAGGGTGGGGCGGGGCGGCCTTCCAACCTGACCGTGATGATCAAGCGCGAGCGCGATTTCGACCCGGACAGCAACGGCTGGGAGTTCATCCAGATCGAACCCAGCGGCAAGATCCTGTTGCGCGGGAGCGCCCGGGACCCACGCGCCCGTGGCGCCTGCGTCCAGTGCCATTCGCACATGAAGGATCGTGACTTCGTGTTCTCGACCCAGTCGTCAAAGACCGGCAACTGATTCCACGGGGCGTCACGCCTGTTCGCGATCCGGTTCGTCGGCCTCGCCCCCGATGCGCCGCCGGCGGTCGCCCCAGCGCAGGATCGCCTCGCGAAAGCCCTTCATGCTGACCGGTTTTCCGAGCACGTCCATCATCCCGACCTCGAGATAGCGCTGGCGGTCCTCCTCCATGACGTTGGCCGTCAGCGCGACGATCGTCGGACGTTCCGGCTCGGGAATCCGCGCCATGATCTCCCGGGTGGCCTCCACCCCATCCATGCGCGGCATCTGCACGTCCATGAATACCAGGTCGTAATTGCCGTCGATGCAGGCATCGACCGCCTCGCGGCCGTCCGCGGCGAGGTCCGCCGGGTGACCCAGCTTGCGCAGCATCTGCATCGCAACCGCCTGGTTGACCCGGTTGTCCTCGGCGACCAGGATGCGCAGGTCCCCGGCCGGCTCCGCGGACTCCGCCTGCGGTTCAGCCGCACCGGGCGCCGTTCCCGCGGAACTGGAAACCACCCGCATCAGCGCCGCCAGCAACGCCGCCGTCTCCAGGGGTCGGGGCAGGTACTCGTCAACCGCCTCCGTGTCCTGCGCAACCCCCGGCTTCACGTCCCCCGCGATGCGGATCACCCCGAACCCGGGCCCCCGCGCCTCCCGTGCCCGCGCGGCCACCGCGCCCAGGGCGTCGTCATCCTCGACATCACCGACGACCAGGCCGCAGAGGCGCGGCAGGCTGCCGGTCAGCTTGTGGTCCTCCGCGAGGCTGCGCACCGGAACCGGTTGTGCGTCCCAGCTTTCCCGGAGGGCGCACAGCCGCCGCTGGCGCGCCGCGTCGTCCTCGCAAACGAGGAACCCGCAGCCGGCCAGGGTTGATTCGGCGCGCGCCGCGGCCGACACGTAATCGCGCACCGCCGGCACCTTCAGGGTGAAGCGGAAAATACTGCCACGCCCCGGTTCGCTTTCCGCGACGATATCGCCACCCATGGCCTCCACCAGGCGCTTGCAGATGGCCAGGCCGAGGCCGGTGCCACCGTACTGCCGGGTGGTCGAGGCGTCCGCCTGCGTGAACGCGTCGAACAGTCGGTCGATCTTGTCTGCCGGTATCCCGATGCCGCTGTCGCGCACGCTGAACTCCAGGCACTCGAAATCCTCCGCACGGGTCACGCAGCGTCCCGCCACCACCACCTCGCCCCGGCTGGTGAATTTCATGGCATTGCCGAGCAGGTTGGAGAGGACCTGGCGTAGGCGGGTGGAATCCCCGATCACGTGGCGCGGCAGTCCGGGGTCCAGTTCCACGCGCAGGTTGAGGCCGCGCTGCTGTGCCTGGGGGGAAAACAACTCGGTCACTTCCCGGAGACAGTCCGCGAGGCAGAAAACCCGCTCCTCGACCTCGAGGCGCCCCGCCTCGATCTTGGAAAAATCGAGGATATCGTTGAGGATCGTCAGGAGGCTGTCGCCACACCCCCGGATCACCTCCAGTTTTTCCAACTGGCGCTCGCTCAGGCCCATCTCCGCCAGCAGTTCCGCCATCCCCAGCACGCCGTTCAGGGGCGTGCGGATCTCGTGGCTCATCACCGCGAGAAACTCGGCCTTCGCCGCGGCGAGATGTTCCGCCCGGTCCCGTGCCTCGCGCAATTCGGCCTCGATGGCCTTGCGCCGCGCAACCTCGTCCTCCAGGCGCCGCCGGTTGAACAGGGTCAACTGGAACAGGTACACGAAGAGGCCGAGGGCGAAAATCACCACGAGTCCGGCAAGCAGCAGCACTGCGGAGATCCGCACGTGGGCGGCGGCCATGCTGGCGCGGGGCGTGACCTGGATACGCAGCGCACCACGCGCGCCGGTCATCGGCACGGTTCGCGCATACTCATCCATCCAGCCGACCTTTTCCCGCGCGCTCCCGGTCTTCGCGGATTGCGCCTGCCACACCACCGACCCGGCGGCATCGAGGATGCGCAGACGGTAGCGATCGCCCAGTTGCCCGCCGATGGCCGCCCCGAAGATCACTTCCGGGTACACGTCCGCACACACCAACGCCATCAGCATGCGCTTCTGGTCCTGCTCAATTTCCACGCCCTGGTAGACCGTCAGCCGGGCCTCCGGAGGTGGCCCGCTTCCCTGCCAGCCGGGTGGCACGTGGTGGCGCCATTGCACGGTGCGGCCACTGCCGATGCCGCTGATGATCTCGCGGAGGAGGGGCTCGATTTCCGGCGCCTGTCCGCGCGGAAATTCCGACTCGCTGAAGTCCGAACGCCACAACAACCGGCCATCCACCGCGAGCAGGTAGACGTTGCGGTAGGCCGGGTCCTGCAGGAACAACTGGTCACCCTCGGTCATCCAGGTCGAGTCCCGGTTGTCCAGGCCGAAGCGCACCATGCGCACCAGCCGGTCAACGGTGTGTTCGCGCGCCTCCATTGCCGCGTTCAGCCGGGTTGCGAGGCTGTCCACGTCCGACGCCACCAGTTCCTGGAAGCGGAACCGTTCCTCCTGGTATGCCGTTCGGGTCACCAGCAGCAGGCATAAGGTCAGGAAGGCGACCACCGTGAGCGCGTCGGAGAATCCGGGCAGGTTTTCTCCGCTGCCGGCCTGCACCGGGTCATCACCGTACCCGGCGCGTGGGACCAATGCCGCCCATGCGAGCAGAAGCAATACGCCGGCGGAAATCCCGGTCACCCGCTCGGCGCCAGAGCGCATCATCGCCGCTGCCAGGATGCCCGCGACGCCGATCCCCATCAATACGAAGAGGACGCGCCACGCGCGGTACGCCCGCGCCTCCGCGGCGAACACGGCGCAGGCCGCGCAGGTGGCGGCCAGCAGGAACACCACGGCCTGTTCCCGACCCACGGGACCGGAATCCGGCAACGGGTAGATGCGCAGCGACATCAGGTCACCGATGAAGGACAGGGTGTCGCGAACCGGCAGGGTGGCGCCCAGCAGCCAGGCCAGGGCGGAGCCGGCGAGTATCCCGGCGGGCAGCAACGCCAGTCTTCGCGAGCGCCCGGCCAGCAGGACCAGCACCAGGCCGAGACACAACAGGCCGAGACCGTGGTCCGCGGAGCGCGGGCGGAACCCGACGTGCCAGGCGGTCATGAGCATGTCACCGGTGGTCCAGCCCCACAGCACGATGAAGCCGAGCGCCATGAGGAGCGCACCCAGCACCGTCCCGTACATCCTGCCGAATCCCTGCATGCGCTTAGGTTTTTTTCATAAATTCAGTCAGTTAGAAGCTTGGCACAAAACCCGCGAAAAACGTATGCCGGGGGCGCGGGATTCAGTCCGTGCCACGGTACACACAACCGCTGGTACAGGTTTCACGGACCGCCACCTGGGTCAGCCCCGGAAGACCCGGTTTCATTTCCGACCAGATCCAGCGTGCGAGCACCTCGCTGGTGGGATTCTCCAGGCCCGGTATCTCGTTGAGGTAGTGGTGATCGAGGCGCTCCCAGGTGGGCCGGAACGCTGCCTTCAGATCAGCGAAGTCCATGACCCAGCCGCTGTCTGCTCCGACGGGACCCTCCACGTGCAGGGTGACCCGGAACGAGTGGCCGTGCAGGCGCCCGCACTTGTGGCCCTCGGGGACATTCGGCAGGCGGTGCGCCGCCTCGAAAGTGAACTCGCGAAAGATTTCCATTGCAGGCGGCAATGCCGGGTGGTGGGCAGAGCGAACATTATACTATCGGGACCGTGCACGGACACCGCGGAAGATGCCGGTCGGGACGGGCCGGACAACCTCAGGCCAGCAGGCGCAGTGCGCGCATGCCGGGCACGAAAAAAGTGCGCAGACCCCGGGTGGTCAGCAGTTCCGGAAGGCGGTCGTGAATGCCGACCTCGTGCGCCGCCGGAGCGTCATCAGCGAGGCGGATTTCGACCTCGAGGTGCCTGCGCCAGCCCTCGAGCCAGTCCAGGTACGCGTCCGGCCGGGCGGCGGTCGCCACCAGCAGCACACCGCGATCGCGACGGTCATCGGCAAGTCGTCCGGGCAGGGGGGCGCCGTATACGAGACCGGACACCTGCAGGGGGTATCCAGGCTCCTGGCGCGGTGCGCCGGCGCCCGGAACGGTCTCGGCAATGCGTCGGAACAGGGGCACGTTCTCGGCCATCTTGTGCAACAGGCACCAGGTTCCGTCGCCGCCCAGTCCCGGCGGTGGGCTATCCGCCTCGGGGAACCGGGCTCCAGCCTCCGGATACGGGAGCGGTACGCCGAAGTGGTCACGTCCCGCCGCCGGACGGATCGCATCCTGGCGTTCCAGCATGCGGTTCCCGGTGTTGTCCACCAACTCGCCGAGCCAGTCCCAGTGGGTGTCGAGATCCTCGGCGGCATCGGCGGACATCATGCACAGGAGGTCGGCGGGGTGGTTGCGCCAGGGCCGGTCCCAGCGGGCGATATCGCTGCTGCCGCTGTCCGCCGCCGTGCTGGGAAAGGCGGCCGGCCCTTCTCGAAACAACGCGGGGCAGGCGGCCAGGTCGGCCGTGGGCACACCGAGCATTGCCAGCCCGGCGGCGGAAACCGCAACCCCGAAGCGCACTCCCGGGCCGGGTTCGGCACCGCCGACGATGGTGATCCAGTCGTGCATGCCGC
Source organism: Pseudomonadales bacterium (assembly GCA_041588495.1). GTDB lineage: Bacteria > Pseudomonadota > Gammaproteobacteria > Pseudomonadales > JBFGWM01 > JBFGWM01. The sequence goes on along the minus strand of JBFGWM010000007.1, from coordinate 11,018 downwards.
GCAGGAGCTCGCGACCCGCGTGCTCCGCTTCCAACCGCACGAAACCGAACCGGGCCAGGGTCCGGTGACCGCCCGCAACGATGGCCTGGGTGTTCGAAGACTCCAACCTCTGCGTCCGCTCCGCTCTGCGTCTCCCGCCATGATAGCCCGCTTCCCGCGGCGCCCCACGGCTCAGGTGAAGCCGTTGATCACCAGTGCGACCAGGATCACCTGGGGCACCGCAAGCAGGGGCAGGAACAGCGCGATCTTCCACGAGCGGGTGGTGTTCTGGATCGACATCACCTCGGTGTAGTCGGTGGCCACCCCGGACATCAGGAAAGCGAACGCATTACCCGGCGCACCGGCGCGCGAGAACAGGTCACCCGCGATGGGCACCGAGCCCTCGGAGCAGACCTCGATGACGGTCGCGGCGGCGATGGTGAACAGCAACCCGCTCACGGTGGCGCCAAACCAGGCCTGGAAGTGATGTGCCTCGATGAATGTGCGCACCAGTGCCGCGAGGAGGATCCCGAAGAAGATCCAGCGCAGCACCATGCGCGAACCGCGCAGGCCCTCGCGCAGGGTTTCCACAAGAAAAGGCCGGTCCGGCCGGAAACCACGCAGACGCTCCCGGGCCTCCGGCAGGAAGCGGAAATCCTCGGGAAGCTCCGTACGGTTGGGGTTTGCGGGCAGTGTGCCGCGGTGCACCAGCACGTCAAACAGGATGCCGGTCACCAGCGCGACCACCATCGACAGGGCGATGAAGGCCAGGGTCCAGGGCAGCCCGATCAGCGCCCACAGGATCAGGGTCAGCGAGAACGAGTTCCACGGACTCGCCAGCAGGAATGCCATGACCTGTCCGATGCTCGCACCGCGCTCGTAGAGACGCATGCCCACGGCAAGGATGCCGTGGCTGCACAGGTCGAGCAGGACACCCGCCGCGGTCGCGCGAAACACGCCGCCCGCGGTTCCGCCACGACCGAGCATCGAGGTGACGAATTCCTTCGGCACGTGCCCGAGCAGGCCGACAAAGACGATCGCGGCGACCAGGCCCCACGCCATGACGTTGAGGATCTCGAACACGCTGGCCGACATCTCTCCCAGCACCGGCAATCCGCTGACGTCGTCGGCAAACCACCACTGCAGGACGTACAACGGGACGATGGCGGCAAGGGAACCCCACAGCAGCCAGTCGGTTGCCTGCGCGCCACCTTCCCCGTGACAGGAGGCGCCGTGTTGCTCCGTGGCATGGCACGGTTTGGTGTCGGCGGAACCGGCGTGACACGCCGGTGCGGGCGGTGCCGGGGCGTGACAGTGCCCCGGCCGATGTTCTGAATCCTTCACAAGCTTTCTCCTGCAGGCCTGTCGATGAGGCGGTCCAGCGCATCCTCGCTGGCAATGGCCTCGATGATCGGGCATCCCTGAACGGCCCCGCGCCCGTCGCAGCAGTCGCGGAGCCCGGCAAGCACGTCCCGAACCCGTTGCAAATCGGCTATCCGGCGCTCGACTTCGGCGAGGTGCGCTGCGGTCAGTTCCCGGACCTCGCGGCGTCTGCCGCCACCGTCCTGCAGGCGCAACAATTCACGTATTTCCTGCAGGGAGAACCCGAGTTCCTTCGCGCGCCGCACGAAACGCATGCGGGGCACGCTGTCCACCGGGTACACGCGGTACCCGGACGCGGTCCGCGGTGGTTCCGGAAGCAGGCCCTCGCGCTCGTAGAAGCGCAGGGTCTCCACCCCGAATCCGCTCGCCGCGGCAAGTTTTCCGATGCTCAGTCCGTCCATGTTTCCCAGGTCCCGGTTGGTGACTTACAGGCCTATCATAAACCCTGTAGTACACTACGGTGTCAAGGGTTTTGACGGCGTTACGCAGGCAGGCTCTTCCGGTCCCACGCTGGCGTGGCGGCAACGACTTGGATACGCTGAACAGGAACAAGCGTGTTGAGTGGATGGCGTACCGTCACGATGCAAGCGGCCATGACGACCAGTTCCCAGCACTACCGGGCCGGTGCAGTCCTGGTGCGGCTGTTGTGCGTGGTTCTGGCCCTGGTCCCGGCAAGCCCGCTGCTCGCCGGTCCGGGTTGTGTCACCGGGTCGAATCAGGCGCCGACAATCGATACCGCAGCAGCCTCTCCCGATACCGGTCACGCGGCACACCATGCGCAAATGGCGCATCACGATATGGCGCCCAGTGAGTCAATGCCGACCGTGAGCGAAGAATCCTGCCAGTGCGACTGCGATTGTGAACCCGGTTGCCTTCCCGCGGGTTCGGCCGCGGATTCGGGCCGTGCCGTCGGCGGCCTCGCCGCCAGCGCCCCGCAGGGTGCCCCCACGCGATCCACGAGCAATGCCCATCGGGCGCTGTTGTACCGCCCACCCGCGTAGTTTCCCGTCCGCAATTCAAATCCGCGCAACCCGCGTTGCGCGGTGCTTTCACGCGAATGACGAGGAAACACCATGAACCCCGTGTTCAGAATGAGCCTGGCGGCGGCCTGCCTGGTCGTCACCGGTTGTTCGACCCTGCAGCCCGGGCACGGCTTCGATGCCGTCCGCGAGCAGGTCCGGCGCGCCGGCGATGTCGAGATCGTCTGGCATGCCATGGAGGGTTCCGACGCCGGATCCCCGGGCAGCAAGGTGGATTTCGATAAACCGCTGACCCGTTTCGACGCGGTCCGCTTCGGCCTGCTCAACAGTCCACGCATGCAGGCGCTGTTCGAGGCCCTGGGCATTGCAGACGCGGAGCGCGCTGCCGCATCGGTCCCCGGGAATCCCGGCCTCTCGATCCTGGCCCGGGACTCGGATGCGCCGGGGACCCGGACGAACCTCGAGATCGAGTTCGCGACCAGCCTGCTCGACCTGCTGCTGCTGCCCTCGCGCCGCGCGATGGCCCGTACCGACTTCGAGCGCGTACAGCTGGAGGTCACCGACGCCGTACTCGCATACACCGGCGAAATTCAGCAGGCGTGGACGGCCTATGTCGCGGCGCGGGAGCACCGTCAGCTGGCCGATGCCAGTCACCACGCCGGGACTGCCGCACGGGAACTCGCCCAGCGTTTCGAGGCCGCCGGCAACCTCAGCCTGCTCGAACTCGCGCGGCACCGTTCCGCCGAGGCCGCGACCGCGTTGCAGCTGGCCGACACCCGCATCGCGGAGTACACCGCACGCAGCGAACTGGCGCTGCTTCTTGGCCTGGACGCGGCGGGTGACTGGCAGGTGCCCGAAACCCTGCCGGAACAGGGCCCGGCACTACCCGACCTGGCCGCCACCGTCGCCACCGGGCTGTCACGCCGGCCAGACCTCGCCGTGCACCGGAAGCGAATTGAGAACACCGCCGCCGCGCTGCGGATCGCGCGACGCTACCGCTGGCTCGGGGGCGCGGACTTCATGCTCAACGGGGAACGCGAACCCGACGGATCCGACCTGCGCGGATTCGGCCTCGCCCTGGAACTTCCGGTGTTCGACCAGGGCCAGCCGGAAATCGCCCGCCTGCAATCCCTGCAGCGCCGCCAGTCTGCCGAAGCCGAAGCCATCCGGGCCATGGCCCGCAAGCAGATCGCCGTGGCCTGGCACACCGCCAGGACCCTGGAGGACAAGCTCGCCACCCACCGGCAACTGGCGCTGCCCGCCGCGGCGGACACCGTCCGCGAGGCGCAACTGCACCAGAACTACATGCTGGAGAGCATTTTCCACGTGCTCGCGGCACGCCGCGAGCAATACGCCGCGCGCGCCGGGTACGTGGACACGCTGCACGACTACTGGGTCGCGCGCTCGCAACTGGAACTGGCCATCGGCGGCCGCACCGGCATGACCGCCGCCCGCGATGCAAGAGGAGCAAACGGATCATGATCGGACGCAGAAACTTCCTGCTCGGCGCGGGCCTGCTCGCCACGGCGGCAGGCACCGTCCATCCCGGCGCCACGGCCCGGGCCGCCGGGGCGCCTGGTGGACCCGGACGCTACCGCCCCGTGATCACGCCCAACGGGCGCAGCCTTGCGTACCGCATGGTCGACGGCGTCAAGGAGTTCCACCTGGTCGCCGAGCCGGTCGAGCGCGAATTCGCACCGGGCATGACGGTCAAGTGCTGGGGCTACAACGGTTCCACCCCGGGTCCCACCATCGAGGCGGTGGAGGGCGACCGTGTGCGCATCCTGGTCACCAACCGTCTTCCGGAGCACACCACCGTGCACTGGCATGGCCTGCTGCTGCCGAACGGGATGGACGGTGTCGGCGGCCTCAACCAGCCCCATATCCAGCCGGGCGAGACCTGGGCCTACGAGTTCGAACTGCGCCAGCACGGCACCCACATGTACCATCCCCATGCCGACGAGGTGGTTCAGCTTGCGGTGGGCATGATGGGCCTGTTCATCATTCACCCGCGGAAGCCCGAACGGCGCATCGACCGCGATTTCGCCATCATGCTGCATGAATGGGCGGTGCACCCGGGCACCTACCGTCCCGATCCCGCGGTGATGACCGATTTCAACATGTTCACCTTCAACAGCCGGGTGTTTCCCGGCATCGACCCGTTGCTGGTGAAACGCGGTGAGCGGGTCCGCATCCGCCTCGGCAACCTGAGCATGAACGCGCACCCGATCCATCTCCACGGTTACCAGTTCCACACCACGGCCACCGACGGCGGCCCCCTGCGCGAATCCGCATGGTGGCCGGAGACCACGGTGCAGGTTCCGGTGGGCAGCACCCGGGACATCGAGTTCGTGGCCGATGCTCCGGGCGACTGGGCGTTTCACTGCCACAAGTCCCATCACACGATGAACGCGATGGGTCACGACATTCCGAATACTCTCGGTGTCAGCCAGCGCGGTGTGGAAGAGAAGATCCGCGAGGTGCTGCCCGGCTACATGGGCATGGGCGAAACCGGCATGGCTGAACACGCCGAACATAGCGCCGCAGCAGGAAAACATGCCGGCCACGGGATGCACCATGGCGGCCTCAGGGGCCCGCGCAACACGCTGCCGATGATGATGGGCGAGGGGCCCTTCGGGCTCATCGAGATGGGCGGCATGTTTACCGTGGTCAAGGTGCGTGACGAATTGCCCGCAGATGGTTCCGATCCCGGGTGGTACCGCCACCCGCCCGGCAGCATTGCGAGGAAGGTCAGCTAGGGAGCCGGCACGCGCGGGATCAGCGCTTGACGTGCTGGTTCCAGCGCCACCAGCCGGGTAGTTGCACGATGCTCTCGAGTACCGCGTCAGCGCGCACGCCGCTGGTCATGTCGCCCTGCCGGTACTTGCCGGTCTTGACCAGCACGCCGCGCATGCCCGCCTCCTGGGCCCCGCCGACGTCGCTGCGGATGTCGTCGCCGACCATCCAGCACTGTGCGGGTTCCACCCCCGCGCGCCGGGCCGCGGCGGCAAAGAACTCGACGGAGGGTTTCCCGGTCACCACCGGCTCGATGCCGCTGGCATATTGCAGGGCGCTCACGAAGGCGCCGGTGTCGATACGCAGCCCGTCCGGCGCGCTCCAGTAGCGGGTCATGCCCAGGGCCACCAGCCTGACGTCGCGACCGTTCACCAGCAGGCGCAGGGCGCGGTTCAGGGTCGCGTACTCCCACTCCGCGCCGAGGTCACCGACCACCACCGCGCGGGCGCCGCTGTCGGCGTTGTCATCGAGCACGTCCAGGTCGGCGAACTCCTCCCGGGTGGCAGGTGGCACGAACAGGGCGACCGGACCGGAGACGTTCTCGCGCAGCCACTCGCACGCCACCACCGGCGGAGTGAGCAACTCGTCCTCGCCCACCTCGATGCCCATGGCGGCGAGCTTCGCCACCAGGGCGCTACGCGGCCGGGACGTGGTGTTGGTTACGAAAACGTGGGGGATTCCGCGATCGCGCGCGAAACGGACGGCCCAGTCGCCGCCGTCGAGGGGCTTTTCACCCTCGTAGAAGACACCGTCGAGATCAAACAGGATCGCGGGCATGCGTGTTCCGTGCCACCAGTCGGGAGTTCTGACTGAGGTTAGCGCAGCCGCCGGAACCTGCCACGCGGGAAGCGGTTCGGACCAGGAATCAGGCCTCCGCCTCGACCCGTACCAGCACCTGGCGGCCACGCACCTGGTCGCCAGCGCCGGCCAGCAGTTCGCTGACCGTCCCGTCGACGTCCGCGCGCAGCGGGTGCTCCATCTTCATGGCCTCGAGGATGGCGAGGATGTCGCCGCGGGCGACGCGGTCACCGACGGCCACGCGCACCTCCACCACGGAGCCGTCCATTGGCGCGGCAATGTTACCGGTGCCCACGCGCCCATCGGTCTCGGGTTCGGCCCAGGTGACGTTGTGGAACACGGTGCCCGCGTTGGCGGTATCCAGGTGCACGAGGTCGCCGTCCACGGCAAAGCGGTATTCCCGGCGCAGGTCTTCACTGCGCACCACGCAGCGCCCGGCCGCAACGGATTCCACGTACAGGCGGATGTCCTCGTCGCCACGCTGTACCCGCCAGCCGCCGCCGGCCAGGGCCTGCACGCTGACCGGATATTCCTGCCCCGCGCACTCCAGGACCAGGCGCGCCGGCACCGGAACCGCGAGGACCGGGACCTGCGGATCCCCGTCCGTGGCCTGCAGCAGCGCGGCAACACCGAGTTCCACCAGGGTGGGGACATAGGGCGACAGGGTGGGGTGGTCACTGAATTCCTGCTCGATGAACGCGGTGGTCGCCGCGCCCTCGCGGAACACCGCGTTCCCGAGCACGGCGGAGAGAAACGCGCGGTTGGTGTTCACGCCGAGCACCAGGGACTGGTCCAGGGCGCGGACCAGGCGCCGCCGGGCGGTCTCGCGGTCGGGCCCCCAGGCCACCAGCTTGGCGAGAATCGGGTCGTAGTGGGGCGTGACCGGCTGCCCGACGCGAATCCCGCTGTCCACCCGCACGCCGTCGTCCAGGGCGGGTTCCCAGGCGAGGATCTTCCCGGTCTGGGGCAGGAAGCCGTTGCCCGGCGCCTCGGCGTACAGGCGCACCTCGATGGCATGACCATCGAGTTTCACATCGTCCTGGGCCAGGGGCAGCGGCGCGCCCTCGGCCACCGCGATCTGCCACGCCACCAGGTCGGTGCCGGTGATCAGCTCGGTGACCGGGTGTTCCACCTGCAGGCGGGTGTTCATCTCCAGGAAATAGAACTCGCCGTCCGGCGCCAGCAGGAACTCCACGGTCCCCGCACCGACGTAGTCGCAGGCCCGCGCCGCCTGCACCGCGGCCTCGCCCATGCGACGGCGCAATTCGGGATTCACGGCCGGGGAGGGCGCCTCCTCGACCACTTTCTGGTGGCGGCGCTGGATCGAGCAGTCGCGCTCACCGAGATAAATGCAGTTGCCATGTCGGTCGGCGAACACCTGGATCTCCACGTGGCGGGGCTCGATCACCGCCTTCTCGAGGATCAGTTCGCCGCTGCCGAACCCGTGTTCCGCCTCGGAGCGCGCCGAACGCAGGCTGGACAGCAACTCGTCCTCGCCATGAACCAGGCGCATGCCGCGCCCGCCGCCACCGGCAGCCGCCTTGACCATCACCGGGAAACCGATCTCCATGGCCTTGTCGGCCAGGGTCTCGTCGTCCTGGCTGTCGCCTTCGTAGCCGGGCACACAGGGCACTCCGGCTTCCAGCATCGCGATCTTGGCCTGGCGCTTGTTGCCCATGAGCCGGATGGCGTCCTCGGGCGGCCCGATAAACGCAATGCCGCACTCGCGGCACGCGCGGGCGAAGTCCGCGTTCTCGGACAGGAACCCGTAGCCCGGGTGGATCGCGTCGGCGCCGACGGCGCGCGCGGCATCGATAATTTTTTCCATCGCCAGGTAGGAGGCGCCGACGGCCGCCTCGCCGATGCGCACCGCCTCGTCCGCCAACGCGGTGTGCTCGGCATGCCGGTCGGCATCGGTGTACACCGCGACGCTGCGATAACCCTGCGCGTGGATCGTGCGCATCACCCGCGCCGCGATCTCACCACGGTTGGCGACCAGGATCTTGCTGAAGTGTTGCGTGGCTGGCATGGCGTTCCCTTGCTGCGGATTCGCGTCGTATGGGCGGCTTAACCTTCCGCCCAGGCCGGCAGGCGCTTCTGGATGAAGGCCATGGTGCCTTCCTGTCCCTCTGAACCCTGCACCGCAGCGGAGAACTCCCCCGCGGCACGGTCCAGCAGGGCGTCCATCGGCACACTGCCGACGTCGAGCACCAGTCGCTTGGTGCGCGCATTGGCTCCGGGGGCGCAGCGCCGGATGGCGCCCAGCACCTCGCCGAGCCAGGTGTCGAGTTCCTCGGCGTCGGCCGCCACCTCGTGGACGATTCCCAGCCGCCGCGCCTCCTCGCCACCGAAGCGCACACCGAGCAGGGCGAGACGCCGCGCCTGGGTGAGGCCGATGCGGCGCACCACGAACGGGGCGATCTGCGCCGGGGGCAGGCCGAGGCCGGTTTCCGGCAGGCCGAACTTGGCATCGGCATGGGCGATGGCCACATCCGATATGCACGCGAGGCCGAAACCGCCGCCCAGCACCGCGCCTTCAAGAACGGCGACCACCGCCTGGGGCAGGTCCTCGGCGGCCATCAGCATGCGTCCGAATTCCCGGTTCAGGGCGTAGAAAGGATCCTCGTCGGATTTCCCGGCGCCTGCCCGCGCCGCCGCCATGTCCTTGATGTCGCCGCCCGCGCAAAAATGCCCACCGGCGCCGCGCAGCACCAGCGCACGCACCTGCTCGTCACCGCGCACGGCGTCGAACACCGCCATGAACTCCTTCACCATCGCCAGGCTCATGGCGTTGCGGGCCTGGGGCCGGTCCAGGGTGACGTGCAGGAACGGGCCGTCGGCCTCGAGGCGCAGGGCGGAAGTTTCAGGCAGTTGCATCGCTGGTCTCCCCGCGTTCCGCTTCAGGGGTCGTTTTCAGGGATTTTTTTTTACCCGGCAGGATGCCCATCAGCTTGCAGATGATGCCCAGCATCATCTCGTCGGCGCCGCCGCCGATGGAGATCAGGCGCGTGTCGCGGTAAGCGCGGGACACCACGTTCTCCCACATGAAGCCCATGCCACCCCAGTACTGCAGGCAGGCGTCAGTCACCTCGCGGGACAGGCGCCCGGCCTTGAGCTTGGCCATCGACGCCAGCTGGGTGACGTCCTTGCCGTGAATGTAATCCTCGCAGGCGCGGTAGATCAGGGAACGCAGGCACTCGACCTCGGTCTGCAGTTCGGCGAGGCGGAAATGGATGACCTGGTTGTCGATCAGCTTGGTCTTGAAGGTCTCCCGCTCGCGGCAGTACTCGATGGTGGCGTTGATGCAGTTCTCCAGCCCCTTGATGGCCACCGCGGCGCCGTACAGGCGTTCCTCCTGGAACTGCATCATCTGCAGCATGAATCCCATGCCCTCGGCGCCGATGCGGTAGCGTTGCGGCACGCGCACGTCCTCGAAGAACACCTGGGCGGTGTCCGAGGCGCGCATACCAAGCTTGTTGAGGCGTGCCGAGACCGTGATCCCCGGGGTGTCCATGGGCACGATGACCAGGGACTTGTTCTTGTGCACGTGACCCTCGCCGGTATTGACCAGCGCACACATGAAATCGGCCTGGGTGGAATTGGTGATCCACATCTTGGTGCCGTTGATGACGTAGTCGTCACCGTCCTTCACCGCGGTAGTTTTGAGTCCCGCGACATCCGAGCCCGCGCCCGGTTCGCTGACCCCGATGCAGGCGACCATCTCGCCACGGATCGCCGGTTCGAGGAACTCGCGGCGCAGTTCCTCGCTGCCGAAGCGGGCGAGGGCGGGTGTCGCCATGTCGGTCTGCACGCCGATCGCCATGGGCAGCGCGCCGCAGTGCACCGCGCCCAGTTCTTCGGCGAACACCAGCTCATAGCTGTAGTCGAGGCCCATGCCGCCGTTCTCCTCGGGCTTGGTGATGCCCAGCAGCCCGGCGTCGCCCAGCTTGCGGAACAGTTCGTGGGCGGGGAACAGGCCCGCGGCCTCCCACTCCTCGACGTACGGGTTGATCTCGGTGTCGACGAACTTGCGCACCGTGCGCCGCAGTTCCTCGTGTTCCTGGGTGAATTGCATGGATTGTCCCTCCCTCTGGAACCTACAGGCGTGCGACGCCGAAGGTGTTCGAATTCAGTTTGCGCCGTTCCGCATCGCGACACACCTGCAGCAGGCTGGCCAGCACCCGGCGCGTGTCGCGCGGATCGATCATGCCGTCGTCCCACAGGCGCGCGGTGCCGTACAGCGCGGTGGATTCCTTGTTCAGCTTTTGCTCGGTGGCTTTCTCCATCACCTCGAGCATCTTGGGATCCGGTTCCTTGCCCAGGCGTGCGTGTTTCTGCTCGGTGACGATACGCAGCACCTTGCCGGCCTGGGCGCCGCCCATCACCGCGACCCGGCTGTTGGGCCAGGCGAATATGAAACGCGGATCGAGACCGCGGCCGCACATGGCATAGTTGCCGGCGCCGTAGGAACCGCCGATGAGGATGGAGATACGCGGCACCCGCGCGTTGGCCACCGCCTGGATCATCTTCGAGCCGTGCTTGATGATGCCGGCCTGCTCGGGCTGGCTGCCGACCACGAAGCCGGTGGTGTTGTGCAGGAACAGCAGGGGGATGCCCGACTGGTCGCACAACTGGATGAACTGGGCGGTCTTCGCCGCGCCCTCGGGGGTGATCGGCGCGTTGTTGCCGATGACCCCGACCGGGTGGCCCTCGATCTCGATGTGGCCGCAGATGGTCTGGTTGTCGTAGTTGTGCTTGAAATCGAGGAAGTCGGAGGCGTCGGCGATGCGCGCGATCACTTCGCGCACGTCGTAGGGCTGGCGGGTGTCGGTGGGAATGATGCCCAGCAGTTCCTCAGCGTCGTACAGCGGATCGCGATACGCGGCAGGCGTCGAATCCGGGGTGCGCCAGGGCAGCTTTTTCATCACCTCGCGGACGATCCGGATCGCGTCGCCGTCGTCCTCGGCCAGGTATTCCGCGGTGCCGGCGACCGAGGTGTGCATCTCGGCGCCGCCGAGTTCCTCGTCGGTGGCGTCCTCGCCGGTGGCTGCCTTGACCAGCGGCGGACCGGCGAGAAACAGT
>JBFGWM010000006.1:0-28664 GCA_041588495.1 Pseudomonadales bacterium | reverse complement strand
GTATTGCTGGTCGGACACGTGACCAAGGAGGGGGCCCTCGCGGGGCCGCGGGTTCTCGAGCACATGGTCGACACGGTGCTGTACTTCGAGGGTCAGCAGCACGATCGCTACCGCTTGCTGCGCTCGGTCAAGAACCGCTTTGGTGCGGTGAACGAACTCGGAGTGTTCGCCATGGCTGAAAACGGCCTGCGCGAGGTTCCCAACCCCTCGGCGATCTTCCTGTCGCGGGGCGAGAAGCCGGTCGCCGGCAGCGTGGTGATGGTGACCTGGGAGGGCACGCGCCCACTACTGGTCGAGGTCCAGGCCCTGGTCGATGGCGGGGGCGGCGGCAATCCGCGGCGCCTGACCGTGGGTATGGACCATGCCCGTCTGGCCATGTTGCTGGCGGTCCTCCACCGCCACGGCGGAATCGGTATCGCGGATCAGGACGTCTTCGCCAACGTGGTGGGAGGCGTGCGGGTCATGGAGACCGGGATCGACCTGCCGGTCCTGCTGGCGGTGCTCTCCAGCCTTCGCAACCGGCCCCTGTGGCCCGACCTCGTGGTGTTCGGGGAGGTCGGCCTGTCCGGGGAGCTGCGCCCGGTGCCCAACGGTCAGGAACGTCTGCGCGAGGCGCGCAAGCACGGTTTCAAGCGCGCGATCGTCCCGGCGGCGAATGCGCCGCGCAAGGCCATCGATGACATGACGGTGGTCGGTGCCCGCGACCTGCAGGGCGTGCTGGACGCGATTGCCTGATTCAGGCCGGTGGCGGTTCCAGGGGATCTTCGCCCAGCGCCGCCAGTTCGCGGTCGAGGAGGGCGGCGTCGCCGAGGTTGAGTTCGACCAGGCGGCGCAGGTGGGTGATGCTGTCGAGGTCGATGTGCACGCATCCGAGACCGATACGGTCGGATTCCACGTGCGCAACCTGCACGTCCATGCGGATCACGGTTTCCTGGTCGTCCAGGGTGAGGATGGCGTGAAGCTGTGAGCCGTCCGCGACTTCCCAGTCCTCCGGCGTCCGGATCAGCAGCCCCTTCAGGGACACGTCGAGCAGTTCGGGCTCCCAGTGGTGGCCGGCACCGGTGAGTTGCAGGTCGGCATCGAAGGGGATGCGGGAGAATTGCCTGCGCTCGGCGCCGGTGAGACCGGTGGTTGGACCTGGCATCGTGTCGCTCCTCCCCGAAGGCCGGGGATCGTCGTTCTCGATATCAGGTTAACCCCTGGTGCTTATCCTGCAAGGCGCTTGTACTTGACCCTATGCGGCTGGGTGGCGTCATCGCCGAGGCGGCGCCTGCGGTCGACCTCGTAGTCGCTGTAGTTGCCCTCGAACCATTCCACATGGCTGTCACCCTCGAAGGCGAGGATATGGGTCGCCACGCGGTCCAGGAACCAGCGGTCGTGCGAAATCACGATGGCGCAGCCCGGGAAGGCAAGCAGGGCTTCCTCCAGTGCGCGCAGGGTTTCCACGTCGAGGTCATTGGTCGGTTCGTCGAGCAGCAGCACGTTGGCGCCGCGGCGCAGCAGCTTGGCCAGGTGCAGGCGGTTGCGCTCGCCGCCGGAGAGGTCACCGACATGCTTCTGCTGGTCACCGCCGCGGAAATTGAAGCGGCTGACGTAGGCGCGGGACGGGATCTGGTACTGGCCGACCTGGATCACGTCCTGCCCGTCGGAAATCTCCTCCCATACCGTGCGCGAACCGTCGAGGCTGTCGCGGCTCTGGTCGACATAGGCGAATTCGACGGTCTCGCCGACGCGGATGGTACCGGAGTCAGGCGTTTCCTGGCCGGTGATCATGCGGAACAGGGTGGTCTTTCCGGCCCCGTTGCCACCGATCACGCCGACGATGGCGCCACGGGGAATCTTGCAGTTGAGCCCCTCGATCAGCTGGCGGTCGTCGAAGCCCTTGCTGACGCCGTCGACCTCGATGACCAGTTCGCCGAGACGCGGGCCCGGCGGTATGTAGAGTTCGCTGGTCTCGTTACGCTGTTGGAAATCCTTCGAGCAGAGTTCCTCGAAGCGGGCGAGGCGGGCCTTGTTCTTGGCATGACGCCCCTTGGGATTGGTGCGCACCCATTCGAGTTCCGAGCGCATGCTGCGACGGTGCGCCTCTTCCTGGCGTTGCTCGGAGGCGAGCCGCTGTTCGCGCATCTCCAGCCATGCGCTGTAGTTGCCCTCGAACGGGATGCCGCGACCGCGGTCGAGCTCGAGTATCCACCCGGCAACATTATCCAGGAAATAGCGGTCGTGGGTGATCGCCACCACGGTGCCGGGGTATTCCTGCAGGAATCGCTCCAGCCAGGCCACACTCTCGGCGTCGAGATGGTTGGTCGGTTCGTCCAGCAGCAGCATGTCCGGTGCCGAAAGGAGCAGGCGGCACAGCGCCACCCGCCGTCGCTCGCCGCCGGACAGGTTGCCGGCCATGGCATCCCAGGCCGGCAGGCGCAGCGCGTCGGCGGCAATTTCGAGTTTGCGCTCGAGATCCCAGGCGCCGGCTGCGTCGATGGCGTTCTGCAGTTCGCCCTGCTCGGCGAGCAGTTCGTTCATCTCGTCGTCGCTCATGGGTTCCGCGAAGCGGTCGCTGATGGCGTTGAAGCGATCCACCAGTTCCTTCATTTCGCGGACCCCGTCCTCGACGTTGCTGCGCACGTCGCGGTCGTCGTCCAGTTGCGGTTCCTGGGGCAGGTAGCCGACGCGGATGCCGGGTTGCGGGCGTGCTTCGCCCTCGATCTCCTTCTCGACGCCGGCCATGATCCGCAGCAGGGTGGATTTGCCCGCGCCGTTGAGTCCGAGAACGCCGATCTTGGCGCCGGGGAAGAACGAGAGGGAGATGTCCTTGAGGATCTCGCGGCCGGGTGGGACGATCTTGCCGACCCGGTTCATGGTGTAAACGTACTGCGCCATCCAGGGTGTCCGGTTTGCCGATTTGGCGGCCAACGCTACCGGAAGCGGCCAGCCAGTGCAATCCGCGTGTGCGCGCCCCGCGGGGTTCACAGATACGGTACAATAAGCGCCCATTTCTACGGAACATTCCGCGTACCAGGGAGCACCATCGCGCCATGCTGTCGAAGGAAATGCGCATTGCAGGTTTTGACGACGACGTCTGGGAAGCCATCCAGGGCGAGGCCCGTCGCCAGGAAGAGCACATCGAACTGATTGCCTCGGAGAACTACGCCTCGCCGCGGGTCCTTGAGGCCCAGGGCTCGGTGCTCACCAACAAGTATGCCGAGGGCTATCCCCGCAAGCGTTATTACGGGGGTTGCGAGTATGTCGATGTCGTTGAGCAACTGGCGATTGACCGCGCCAAGGAGTTGTTCGGTGCGGACTATGCCAACGTGCAGCCCCATTCGGGTTCCCAGGCCAATGCCGCGGTGTACATGGCCCTCCTCGAACCCCTCGACACCGTGCTCGGCATGAGCCTGGCCCACGGCGGTCACCTGACCCACGGCGCGTCGGTCAACTTTTCCGGGAAGACCTACAAGGCGGTCCAGTACGGCCTGAATCCGGACACCGGCGAGGTTGATTATGACGAGGTCGAGGCGCTGGCGAAGGAGCACCGTCCGCGCATGATCATGGCCGGCTTCTCCGCATATTCGCGGGTCATGGACTGGCAGCGCTTTCGCGATATCGCCGACGCCGTCGAGGCCTACCTGGTGGTGGACATGGCGCACGTGGCCGGCCTGATCGCCGCCGGGGTTTACCCGAGCCCGGTGCAGATTGCCGACGTCACCACGACCACCACCCACAAGACCCTGGCCGGGCCGCGTGGTGGACTGATCCTGGCGCGCGCCAACGAGAAGCTGGAAAAGAAACTGAACTCGGCGGTGTTTCCCGGCTCCCAGGGCGGCCCCCTGATGCACGTGATCGCGGCCAAGGCGGTGTGTTTCAAGGAGGCCATGGCCGAGGAGTTCCGTGCCTACCAGCAGCGCGTGGTGGACAACGCCCGCGCCATGGCCGGCACCATCGCCGAGCGTGGTTACCGGATTGTTTCCGGCGGCACCGACAATCACCTGTTCCTGGTCGACCTCATCGAGAAGGACATCACCGGTAAGGATGCCGACGCAGCCCTCGGCCGGGCCAACATCACCGTCAACAAGAACGCGGTCCCCAACGACCCGCGGTCCCCGTTTGTCACCAGCGGCCTGCGCATTGGCACGCCGGCAATCACGCGGCGCGGGTTCGGCGTCGAAGAGGCGCGGGAGCTGGCGGGCTGGATCTGCGACGTGCTCGATGACATCAATGACGAGGCCTGCATCGAGCGGGTTCGCGGCCAGGTGCTGGACATCTGCGCGCGGTTCCCCGTCTACGAGCACTGAGCGAGCGCGCCCATGCACTGCCCTTTCTGCAAGGCCAAGGACACCAAGGTGATCGACTCGCGCCTGGTCGCCGAGGGCAACCAGGTGCGTCGGCGCCGCGAGTGCCTGGCCTGCGAGGAACGCTTCACCACCTACGAGGAAGCCGAACTGCTGATGCCTAAGGTCATCAAGCGCGGCGGCCTGCGGGTTCCGTTCAACGAGGAAAAACTCCTGTCGGGCATTCAGAAAGCGCTCGAGAAAAGACCGGTGCCTGCGGAAGAGGTGGACGCCATGCTCAACCGGATCCGTCACCACCTGCAGGCCTCCGGTGAGCGCGAGGTCGAGTCCATGGTGATCGGGGAACTGGTGATGAAGGAGCTGTCCCAGGTGGACGAGGTTGCGTACGTGCGCTTCGCCTCGGTCTACAAACATTTCCAGGATCTCAACCAGTTCCGCGAGGAGATCGAGCGGTTGGTGAAGGGGCCCGCGGTTCGCGACCCCTCCGACTGAACCGGATACCCCCGATGCATGACGAATCCGATGCGCGCTTCATGGCGCAGGCCCTGGCCCTCGCGCGGCGCGGGCGTTTCACCGCGCGTCCCAATCCGTGCGTGGGTTGTGTCGTGGTTCGCGACGGGGAAGTCGTGGGCCGGGGTTTCCATCGTGCGGCCGGTGAGCCCCATGCCGAGGTGCATGCGCTCGAGGATGCCGGCGAACGGGCGCGTGGGGCCACGGTCTACGTGACCCTGGAACCCTGCGCACATTTCGGACGTACCCCGCCCTGTGCAAACCTCCTGGTCGAACGGGGTGTGCGGCGGGTGGTGGTGGCCACCGCGGACAACAATCCGCAGGTTGACGGTTCCGGACTGCAGGCCCTGCGCGACGCGGACATCGAGGTTGTGACCGGGGTGCTGGAAAGCGAAGCCCGCGACCTCAATCGCGGCTTTCATCTGCGCATGGAGGCGTCGCGACCGTTGGTGCGCCTGAAAATGGCCATGAGCCTCGACGGGCACACCGCGATGGCCTCCGGCGAGAGCAAGTGGATCACCGGCCAGGAGGCACGTCGCGATGCACAGCGACTGCGCGCGCGCAGTTCGGCGGTGATCACCGGAATCGGCACGGTGCTCGCCGACAACCCGGCGCTCACGGTGCGGCCGAATGAAATGAACGCCTGGGATGTCGACGCGGACATCCTTGAACTGCTTGCCGACAAGCCCCCGCTACGGGTGGTGCTGGATTCGTCCCTGCGCATTGCGTCGGGTGCGCGATTGTTCGGCGAGCCCGGTTCGGTGGTGGTGTTCCATGCGGGAACCATGCCGGAGCGCGCCGGGGCGTTGAACGGGGAACTGCAACCACGCCATGCGCTGATCTCGGCGCCCGGTGCGGGCGACCGCGTGGACCTGTCGGCAACCCTGGCGGCGCTGGCCGCCCGGCAGTGCAACGAGGTGCTGGTGGAGGCCGGGCCGACCCTGGCGGGCGAGTTCCTGCGCCAGGGCCTGGCCGATGAAATTGTCCTCTACGTGGCGCCCACCCTGCTCGGGCACGGCGCCCGGCCGGCGTTCGTGCTCGAAGGCCTCGAAAGGCTTGCCGACCAGGTGCGCCTGGAGGTCGGGGAGATCCGCAGCGTGGGGCGCGACCTGCGTATTACTGCTACGTTGAACAAATCGGTATGATGTATCCAGGGTATTGTTGTTACAGAGGTTTTCGTGTTCACCGGGATCATTGAGGCAGTCGGAGAGATCCGCTCCACGGAGCAGTGTGGCGGTGACCTGCGCCTGGTGGTCGGCACCGCGGGACTGGAACTCGCGGACGTGGGGCCGGGGGACTCGATTGCCGTCAATGGCGCCTGTCTCACCGCGGTGGAAATTGGCGATGACTGGTTCGCCGCGGACGTCTCCCGGGAGACCCTGGAATGCACCACCCTGGGCGACCTGGCGGCAGGCGCGCCGGTCAACCTGGAAAAGGCCCTGCTCGCCAACCAACGTCTTGGCGGCCATTTCGTATCCGGGCATGTCGACGGCATCGGCGAGGTGGTTGAGCGAAGCGAGGACGCCCGTTCGGTGCGGTTCGGGTTTGCGGTGCCGATGAGCCTGTTGCGCTATATCGCGACGAAGGGTTCGATCTGCATCGACGGCACCAGCCTGACGGTGAACGAGGTGGGTGGCGAGCGCTTCGGCGTCAACATCGTTCCGCACACCCTGCGTAACACGATTTTCGAACACTATCGTCCGGGCGTCCGGGTCAACCTGGAGGTGGACCTGCTGGCGCGTTACCTGGAGCGCCTGCGCCAGTTTGAGAAGGCCACGGAACGCGGGCCGCAATCTTCACCCGGCGTCAGCATGGATCTGCTGCGGGCGCGCGGGTTCGTGGAGTAGGAAATGAAAGTAAGACTGGTGGGCGGCGACAAGCCGGCCGGTGCGGAAGGCGCCGAAGAGAACCGCAGCCTCGATGAAGTGGAGGCGCTGATTGAGGACATCCGCAACGGGCGGATGGTGATTCTCATGGATGACGAGGATCGCGAGAACGAGGGCGACCTGATCATCGCGGCCCAGAAAGTCACCGCGGAAGACATCAACTTCATGGCCATGCACGCACGCGGCCTGATCTGCCTGACCCTGACCCCGGAGCGCTGCGAGCAGCTGCGGCTGCCGCTGATGGTGCAGAGCAATCGCACCGCGTTCGCGACCAACTTCACGGTATCCATCGAGGCTGCCGAGGGGGTTACCACGGGCATTTCCGCCGCGGACCGTGCGCGCACGGTGCAGGCAGCGGTCGCCCCTGGTGCACGGCCCGAGGACCTGGTGCAGCCCGGGCACGTTTTTCCGCTCATGTCACAGCCCGGCGGCGTGTTGCGACGTGCCGGACATACCGAGGCCGGCTGTGATCTCGCGCGGCTTGCCGGGCTGGAGGCCGCCGCGGTGATCGTCGAGATCATGAAGGAAGACGGCAGCATGGCGCGGCGCCCGGACCTCGAGCGATTCGCCGCTGAACACGATCTCAAGATCGGCACCATCGCCGACCTGATCTCCTATCGCGCGATGCACGAGAAGACCCTGGAGTGTATCGAGGAGCGCCCGGTGATGACCCACTATGGCGAGTTTCGCCTGCGCATCTACCGGGATCTCATCCAGGACCGCATTCACTTTGCGCTGATCCGTGGCGACATCCGCGCCGAGCAGCCGACCGTGGTGCGCGTGCACCTGCCGAGCACGGTGCGCGACCTCCTGCAGGCGGATACCGAACGGGTTTCGGGGTGGAGCATCCAGAAGGCCCTGGCCCGGGTTGCCGAGGAAGACAATGGCGTTGTGGTGCTGTTGTCCCACGACGAATCCCCGGCGGAGATTCTCGACCAGCTCGGGTCCGGTGAGGTGGTCCCGAAGCAGTCCCGGGAACGGCGTCTGGGCGAGGGCCAGGTTTACCGGATGATCGGCACCGGCTCGCAGATTCTTCGTGACGTCGGTGTGGGCAAGATGCGCCTGCTGAGTTCGCCGATGCGTTTCAACGCGATTTCCGGGTTTGAACTGGAAATCGTCGAGTACATCTCCGGCAAGTGACCGGATACCACCAGGAGCAAGGAAACCAGACATGAGCGAAACCCGGGAAATCGAGGGCGGGTTCGAGAATTGCACCGGCCGCTTCGTGATCGTTGCCGCGCGGTTCAATGCCTTTATCGTGGACAGCCTGGTCGAAGGGGCCCGTGACGCGTTGCGGCGCCAGGGCATCGCCGATGGTGATGTCACCCTGGTGCGCGCACCGGGTGCCTATGAACTGCCACTGGTGGTGCGGCGCGCGATTGACACCCTGAATCCGGATGCGGTCATCGCCCTGGGCGCCGTCATACGCGGGTCCACCCCGCACTTTGACTACGTGGCCGGCGAGTGCGCGAGCGGAATCAACCGGGTGTCCCTGGATACCGGCGTGCCGGTCGCCTTTGGCGTGCTGACTACCGACACCATCGAGCAGGCCATTGAGCGCGCCGGCACCAAGGCGGGCAACAAGGGCGCCGAGGCGGCCATGACCGCGCTCGAGATGACCGACCTCCTGCGCAAGCTCGACGGGGCCGGGTGAACGCCGCGGTGTCCGCCAAGCAGACCGGTGTCTCCGCGCGTCGACGCGCCCGCCGCCTTGCGTTGCAGGCTGTTTACCAGTGGCAGATGAACGCCGTGCCGGCCCCGGACCTCGAGGCCGAGTTCCGCGCCGGTAACGACATGCGTCGTGTCGATGGAGAATTTTTCCACGAATTGCTGTGCGGGGTGATCCGCAAGCACGGCGAACTCGATGAGGCCTTCGCGCCGCTGCTCGATCGCGAGCCGGAGCGCCTGACCCCGGTGGAGCGGGCGGTGCTGCGACTGGCCACGTTCGAGCTCATGCACTGTCCCGAGGTGCCCTGGCGCGTCGTGGTCAGCGAGGGCGTCGAACTCGCGCGCCAGTTTGGCGCCGAGGGCGGACACCGGTTCGTCAACGGTGTGCTGGACCGCCTGGCCAAGTCAGTGCGTGTCGACGAGATCACCGCTTCCGGGCAGCCGGGTCCGGGCTGACCCGCCATGTCTTCCGGCGTCGACGAGTTCGACATCATCCGGACTTACTTTGCACCGCTCGAAGGTCCCGATCCCCGCTCCCGCGGCATCGTCACCGCAATTGGCGATGATGCCGCGGTGCTCGAACTGGAGCCCGGGCGCCAACTGGTGGTCAGCGTCGACACCCTGGTTTCCGGCGTGCATTTTCCACCCGACCTGGACCCCACCGACATCGGCTGGCGCAGCCTGGCGGTGAACGCGAGCGATCTTGCGGCCATGGGCGCCGACCCCCACTGGTTCACCCTGGCGCTGACCCTTCCCGAGAACGATGCCGCGTGGCTGGCCGCATTTGCGGCGGGGCTCGCCGATTCCGCCCGTTATCATGACCTGTGCCTGGTCGGCGGCGATACCACCCGCGGTCCACTTACCATCAGCATCCAGGTCGGCGGATCGGTCGCCTCCGGAGAGGCGCTCACCCGGAGTGGCGCGAGGGTCGGCGACCTGGTGTTCGTCAGCGGGACATTGGGCGATGCGGCCGGTGGCCTGCAGTTGCTGCAGGGGGCCACCTCCACGGACTTCACTGCCGAACACGAAGAACTTGTGGCGCGATTCCGACGTCCCCGGGGGAGAACCGAACTGGGAGCCGTACTGCGCGGCATCGCCACGGCCGCGATCGACGTGTCCGATGGATTGCTGGCGGATCTCGGCCATATTGCGCGGCAGAGCGGGGTCGGCGCGCAAATCGGGGTGGCCGGGGTGCCGCTGTCGGCGGCGCTGCGCGCGAGCTTTCCGGCCGACGTGGCGCTGGAACTGGCCGTGTGCGGCGGGGACGATTACGAATTGTGCTTTACTGTTCCAGAGGCCCAAGCGAGCGCTGCAGTTGCCCGTGCCGCAGGGGTGAACTGCCCGGTGATCTGCATCGGGCGCATCGAGTCGGCGCCGGGCGTGCGCTGCATGGATGAAGCGGGGCGTGTCGTCGGGTACGCACGGCAGGGCTACCGCCACTTCGGGGAATCAGGACTGTGAGCGAAAGCGAGACGGATACCGAAACGGGAACACCGAATCCCCCCAACGTGTTCGGCAACCCGGTGCATTTCCTGGCCTTCGGATTCGGCACGGGGCTGGCCCCCAAGGCGCCGGGAACCTTCGGCACACTGGCGGCAATTCCGCCCTACCTGCTGATGGTCCATCTTCCACTCTGGGCGTTCATCGCCGTGATCATCGTCGGGTTCGTGGTGGGGGTTTATC
This sequence comes from Pseudomonadales bacterium, assembly GCA_041588495.1. Lineage (GTDB taxonomy): Bacteria > Pseudomonadota > Gammaproteobacteria > Pseudomonadales > JBFGWM01 > JBFGWM01. Next base: position 18,628 of record JBFGWM010000006.1, on the reverse strand, counting down.
TCTGCGACAAGACTTCCGAGGACATGGGTGTGCATGATCACGGCGGCATCGTCTGGGACGAGATGGTCGGGTTCTGGATCACCATGCTCGCCGTGCCCTTCGGAATCCTGTGGATCGTTGCCGGGTTCCTGCTGTTCCGCCTGTTCGACATCTGGAAGCCATGGCCGATCAGCCTCGCCGACAAGCACGTGCACGGTGGCTTCGGCATCATGATCGACGACGTGATTGCCGGCGTGTACGCGCTGATCGTGATGCAGGTCGGCGTATTTTTCTTCAGCGCCGGATGAACACGGTCAGCCAGCGGCCCAGGCTGAGCAGGCTGGCCAGCGACGCGGCGACATAGGTCAGGGCACAGGCGCGCAGAATGCGACGCACCTCGGCGAGGTCCTCGCCGGATACGTAATTCCCCGCCTCCAGGATTGGCATTGCCTTGCCGAAACTGGCATCGAATTCCACCGGCAGCGTGACCAGGTGGACGACCGCGGTCATCGACATCATGACCAACGCCACGAGCAGCAGGGCCAGCGTCACTTGCGGGCTGCGGGTCAGGGCCCCCAGCACCGGCGCGGTCACGAAAAGCAGCGAGCCGAGTCGCTCGCCGGTGGCGGCAAAGCGCACCAGCGCCGTTCTCCAGATCAGCGGCCGGTAGCCCGAGGCATGCTGCAGCGCGTGGCCGAATTCGTGGGCGGCCGAGGCCACCGCGGTCAGCGAGCGGTTCTCCATGACGGCGGGGGAAAGCCGGATGGCGCGTGCCAGTGGGTCGTAGTGGTCACCTCCGGGAGTGGCTTCCACGGCCACGCCGGAGACCTCGAAGCGTTTCACGAGATGTCGGGCAAGCTCTCCACCGGTGCCCGGAATATCCTTTCTGATCATGGCATTGCGTCGCAGTGTGGCGCGTGCCCAGACGCTGGGGGCGATCAGTACGAGGGGGATGAGGATGACCAGTACGACGATGTGCATGGCCGCGGTCATGGTCCGGGGAGATTCTCCATTGTAACCTGATCTCCCCGGGATTGGCGGGTCCGGGGTGCGGTCTAAGATTCAGGTATACCGGTTCCGTCGCCGTGGGCGAGGAGGGAACATGCGCCTCGATTTCCTGGCCCGGGCAGCTGCGACGCTGCTCGTGATGCTGTCGTTCGCAGTCGTTGCGGGGCCGCGCGTGCAGGCTGTGGGCCTGATGAAGGATGCCGCGGTGCTGCGCATCGACGGGGAACAGAAATTCCTGCGCGTCGGCCAGACCGGTCCCGGTGGCGTGAAACTCGTCCGCTCCGACAGTCGCAGCGCGGTGATCGAGTACCAGGGCGAGCGCCGCACGCTGACCCTCAGTCGGGAGGTCTCGACCCAGTTCGAGGTACCCGAGCGGACCGCCGTACAGATCGCCCGGGACGAGGAGGGACAGTACCGCGTACGCGGCAGCATCAACGGCCAGCCGGTTGAATTCCTGGTCGACACTGGAGCCACGGCGATCGCCATGAATGCAGCCCAGGCGCGTCGTCTGGGTTTCGATTACCGGGTCATCGGCGACCCCGGCATCGCCACCACGGCCAGTGGCCAGGTCTCTGCCTACTCGGTCAACCTGGAGCGGGTGAAGGTGGGAGAAATCGTGGTCCGCAATGTTCGCGGGGTGATCCTGGAAGGGAGTTATCCCGAATTCACCCTGTTGGGCATGACCTTTCTCAGCCAGGTCAGCTTCGAGGAGCGTGGCGGAGTGATGGAGATTCGCTCGCGCTTCTGACCGCACTGGCTCGGCGCCCGCCCCGATCTGGTACAATTCGTCGATTCCCAACGCTCTCCAGGTGGAAACCTTTTCGTGACAGTGCGTTACGTCTCATCGGCGCGGTTGCCCACGCGCTGGGGCGAATTTCAGATGCATGGCTTCGAGGACCCCGTGTCCGGCAAGGAGCACATCGCCCTGACGGTTGGTGAGTTCAACGACGGCGGGCCGGTGCTGGTGCGTGTGCACTCGGAATGCCTGACCGGCGATGCGCTGGCGAGCCTGCGCTGTGACTGTGGTTCGCAGCTCGAGGCGGCCATGGAGCGCATTGCGGCAGAGGGGCGCGGTGCCCTGCTGTACCTGCGCCAGGAGGGCCGCGGCATCGGCCTCATCAACAAGATCAAGGCTTACAACCTGCAGGATTCAGGCGCGGACACCGTGGAGGCCAACGAGCAACTGGGTTTCGGCGCCGACATGCGCGACTACAGCATGTGCATGACCATGTTCGCGCACCTCGGTATACGGCGTGTCCGCCTGATGACCAACAATCCCCAGAAGATGACCTCGGTGGCCGAGGCGGCCTCCGTTGAAGTCACCGAGCGGATTCCACTCCACACCGGCCAGAACCCGCACAATGCCAAGTATCTGGCGACCAAGGCGGGGAAACTGGGCCACCTGCTGAAACCCTGATCGCGGGCACGTCGCGTCGCGGCGGCCCTGGTTGAGCAACCGGGGATGGTCGCGCGTTGGCGCGACGGGATTCGGGAATCAGATCGCGGATCCGACCTGCGAAACACCCTTGGCAGCCTGGTCCATTGCGGCCAGGCGCGCTTCGATGGATTGCCGGATGCCGGCGGCGTCCAGCCCGCACTCGCTGAGCATCGCGGCAGGCTTGCCGTGCTCGACGAAGCGGTCGGGAAGTCCGAGGTTGAGCACCGGAAGGGTGATCGCGGACCGGTTCAGGAACTCGTTGACCCCCGAGCCGGCGCCCCCGTGGACCGAGTTCTCCTCGACCGTGACCAGCAGTTCATGGCCGGCCGCGAGGCGCGCAACCATTTCTTCGTCCAATGGCTTGACGAACCGCATGTCGGCGACACTGGCGTCGAGCTGTTCCGCAACTTCCATGGCGGCCGGCAGTAGTGCGCCGAAATTGAGAATCGCCACCCCGCTGCCCTCCCGCAGCAGCCGGCCCCTGCCGAGGGGCAATTCCAGCATGTCCTGTTCGATCTCGACGCCGGGGCCGGTGCCGCGCGGGTAGCGTACCGCAGCGGGGCCGCAGTGCTGGAAGCCCGTGTACAGCATCTGCCGGGTCTCATTCTCGTCCGAGGGGGTCATGATCACCATGCCCGGGATGCATCTCAGGTAGGTGAGATCGAAACTGCCGGCGTGTGTCGGACCGTCCTCTCCCACCAGCCCGGCGCGATCGATGGCGAACAGGACATCGAGACCCTGCACGGCAACGTCATGGATCAACTGGTCGTAGGCCCGTTGCAGGAACGTGCTGTAGATCGCCACCACCGGTTTCTGTCCCTCGCAGGCAAGGCCGGCGGCGAGGGTCACCGCGTGCTGCTCGGCGATGGCGACGTCGTGGTAGCGGTCCGGGTAGTCCTCCGCGAAGCGGATCATGTCCGAGCCCTCGCACATGGCCGGGGTGATCCCGACCAGGCGCGCGTCCCGGGCCGCCATGTCGCACAGCCACTCGCCAAACACGTTGGAGTACTTGGGTCGCTTGGGGCGAGGCGGTTCGACCGGTTTGACCTTGGGTTCCGGTTCGATCTTGGTGATCGCGTGATAGCCGATGGGGTCGGCTTCCGCGGGTTCGAAGCCCTTGCCCTTCACGGTGACCACGTGCAGGAACTGGGGGCCGTCGAGGTCGCGCATGTTTTCCAGGGTGCGGACCAGGGTGGTGACGTCGTGGCCGTCAATCGGCCCGATGTAGTTGAAGCCCAGTTCCTCGAACAGGGTGCTCGGCGCCACCAGGCCCTTGATGTTCTCCTCGGTCTTGCGTGCGAGTTCCCGCATGTGCGGCAGGTTGCTGAGCATGCGCTTGCTGCCCTCGCGCACCGAGGTATAGGCCTTGCTGGAGAGAATTCGCGCCAGGTAGGTGGAAAGCCCGCCGGTGTTGCGTGATATGGACATGTCGTTGTCGTTCAGCACCACCAGCATGTTGGCTTTCAGGTGGGCCGCATGGTTGAGCGCCTCGAACGCCATGCCGGCGGTCATGGCGCCGTCGCCGATGACGGCAATGCTGCTACGACGCTCGCCCTTCATGCGGGCCGCCAGCGCCATGCCGAGGGCGGCACTGACCGAGGTGCTCGAATGCCCGGTGCCGAAAGTGTCGTACTCGCTTTCCGAGCGGCGCGGAAACGCGGCAAGGCCGTCGGCCTGGCGTAGCGTGCCCATCTGCTCCCGGCGTCCGGTCAGGATCTTGTGGGGATAGGCCTGGTGGCCGACATCCCACACCAGGCGGTCCCAGGGGGTGTTGAACACGTAGTGCAGGGCCACGGTCAGCTCGACCACCCCGAGTCCGGCGCCGAAGTGGCCTCCGGTCTGGCCGACGGTGTAGAGCAGGAATGCGCGGAGCTCCTCGGTGAGTTCCTCGAGGCGGTCCTCCGGAAGCTGGCGCAGGTCGGCCGGGAACTCGATACGGTCGAGCAACGGGGTTACCGGGCGCTGGGTCGGAATCTCGTGGAACATGAGCCTGGAGGATGCACTCGGAGAGGATCGTTAATGATGGCGATTTGCACAGCCTGATGCAAGGCGAATACTTGCTCAGCGATCCCTCGCGACCACGTAGCGCGCCAGTTCCGCGAGGGGTTCCGCCCGGGTCCCGAGGGGAGCCAGGGCGTTGAGCGCCCGTTCCAGGGCACCGTCGGCCTCGGCGCGTGCCTGGTCCATGCCCAGCATCGAGGTATAGGTCGGTTTGTCGCGCTCGAGGTCCGCACCGCGGGTCTTGCCAAGCGACCCCGTATCGCCCTCGACGTCGAGGATGTCGTCGCGAATCTGGAAGGCCAGGCCGATGGCCTCACCATAGGCCTCGAGTGCATCGAGGCGGGGCTCGTCCACGATGCCGCTGCTGAGCGCGCCGAGGCGGACGCTGGCGGTGATCATGGCGCCGGTTTTCAGGCAGTGCATGGCAGCGAGTTGCTCGAGGTCCATTTGCCCGCCCACCGCCGCGAGGTCGATGGCCTGCCCGGCCACCATGCCGGCCATGCCGGCAGCAGAGGCGAGGCAGGCCGTCATCGCGAGGCGCGTGTCGGGATCGCCCGGCGCCTCGGCCAGGCAGCTGAAGGCCAGGGCCTGCAACGCGTCCCCGGCCAGGATCGCGGTGGCCTCGTCGAAGGCCCGGTGGCAGGTCGGCTGGCCGCGGCGCAGGTCGTCGTCGTCCATCGCGGGCAGGTCGTCGTGGACCAGCGAGTAGGTGTGCACGAGTTCCACGGCGCAGGCCGCGGCATCGGCGAGCGGGCCGCTTGCGCCGCCGCACTCCGCCGCGGCATAAACCAGCAGCGGCCGCAGCCGCTTGCCGCCGGCGAACAGGCTGTAGCGCATGGCGTCCGCGAGGCCGGGAGCGGGACAGGGCTGGCTGTTGAGCAGGGATTCCAGGGCATCGTCGACCCGCTGGCGGCGGTCGCGGAGTCGTTCCAGGATGCTCACCTAGAGATCGAAGTCCGGTTCTTCGTCGTCATCCTCGCCCTCTTCGGCATCCAGTGCCACGTCACCGACCAGGGTCTCCACCTTCTGTTCGGCCTCGTCGAGGGCCTTCTGGCAATCCTTGGTGATGCGGATGCCCTTTTCGAAGGCGGCGAGGGACTGCTCCAGGGACAATTCACCACCCTCGATCTGCTCGACGAGTTTCTCGAGGTCGGCAAGGGATTTCTCGAAATTGAACGTGGTCTTCTTGCGGGTCATGGCGTTCGCCCCATCCGGGTTGGCGCAAGGTACCCAACCGGCGTCGGCAGGTCAATCGCTGATCATCACCGGCCGCCGATTGCGGCTAGAATAGCAGTTGGGCGACCGGGGCAGCCGGTGTCCGCCTAAAGTCGCGGCCGGGTGCGGCCGACAGGCTTACCATGCGGGGCGAATCCGCATGGAGACGCCTGCGCGGTTTAATTCAGTAGGCATATCGGAAGTCAGAGAGGGAGACCCGGGTCTTGGATCTAGCCACGCTGATCGGAATCATCGGTGCCTTTGGCATCGTGGCGGCTGCCATGATGATGGGCGGCTCCATCATCCTGTTCATCAACCCGCCTTCCATCCTCATCGTGTTCGGTGGTTCGCTGTTCGTGGTGCTGGTGAAGTTCAGCCTGGCGCAGTTTCTCGGCGCGGTGAAAATCGCGGCCAAGGCGTTCATGTTCAAGACCGTCAATCCGGAGGAACTGATCGAGGAGATCGCGGAGCTCGCGGATGTCGCCCGTAAGGGCGGTCTGCTTTCACTGGAAGGTAAGGAGGTCAGTGATGACTTCCTGCAGGCGGGCATCCAGCTGCTGGTCGACGGGCACGATCCCGAGGTGGTCCGCACCATGCTCACCAAGGACATGAAGAAAACCATCGAGCGCCACGATATGGGTCGATCGATCTTCATGGCGCTGGGCGACGTGGGGCCGGCGATGGGCATGATCGGCACCCTGATCGGCCTGGTGCAGATGCTGTCGGCGATGGACGACCCCAAGGCGATCGGACCGGCCATGGCCGTGGCCCTGCTGACCACCCTTTACGGTGCGATCCTTGCCACCATGGTGGCGATCCCGATTTCCGACAAGCTCAAGCTGCGCAGCGGCGAAGAGAGCCAGGTCAAGGCCATGGTCATTGATGCCCTGCTGGCCATCCAGGCGGGTCAGAACCCGCGGGTCATCAAGTCCATGCTGAAGACCTACCTGCCGCCCTCGAAGCGCGGCGAAGAGGAAGAGTGAGCCCGTCCATGAACCGCTCGCCGACAGCCGCCGTACGCCGGCCCCCCGTCGACTGACCCCCGTCCGCCATGGCCGAAGAGGAAGAGGAGTGTCCGGAATGCCCCGCGGGTATTCCCGCGTGGGTCATGACCTTCGCGGACCTGATGTCCCTGCTGATGTGCTTCTTCGTGCTGATTCTCTCCTTTTCCGAGATGGACGTGCTCAAGTACAAGCAGCTCGCCGGTCACATGGCCAGTGCTTTCGGGGTGCAGACGCTGGTCAAGGAGGAGTCGATACCGAAGGGGACCAGCGCGGTGATGCTCCATTTCAGCCCGGGCCGGCCGGAGCCCACGCCGATCAACGAGGTGCGGCAGTCCACCACCGAGACCGAGAAGATCAATCTCGACGTCATGTGCGAGGGTGGCGACACGGAAGCGCCGCCGGTGGAGCCGGTCGAGGTCGTCGAGGTGGAGCAGCTGAAGGAACTGGTCAAGGAGACCGAAAACGACGCGATGGCAATGGCCAACGCGTTGTCGAAGGAAATCAACAACGGCCAGATCGAGATCGAGACCAGCGGGCGTCGCATCGTGATCCGCATCAAGGAGCGCGGCTCCTTCGAATCCGGTTCCGCGGAACTGGAGCCCGAGTTCATCCCCATCATGGACACCATCCGCGGCGTTCTGAAGGACACCCCGGGGGTGATCTCCGTGGAGGGGCATACCGATGACATCCCGATCAGCACCTCGGAGTTCCGCTCCAACTGGGACCTGTCCTCGGCGCGGGCCGTGTCAGTGGCCCACGAGCTGCTCGCCGAGGGTGATATCGAGCCGTTTCGCATGAGCGTGAAAGGCTACGCCGAGACGCGCCCCCTGGTTGCCAATGACTCCTCGGCGAACCGCGCCACCAACCGGCGCGTGGAAATCGTCGTCCAGCAGGGGCTGGACAAGGAGACCCAGGCGAACCTGGACAAGATTCGTGAGATCGATCCTGAGCTCTACAAGCAGCTTCAGGAGGGCGGGCGGTCGGCATCGGACCGTTTGGCGCCCGGCGAGATATTCTGATAACCGGCATCGCGGCGAGAGGACAGCACGATGGGTGAGGAAAGAAGGCGTTATTTCCGGATCAAGGATTCGATCGAGATCGGCTACCGCTTGCTGACCGAGGCCGAGAAGGAGGACCCCAGTTCACTGCTGGGCACCGGGGACACCCTCGATTCCCTGGAAAGCGACCTGGTCATGGAGCTCATGCACCTGCAGAACAAGCAACCGGAAACCGCCCGGGTCATCGAGTTGCTGAATCGCAAGCTGGACATGATCCACCACATGATCGATGCCGAGAACCGGGTCGACATGACCCGGGAATACCAGGATCGGCACATCGACCTGAGTGCCTGCGGAGCGGCCTTCCCGGTCGCCGAGGAGTTGCCCTCCGGGGCCATGGTCCTGTTGCAGATCAACCTCTCGGCGCCGTTTCGCACGGTGCGCGCGATCGGCAAGATCGTCGGCTGCGGCAAGATGCAGAAGCCGATCGATGAAGATACCCACATGCTGCGCCTGAGCTTCTACGAGATCCATGACAACGACCAGGAAATGCTTATCCAGTACCTCATGAAGCGGCAGGTGCTGGAACTGAAGGCGCGCCGGGAGGCACGCGAGCACGATGAGCTCGAGAGCGGTGACGGAACCTGACGCGGGGCACGGGTCAGCCGCTGAGGGGTACGCCGATCAGCGTGGACAGCATCACCAGGAAGGCGGCCGCGGTCAGGGTCACTGAAATCACGATCGGAAACCGGCTTCCGCCACTGTGGGCGATTCTCATCGCCGGAAATATCGATACCGCCCAGAGCAGGGCGGCCGGAATGACCATCATGAACAGGGTGACCGCGAACAGGCCGTAGTCCGCGTGTTCGCGGCGCAGGTGGACTTCTGCGTGCACGCCGGCGAACTCCGGATCACCGTCCAGTACGCGGGCGTTCACGTGCCAGGCTTTCCACGGTGTTCCGGATGCCTTGAACCGGACCAGCCGTTCGCTGGACAGGTTCTCCGGACGGTGAAAGTCGCCGTGTCCCGGACCGTAATGCTCCTGGAACCAGGTATCGCCGCCCGGCCTGGAAATCCTCAACTCCAGCGATCCCTGCCATGGCGTGCCGAATGGCGGGTAATGGTTCGTTGCCTCGAGGTGCACGGTGTAATGGTTTTCCCCGGTCAGACGGAACGGGGCGGAACGCCATTCACCGGGCCTGGTCAGGTCGACGGCCACCCGTGCGTCGCCGAGGCCGTGGTAGGTCCAGGCGGCGTGGAGGAACACGCCGAAGCAGGCCAGGCTGGCCGCGAAAAGCAGGCCCCAGGCCAGGTATGCAAGGCTTCCTTTCATGGGCCGCACCGAATCCCCCGTTCCCTGAAAAGTAGTTTGCGTGGGTAGCGGTTGCACGCTCCGCCATGCGCGGGAGGCTTCACCGCACGGCTATAATTCGGGCTGAACGGGATCCGGAACCAGCAATGACCAGCAGCGCCGCGCGACATCTTGCGACGATCCCCATGTGGGCGGCACTGATGCTCCTCCTGCTGGGCCTGGAGCGTCCGATCCTTGAACTGGAGAAATTCTGGATCTTCGAGAACCGCGTATCGATGTGGTCAGGTATGATCTCGTTGTTCGACGAGGGTGAACTGCTCCTGGGTACGGTGGTGCTGGTGTTCGCGGTGGTGTTTCCGATCTGCAAGAACCTGTTGGTGCTGGCGATCCTCTACGGTGTGCGGTTGACCCGCCGGCACGCGGATAACATCCTGCACTGGCTGGCACTGCTGGGGAAATGGTCGATGCTGGACGTTTTCATTGTCGCGATCCTGGTGACCTCGGTGAAGCTCGGTGCGCTGGCCCAGGCGCACACCGGCCCGGGCCTGTACTTCTTCCTGGTTTCGGTGCTGCTCACCAACTCGGTCTCCACCTGGCTGGACTGGAAGCACCCGTTCATCGACCGCAGCGGGGGCCGCGATGCCTGAACCCGGCCCGGCAAATTCCGCATCGCAACGCGAGCCCGATGTCCTGCGGCGCCGCATCCTGCTCCTGTTCCTGCCACTGGTGGTGCTGGCGGTTGCCTACGGTGGACGCATCATCGCGGACCTGCCGGGCACTTTCGCCTCGGAGCCGGCGCTGTTTTTCCTTTACAGCCTGGTGGCCGCGGGCTGTTTCCTGGTGCTTGCCCTGCGCCCGGAACTGGTGGACCGTATCGCCCTCACCACGGCGGCCCTGATGGGGGTGCTGTTCCTGCAGCGCATCACCAGCCTGGTGTACGGGCCCATGACCGATGATCCGGCTTTCTCGCTGTTCCGGCCGATCTACGCGTTCCTGCCGTTGGCGTATTTCAGTTTCTATTTCCTGCTTCCGGCCCGCCCGGCCACGCTCCTCAGCCTCGGGCTCTGGCTGCTGATCCTGGTGCTGGTCGCGCTGCGACTGGTGCCGGCATGGGAACAGTTCGCCGATCGCGAGGGCGCGCGTTCGCTCCTGCTGTACCTGGTGATCGGGAACCCGTTGTTTATCGTGCTGCTTTCCCTGGTGCCGTCCATGGAGCGGCAACTGTTGCTGGCCCGCGACTCGGTGCGCACCCTGCAACGCGAGGTCGGCGAGTCGGCAGGTATCGCGGAAGCCCGGAGACGTCTCGCCGCGGCGCTCGAGGGATCCCGTGACGTGCTGTGGGAAATCCCCGACCTGGCGGCTGACGATGCCTGGTTTTCGCGGCGCCTTTTCGAGGTGACCGGTTATGATCCGGAGCAGCTGGGTGCGGGCTTTTCCGGCTTCCTGCAACTCGTGCACCCGGCTGACGCACGGCGTCTGGAGCGTGCCCTGGCGGTCGAAGACCCGGGTGACGTCGAGATCGACCTGGAATTCCGCCTGCGCACCCGCCGGCGGGGTTACCGTTGGTTTTCCATGCGCGCGGTGGTGAAGAGCGGGGAGGACGGCACGCGTCACGCGGCGGGATCCCTGCAGGACATCCACCAGCGCAAGATCCTGGACGAGAAGCTTGCCGCGAGCCATGAAGCGATGGGCGTGTTCGCCCATCTCGCGGCCCATGACCTGCGCGGGCCGACGCAACGCATCGCGATGCTCGCCGAGCGGGTCAAGACCCTGTTGCGCCGGGAGCCCCCGGACATGGACAAGGTCAACGACTCGCTGGAGCGGATCCTGCACAATTCCCTGGGCGCGGGTGACCTGATCAACGGCCTGCTGGACTTTGCCGAGGCGTGCCGTCCGCGAGCCAGCGAGGAGGTGGCTCTGCAGGATATCGTGGATCACGCGAACACAACACTCGCGCGCAGGATCAAGGAACGCGGCGCCAGCGTGGAAGTTGCGGGTGACCTGCCCCGGGTCCTGGGCAACGGGACCGATTACGGCATGCTTTTCGAGTGCCTGCTCGATAACGCCCTGAAATTCTCTGTCGAGAATCCACGCGTCCGGGTATCCGCGGAACTCTACTCGGATGCCGCGGTGGTGAGTGTGGGTGACAACGGGATCGGTATCCCGCAGGACCAGATTTTCCGCGTGTTCGAGCCGATGGAGCGCCTGCACAACCAGGAGGAATACCCGGGGTACGGACTGGGCCTGACCATTGCGCGAAAGATCGTGGAAAAGCACCAGGGTCAGATCTGGGCGGAATCCTCGCCGGGCAGGGGAACCGTGGTGCGGATGCGTCTGCCATTGCCCCCGGCGGCCGGGGACGGTGCGGCTGCTGCCTGATCAGTCCGGGTAACGCACCTCGAAGTAGCCGAGTTTCGGCTTGCCCCCGTCGTCCACCAGCACCACCGTGAGATCGGCGAAGGCGTCCAGTTCGAGATCGACGTCGGCCTGTAGCCGGATACTGCACCAGAGCAGGAAGTTGTCACCGGTTACGGCGGGGTCCGGCTCACGTTCGAACAGGTCGATGAGATCCTCGAAACTGCACGGATTGGAGTCGAGCACGGCGGTGCTGGGCCAGGCGTCCGCGTCGAGGGCCCAGTCCTCCACCATCTCGGCGATCATGCTTTCCACCTCGGCGAACAGGGTGTCGGCGCTGATCCATGGTGCCACGTGGGCGCGCAGGTGATCCGGCTCCCGCGCAAGAATGGCGTCACCGATGGGGCGCAGGATTTCCTCGAGATCGATTTCCTTCAACGTCCCAGACTCCTCGGCGGGTCCTTTCAGACTTCAATCAGCAGCTTGCCGAAGTTTTCACCGGTATACAGCCGGCGCAGGGTTTCCGGGAAATTGGGCAGGCCCTTCACAATGTCCAGCCGGCACTTCAGCCGGCCGTCCGCGAGCCAGCCGCCGATTTCACGCGCGGCATCCCCGTAACGACGGACATAATCGAACACCACGAACCCTTCCATGCTGGCACGGTTGACCAGTAGCGACATGTAGTTCTTCGGGCCCCGCATGGCGCCCTCGTTGTTGTACTGGGAAATCGCGCCGCAGATCACCACCCGCGCACCCCGCGCAAGACGGCCGAGCGCCGCATCGAGGATATCCCCGCCGACGTTGTCGAAATAGATATCGATGCCGTCGGGACAATACTGTTTCAATGCCGCCCCGACCTTCTCGTTCTTGTAGTCGATACAGGCGTCGAACCCGAGTTCGGTGGTCACGTAGGCGCACTTTTCAGGACCGCCGGCAATACCGACCACGTCACAGCCCCGGATCTTTGCGATCTGTCCGACGACCTGCCCTACCGCGCCGGCGGCGGCGGACACCACCACCATGTCGCCGGTTTCCACCCGGCCCACGTCGATCAGTCCGAAATACGCGGTCATTCCGGGCATGCCCAGGGCGGCCAGGTACATGGGCAGGGGCGCCAGTTGCGGGTCGACCTTGTTGACACCTTCGCCGTCGGACAGGGCGTACACCTGCACCCCGAAAAGTCCCGTCACGTGGTCACCGGGTGCGAAGTCAGGGTGCTTCGACTCCACCACCTCGGCAACGCAGATTGCGCGCATCACCTCGCCGATTCCTACCGGCGCGATATACGACTTGCCCTCGTTCATCCATCCGCGCATTGCCGGGTCCACCGACACGAACGCATTGCGCACCAGGAACTCCCCGTCTGCCGGTCCGGCGCACTCCGTGCGGGCGACTTTCCAGCACGCATCGCCAGGCAGTCCGCGGGGACGCTCGGCGAGTCGGACCTCGATGTTCTCATGCTTGCTCATCGTTGCTGTGATCCTGCGAAGGTTTGACTGCTCCGTTCCCGACCAGTCCGGCCAGCGGGGTGATTCGGAAATTTGTCCATGGTGTGGCGGACGAAAGGGATTATTTTTCTGGAAACCGGGCTGCCGCCGCCGGCCTCCGGGACGCGGCGGCGGCAGATCATTGAAGTTCAGATCACCCCATACGCAAGCATCGCCCTCGCGACCTTCGCGAACCCGGCAATATTCGCGCCGCGAACGTAATCGACCCAGCCATCGTGGGTTCCATGTTCCACGCACTGGGTATGGATATTGGTGATGATGTCCTTCAGTCGCTGCTCGAGTTCTTCCTCGCTCCACGCCATGCGGATGCTGTTCTGGGTCATTTCCAGGCCGGATACGGCGACGCCGCCGGCGTTGGAGGCCTTGCCCGGGGCAAAGGGGATCTTCGCCGCGTGAAACGCGTTGATGGCCTCGATGGTGCTCGGCATGTTGGCGCCCTCGGCCACGCCCTTGCAGCCGTGATCCAGGAGAACCAATGCCGCCTGGCCGTCCAGTTCGTTTTGCGTGGCGCAGGGGTAGGCCAGGTCGCAGGGAACCGACCACGGCTTCTCGCCCTTGTGGAACGCGCAGCCGTACTTTTCCGCGTATTCGCTGATGCGCCCGCGCTTGACGTTCTTCAGGTGCTTCACGAAGTCCAGCTTCTCCTGGGTGATGCCGTCGGGATCGTGGATGAAACCCGAGGAATCGGACAGGGTCACCGGCTTTCCGCCGAGGTGCAGGATTTTCTCGACGCAGTGGGTCGCGACGTTGCCGGACCCGGATACCACGCAGGTCTTGCCTTCCGTCGAGTCGCCGCGGTGGTTGAGCATCTCCTCCATGAAGTAGGCGCAGCCGTAACCGGTGGCCTCGGTGCGGATCAGGCTGCCGCCGAAGTCCACGGACTTGCCGGTCACCGCGCCGACGAATTCGTTTTCCAGTCGCTTGTACTGGCCGAACATGTAGCTGATCTCGCGGGCCCCCACGCCGATGTCGCCGGCGGGAACGTCCGTGTTTTCCCCGATGTGCTTGTGCAGTTCGGTCATGAACGACTGGCAGAAGCGCATGATCTCGCGGTCGCTCTTGCCCTTGGGATTGAAGTCGGCACCGCCCTTGGCGGCACCCATGGGCAGCGTGGTCAGGCTGTTCTTGAAGGTCTGCTCGAAGCCCAGGAACTTGAGGATACTGAGGTTCACCGAGTGGTCGAAACGCAGGCCGCCCTTGTAGGGACCGATGGCCCCGTTGAACTGTACGCGCATGCCACGGTTGACGTGCACGCCACCCTCGTCGTCTTCCCAGACGACCCGGAAAATGATCGTGCGGTCCGGCTCGGTCATGCGCTCCAGGATTTTCGCCTCGAGGAACTCTTTGTTGTCATTGATGTAGGGGATCACGCACTCGGCGACCTCGTACACGGCCTGGTGGAATTCCGGTTCGTTGGGGTTGCGCTTCTTCAGGCCTTCCATGAAGTGGTTGAGTTCGAGTGGCTGGGTCATGACATGCTCCGGTCGGGGAAAGGTGTGAATCGACGAAAGGACGAAAGATCATTCACGTTAGTATCTGCCGGCTCAGTCGACAAATCGGGCGCGGGGTTTCGAATGTACGACGTTGATGCGCCGGGAATCCTGGAAATTCGACCGGCTGCCGCGACGCCCGTCATCGGGTCCGCGACAGCCGGCCGGGCGTACCTTCAGAGCAGGCGGTCCTCGAGTTCCTCGAGCGCTTCGCCACTGTACACCGCGATGTGCTGCATGTGCGGCAGCGTGTCGCGGCAACCGGTGTAGCCGAAGTTCAGCGTGCCGGCATAGCTCAGGCAGGTGATGTTGAGCGCCTGGCCGTGGGGGATCAGCGAAACCGGGTAGCTCGCGAGCAGGCGCGCACCGTTGTAGTAGTGCGGCTTGTCCGGGCCCGGCACATTGGAGATGGTGATATTGAATACCGAACGCATGTAGCCGCCCACGCCCGAAACCAGCTGCAGCATGAACGGCGCCATGATGAGCGTCGTGTAGTTGTTCATGGCGCTACGCGGCAGGCCCTGCAGGTGTTCCTTGGCGCCCGTGGTCGATTCCTTGATCGCGTTGAGGCGTTCCACCGGGTCGGCGATGTTCGTCGCCAGGTTGACCATGATGAAACTGATCGCGTTGCCGGTGCCCTCGTCATCGGCCGGGCGGACGTTGACCGGCAGGCCCGCGGTCAGCGGCTTGTCGGGCAGGGCGTTCTCGTCCATCAGGAAGCGGCGCAGGGCCGTGCTGCAGATTGCCAGTACGATATCGTTCAGGGTGCAGTTGCCGGCCTTGGCCAGCTTCTTGATGCGATCGATATCGTATTGCTGGGTGGCGAACCGCCGTTGCGCGGTGATCCGCTTGTTGAGGATGGTCTTCGGGCAGTCGAAGGGCGCCTTCAGCGGGTCGTCCCCGGTACGGGCCGAGTTGACGAGCCGGGTCAGGGCGCGGCGCAGTGCACGCACCGACGTCACCTGTTCACGTACCGAGCCCAGAACCTGGCCCAGTGCGCTGGCGATCGACGGTATTTCCTCTTCCGCCTTTTCCTTGCGCTTCCGCTTGCCCGGAGGTGAACTCCACGGAGGCGGGAGGTCGCGCCTTTCGGGATCCGTGGACAGGATCCGCTGCAGCATGCGCACACCGCTGACGCCATCCAGCATGGAGTGGTGGAATTTCGTGTACATGGCGAAACGATTGTTCTCCAGGCCCTCGATCACGTGGCACTCCCAGAGAGGGCGCCGGAAATCCAGCTGGTGGCTGTGCAAGCGGGAGATCAGTACGCCGAGTTCCTTTTCTCCGCCGGGGGCGGGCAGGGCCGAATGGCGTACGTGGTAGTCGACGTCGATGTCGGGGTCTTCCTGCAGCGCGGGCAGAAAAATGCCGAAAGCCGGGTTCACCAGCTTCTGGTTCCAGGGCTTCTCGAAGGTGGTGGCCGATTTGAAATGGGCGACCAGCTGGTGGAGGAAGTCAGGCTCGGCGTCATCCGGCAGCTCGAAAATCATCAGCTGGGCCACCTGCATGGGCGCTTCCCGGGATTCCACCAGCAACCAGGAGGCGTCGAGTACTTGCATCGGTTTCATATTCTTTCCCGCGCTCTGTTGAGGGCCGCTCCCGACCGGGAGTCCGACTAACCAGTTTAGGGGTTTCTGGCCGGTTTGCCTGCAGTAATTGCGGTCCGTATCGATATTTCGGCGGCCTCCGCCGGGTGGTTTGCGATTTTCGAGCCGCAGCCTCGCGTCGGGTTCGGAGGGTGGTTCGTGCTGCGCCGTTAATCGACCGCATGTTCATCGCACACCGCCTGGCAGGGGCCGGTGTGCCCCGATACCCGGGAGGCCGTGGCTATAATCGGGACTTCCCCCACTGACCCCAGGGCCCGCCATGTTCCGCGCCATTCTGATCGACAAGCAAGACGACCAATACGCAGCGAGCCTGCAGGAAATCGAGGAGCAGGCGCTGCCCGACGGCGAGGTGACGGTTGCGGTCGAGTATTCGACGCTCAATTACAAGGATGCACTGGCAATCACCGGCAGCAGCCCGGTAGTGCGGAGTTTTCCCATGGTCCCGGGCATCGACCTCGCCGGCACGGTGGCGACCAGCGACGACAGCAGGTTCAAACCGGGGGACCGCGTATTTCTCAATGGCTGGGGCGTGGGTGAGACCCACTGGGGCGGACTTGCGCAGCGCGCACGGGTGAAGGCCGACTGGCTGCTGCCGGTTCCCGAGGCGCTCTCGACGCGCGATGTCATGGGGCTGGGCACGGCCGGGTATACCGCGATGCTGTGCGTGCAGGCCCTCGAGCACCACGGCGTCACCCCGGACTCCGGCGAGATCATCGTCACGGGCGCCGCGGGCGGCGTGGGGAGTGTCGCCGTGTTCCTGTTGGCCAAGCGCGGTTACACGGTGGTTGCGTCGACCGGGCGCACGGCGGACGAGTCCTACCTGCGTGATCTGGGCGCGGCCGAGATCATCGATCGGGCGACCCTCGGCAATCCGGGTCGGCCTCTGGCGAAGGAGCGTTGGGCGGGCGCCGTGGATGCGGTCGGCAGCCACACCCTGGCCAATGTCTGTGCGGCGACGAAGTACGGTGGTGTGGTGACCGCCTGCGGACTGGCGCAGGGCATGGATTTCCCGGCCAGCGTCGCGCCGTTCATCCTGCGTGGCGTGACCCTGGCGGGCATCGACAGTGTCTACTGCCCCATGGAGCGCCGTCGGGCGGCCTGGGACGCCCTTGCTGCGGAGTGGGAGCCGGACCGTCTGCAGGCGGTGACCCGGGAGATCGCCCTCGGTGAGACCCTGTACGCGGCGGCTGATCTCCTCGAGGGCAAGGTCCGCGGCAGGCTGGTGGTGGACGTCAATGCGTGACGCTTCGGACCCGCCTTTGCGTTGTCAGTACTGAATTGTTTAACTGGTAAATTCCCGACCCGAAAACGACCCGGAGACGATCATGGACCTTATCGAAATGGCGACCCGCATGCTGCAACAGAAACTCGGCACCCAGGCCAGCACCGGGGACATCTCCGGCGCCCTGCAGGACCTGCTGGGGGGCGAGGGCAACGGCATCGATCTCTCCGCGATCGTTGGCAAGCTGATGAGCCAGGGCAATCTCGGTGACATCGTCCAGTCGTGGCTGGGTGACGGCGACAACAAGGGTATCGATGCAAGCCAGATCTTCGAGATCTTCGGCCGTGGAAAGGTGTCCGAGTTCGCGTCCCGGGTCGGGGTCGGTGAGACCGAGGCCGCCGACGCCCTGTCCAACGTGCTCCCCGAGATGGTCGACAAGTCCAGCAGCGGCGGCTCATTGCTGGAACAGGCCGGCGGCCTGGGCGGCCTGATGGGGATGGCGAAAAAGCTGTTCTGAGCGCAATTCGTCGCCGCACCCTCGCAGGTGCGTGGTGCGGTTGCCTGACAGGCGGTGGGGTACCTGCGTGAAGACCAGCGGCCTGACCCTCGGCAAGTACGCGCCGCTGCATCGCGGTCACCAGCTGCTGATCGAGACCGGCCTGTCGGAAACCGACGCGATGTCCGTAATCATTTACGACGCGCCGGAAACCACCCCGATTCCCCTTCCCGTGCGCTCACAATGGATCCGCGCCCTGTACCCGTCCGTGCGGGTCATCGAGGCGTGGGATGGCCCGTCAGAGGTGGGTTATACGCCGGAACTGATGCGGGCCCACGAGGAATACGTCATCGACAGGCTCGGCGTGACCGGGGTCACGCACTTTTATTCCAGCGAGCCTTACGGGGCGCACATGAGCCGTGTGCTGGGCGCGGTGGACCGGCGCATCGACGAGCCGCGGAACCGGGTTCCGGTGTCGGCGACCGCGATTCGCGAAGACCCGTTTCGTTTTCGTGATTACATCGATCCGCTGGTATACCGTGACCTCGTCACCAACGTCGTTATTCTCGGCGCACCCTGTACCGGCAAGTCCACCCTGGCACAGCGGCTTGCCGACGAATTCGACACCCGGTGGATGCCGGAGTACGGGCGCGAATACTGGGAGAGACACCAGGTGGACCGCCGCCTCAGCCCGGAGCAACTGGTGCAGATTGCCGTGGAGCACATCGCGCGGGAAGACGCCCTGCTCGGGAAGGCGAACCGTTACCTGTTCACGGACACGAACGCGCTCACGACCCTGACCTTTGCGCGTTATTACCACGGCACTCCGGACCCGCGTCTGGAGCGTCTCGCCCGGGATGCCACCGGCCGCTACGACCTGGTTTTCGTCTGTGACACCGACATCCCGTATGTCGAAACCTGGGACCGTTCCGGCGCGGTCGAGCGGGAGGCGTTCCAGCGCCAGGTTCTTGCCGACCTGGCTCGATACCGGGTGC
>JBFGWM010000005.1:0-28683 GCA_041588495.1 Pseudomonadales bacterium | reverse complement strand
TCTCGGAACTGCCCCTCGGCGTGTTCGGTATCGCCATTGCCACGGTGATCCTGCCCAGTCTGTCGCGCAAGCACGCGCGCGACGACCCGCGGCAGTTCTCCGGCACCATGGACTGGGCGCTGCGTCTCGTGGTGCTGATCGGCCTGCCCGCGGCGGTCGCCCTGCTGGCGCTGGCGGAGCCGATCCTCACCACCCTGTTCCAGTACGGCGCGCTCACCCGCCTCGACGTGGTGATGTCGGCCCAGAGCCTGCGCGCCTATTCGCTGGGGCTGCTCGGGTTCATGCTGATCAAGGTGCTGGCGCCGGGCTATTTCGCGCGCCAGGACACGAAGACCCCGGTTTCCATCGCGGTGAAGGCGATGGTGGTCAACATGGTCCTCAACCTGATCCTGATCTACCCCCTGCGCCATGCGGGGCTGGCCCTGGCGACCTCGATCGCGGCTTTCGTCAACGCCGGCCTGCTTTACGCCGGCCTGCACCGTCTCGGCGTGTACCGGCCGCTGGAGGGCTGGCGGACATTCCTGCTGCAGATGCTACTCGCCAACTCGGCAATGCTGGCCTTTCTGCTGGTATTCAACGCGCCGACCGAATCGTGGTTTGCCTGGGAATGGCCGCAACGGGTGATGCGCATGGGGGGGCTCGTGGTGGGGGGGGGCGCCGTGTATTTCGGGGTGCTGCTCCTGACCGGTGTGCGCCTGCGCGATTTTCGGGGAGGAGCGCACTGAGCGCGGCAGATCCCGAACGGGTGCATGCACCTTGCTGCCTGCCTTATAATCCCCGGTTCATTTTTGGACAGTAGCGTAGCCATGCAGCTGATACGCGGCCTGCACAACCTGCGTGACGGGCACCGGCCCTGCGTGGCGACCATCGGCAACTTCGACGGCGTGCATCTCGGGCACGAGGCGGTCATTGAAAGACTGCGCGAGCGCTCCGTGGAAACAGGCCTGCCGTCCACGGTCATGGTGTTCGAGCCGCAGCCCAGGGAGTTTTTCCAGGGCGAGGCGGCGCCGGCGCGGCTCAGCACCTTCGCCGAGAAATGGCGGCGTATTGCCGCCCTCGGGGTCGACCGCGTACTCTGCCTGCAGTTCAACGAGCGGCTGCGCAGCCTGTCCGCGGATGCATTCATCCAGCGGGTGCTGGTCGACGGAATCGGGGTGCGCCACCTGGCGGTCGGGGACGATTTCCGTTTCGGCTGCGATCGGCGCGGCGATTACCCGTTGCTGCAGGCGGCGGGACGTGAACAGGGATTCACCGTGGAGGCGACCGCCTCGTTCCGGGTCGCCGGGGAGCGGGTCAGCAGCACCCGCGTGCGGCTGGCCCTGGAGGCCGGTGACCTGGCCGCGGCCGGGGCCCTGCTGGGACGCCCCTACAGCATTTTCGGCCGCGTCGGGCTGGGCGACCAGCGTGGGCGCACCATGGGCGTGCCGACGGCCAACATCCTGCTGAAGCGGCACAAGGTGCCGTTGCGTGGTGTGTTCGTGGTGCGTGTCGCGGGTGCCACGGGGCAGGACCTCGACGGCATCGCCAACGTGGGCCTGCGTCCGACGGTGGACGGGGTCCGACCCAGCCTGGAGGCGCACCTGTTTGATTTCGATGCGGAGATCTACGGGCGGAAACTGGAGGTGACCTTCCTGCATCGCCTGCGCGAGGAGCGCCGCTTCGGCGATCTCGACAGCCTGCGCGACCAGATCATGCTCGACATCGGCCAGGCGCGGGACTGGCTGAGCGCCGGTGCCGCCTGAAGGGCGGCGTACACATTATTCTGAAGGACGAGCGACCAGGATTCGGATGACGGATTACAAGCAGACTCTCAACCTCCCCAGCACCGGGTTCCCGATGAAGGCCAACCTCGCCAACCGCGAACCGGCCATGCTGGAACGCTGGGAGCAGATGGACCTTTACGGGAAACTGCGTGCCCAGGGTTCCGCCCGCGACAAGTTCGTGCTGCACGACGGGCCGCCCTACGCCAATGGGGAGATTCATATCGGGCACGCGGTCAACAAGGTGCTCAAGGACATCATCGTCAAGTCGAAATCCCTTTCCGGGTACGATGCGCCCTACGTCCCGGGCTGGGATTGTCATGGTCTGCCCATCGAGCTGAACGTGGAGAAGAAGGTGGGCAAGGTCGGGGTCAAGACCGACGCACGCAGCTTCCGCAGGGCCTGCCGTGAATACGCGAAGAAACAGGTCGACGCGCAGCGTCGCGATTTCCGGCGCCTGGGCGTGCTCGGCAGCTGGGACCAGCCCTACCTCACCATGAACTTCCGCTTCGAGGCGGACATTATCCGCTCCCTGGGCCGGATCATCGGGCGCGGACACGTCACCCAGGGCGTGAAGCCCGTGCACTGGTGTATCGACTGCCGCTCCGCGCTCGCCGAGGCGGAGGTCGAGTATTACGACAAGCACTCGCCTGCCATCGATGTGCGCTTCGACGTCGTGGACCGTGCCGGGTTGCTGGAGCGGGTCGGCGCCACCGACGTTGCAGCGGACGCCCCGGTGTCCGTGGTGATCTGGACCACCACTCCGTGGACCCTTCCCGCCAACCTCGCGGTATGCCTGAACCCGGAGCTCGACTACGTGCTGCTGTGCGCGAACACCGGCAGTGGCGAGGAGTACCTGCTGGTCGCCGATGCCCTGCACGAGTCGGTGATGCAACGCTGCGGAACGGAGTCATTCCGGATTGCCGGGCGCGCGCGCGGCGCCGACCTGGAGCACCTGGCTCTTGCCCACCCGTTTTACGACCGCCAGGTTCCGGTCATCCTGGGCGCGCATGTGACGACCGAGGCCGGCACCGGCTGCGTCCATACCGCACCCGGGCACGGCCTGGACGATTTCAACGTCGGCCGCCGCTACGGCCTGGAAGTCTACAACCCGGTTGCCGGCAACGGCACGTTCACCGAGGACACCGAGTTGTTCGGGGGACAGAACGTGTCGATCGCCAACGAGCACATCATCGCGGTGCTCGAGGAGCGCGGCCGGCTGCTGCACCTGGGCAGCGTGCATCACAGCTACCCGCACTGCTGGCGCCACAAGTCGCCGATCATTTTCCGCGCCACGCCCCAGTGGTTCATCAGCATGAGCGAAAACGGCCTGCTGGAGCAGTCCCTGGCGGAAATCCGCGAGGTGGAGTGGATGCCGGGCTGGGGCCAGGCGCGCATCGAGGCGATGATGAATGAGCGCCCCGACTGGTGCATTTCCCGGCAACGCTACTGGGGCGTGCCGATTGCGCTTTTCGTCCATCGCGAGAGCGGCGAGCTGCATCCGCGCACCGCGGAACTCATCGAGGAGATCGCGGTGCGGGTCGAGGCTGGCGGCATCGATGCCTGGTTTGAACTCGAGCCGTCCGAAATCCTCGGTGCGGAGGCGGATGATTACGACAAGGTCACCGACACCCTGGACGTCTGGTTTGACTCCGGCGTGACCCACGCCTGCGTGCTCGCGCGCGACAGCGGCCTGACATACCCGGCCGACCTGTATCTTGAGGGTTCCGACCAGCACCGTGGCTGGTTCCAGTCCTCGCTGCTGACCAGCGTGGCGATGAATGGTCACGCGCCTTATCGTGCGGTGCTGACCCACGGTTTCACCGTGGATGCGGAAGGCCGCAAGATGTCCAAGTCGCTGGGCAACGTGGTGGCCCCCCAGTCGGTGCTCAACTCCCTCGGTGCCGACATCCTGCGTCTCTGGGTTGCCGCCACCGATTATCGTGGCGAGATGTCGGTGTCCGACGAAATTCTCAAGCGCACGGCTGATTCCTATCGGCGCATTCGCAACACGGCGCGCTTTTTCCTCTCCAATCTCAGTGGTTTCGATCCCGCGACCGACAGCCTGGAGGCGGATGCCATGCTCGCCCTGGACCGCTGGGCCGTGGATCGCGCCCTGCAGCTGCAGGAAGAGATTCTCGCCGCGTATGACGAATACCAGTTCCACCTGATCTACCAGAAACTGCACAATTTCTGCGTGGTCGATATGGGCGGTTTCTACCTCGACATCATCAAGGACCGCCAGTACACCATGCCGGCGCGCAGCATCGGCCGCCGTTCCGTGCAGACCGCTCTGTACCACATCGTGCAGGCGTTCGCGCGCTGGCTGGCGCCGGTTCTCAGTTTCACCGCCGAGGAGATCTGGGCGGAGATTCCCGGGGAGCGCGAGGAATCCGTGTTTCTCGGCACCTGGTACGGGGGACTCGGCGAATTGCCGGCCGATGCGGAACTGGGGCGCGACTACTTCCGTCGCCTGATGCAGGTTCGTACCGAGGTCAATCGCGAACTCGAGCGCCAGCGTGCCGATGGTGCGATCCGTTCCGGCCTGGAGGCGGATGTCGAGTTGTTCTGCTCTCCGGAGATCCGCGCGGACCTCGAGCGGATCGGCGATGAACTGCGCTTCGTGACCATCACCTCGACGGCGGTTCTGCGCGACCTCGGCGACGCCGCGGGCGCGGTCGAAACGGAATTGCCCGGCCTGCGCCTGAAGGTGGCGAAGTCCGCGGCCGACAAGTGCGTGCGCTGCTGGCACTATCGCGAGGATGTCGGCAGCGTCGCCGAGCACCCTGAGATCTGTGCTCGCTGCGTGGCGAACATCACCGGCGACGGCGAAGAGCGCCGGTACGCCTGAGCGGCGCACCGCGGAGATGGAAGCAGTGGCAGATTCCCGTGGCGCGATGTCGAAGTGGCTGCTGCTGTCGGTGCTGGTGGTCGTGCTCGACCAGTGGACGAAGGGCCTGGCCACGGCCGGCCTGCAGTATGGGCAGCCGGTCCCGGTCACCGGGTTCTTCGATCTCACCCTGCTGCACAACACCGGTGCCGCGTTCAGTTTCCTCTCCGACGCGGCGGGCTGGCAGCGCTGGTTCTTCACCGTGGTCGCGGTGATCATGGGCGGCGTGCTGCTGGTCTGGGTGTGGCGCCTTCCACCCGGCAGTCGCTGGCTGGCCTGCGCCCTGTGCCTGGTGTTGGGCGGCGCCCTCGGCAACCTCTGGGACCGCATCGCACTCGGTTACGTGGTCGACTTCATCTCGGTGCATTACGCGGGTTGGTATTTTCCCGCGTTCAACGTGGCGGATTCCGCGATTACCGTGGGCGCCGGGATGCTGATCGTGGACATCATCCGTGGTGAACCGGGCCACCGGGAGGGCGGCGATGACTGAGCGGCACTGGACCATCGGCGACGGCATGCAGGTCACCCTGCATTTCTCGCTGACCCTGCCCGAGGGTGAGGTGATCGATTCCACCTTCGACGGCGACCCGGCCACCTTCCGGGTCGGTGA
This sequence comes from Pseudomonadales bacterium, assembly GCA_041588495.1. Lineage (GTDB taxonomy): Bacteria > Pseudomonadota > Gammaproteobacteria > Pseudomonadales > JBFGWM01 > JBFGWM01. The sequence goes on along the minus strand of JBFGWM010000005.1, from coordinate 23,423 downwards.
CGGCAGCCTGCTCCCCGGTTTCGAGCGGGTGCTGCACGGGCTGGGGTCGGGGATCAGCCGCTCGTTTGTCATGAAGCCGAAGGACGGCTTCGGCATGCCGAATCCCAACAACGTCCAGGAAATTCCGCGCGCGGACCTGCCTGCCGGGGTGGAACCGGTTCCCGGGCTGCTGCTCGCCTTCGGGGACCCTTCCGGAAGCGAACTGCCCGGCGTGGTACGTGAGCTTCGTGACGGCGTGGTGGTGGTGGATTTCAATCATCCCCTGGCCGGACGTGATATCATCTTCGCTGTACAAATTATCGACGTTCGTCCCGCAAATTGAATCCAGGCCGACACGCAGAGATGCAGATCAAACTCGCCAACCCCCGCGGTTTCTGTGCCGGTGTCGACCGCGCCATCGAGATCGTCAACCGTGCCCTGGAGGTTTTCGGACCGCCGATCTACGTGCGCCACGAGGTCGTGCACAACAAGTTCGTGGTCGGGGACCTCAGCGAACGCGGCGCGATCTTCGTCGACGAGCTCGACGAGGTGCCAGATGGGTCCATCGTGATCTTCAGTGCCCACGGCGTCTCCCGCGAGGTTCGCGAGGAGGCCGAACGGCGCAGCTTCAAGGTGTTCGACGCCACCTGCCCGCTGGTGACCAAGGTGCACATGGAGGTCCTGCGCTACAGCCGCAGCGGCGAGGAGTGCATCCTGATCGGGCACGCCGGGCATCCCGAGGTCGAGGGCACCATGGGCCAGTACGACTACGCGGCCGGTGGCGACATCTATCTCGTCGAGAACGAGGACGATGTCGGACGGCTGGAGGTTCGTGATCCGGAGCGCCTGTCCTACGTGACCCAGACCACCCTGTCGGTGGATGACACCTCGCGGGTGATCGATGCCCTGCGGCATCGCTTCCCGGCGATCCGCGGCCCGCGCAAGGACGACATCTGTTATGCCACACAGAACCGGCAGGACGCGGTGAAGGAACTCGCCGCCGATTGCGACCTGGTGCTGGTGGTGGGATCGCCCAACAGTTCGAACTCCAACCGCCTGCGCGAGATCGCCGAGCGCACCGGCGCCGAGGCGTACCTGATCGACTATCCCGAGGAGATTCGCCGCGAGTGGTTGAACGGGAAACGTAGCATCGGCATCACCGCCGGCGCCTCGGCGCCGGAACTCCTGGTGCGCCGGGTCATCGACCGGCTCTGCGAGTGGGGCGCCGCGGCCCCCGTCGAAATGCAGGGCCGCGCCGAGAACGTGGTGTTCTCCATGCCCCGCGAGCTGCGGGTCGAGAATCTCTGACGCTCCTTCGTCGGCCACGGTTCATCGGCCGCGCTCGAATTCCCGCATGCAGTCCACCGGCCTTCCGTTGGCATACTCGACGACGCCATCGCCGTTGCGATCGCTGCCGTGGCGCGTGTGGCCCAGCTTGTTGACGATGACCACCCGAGCCTGCCGCGGGTCCCGGTTCGGCGGGCAGTAGATGAAGGACCCGTTCTGATGGTGGGTGCGCCCCATGGGGGTCATCTGCAGCCATGGTTTGCGGCGGAACGCGCTCCAGCGCAGCCTGCTCCCTGGCGCCGGCGGACGGAAGTGATGGATGACTCGGTCCTCGGCATCGGCACTGGCGTCACGGTCGAGATCCGTGAATACCAGCAGTGCATCGGCAAAGTCCGCGGTGCAGCGATGTCCGTCAAGACTCGGGCACACCGTCACCCATTGGCCCAGCGTCACCGAGGTGGTCCGCGCGAGGTGGACGGCAGCGGTGATTTCCCGTGCCACGGCATTGGCCTGGTGGTGCGCCACGCGCTCCGGCCAGGCGCCGTTACCCAGCCCCAGCAGGATCGCGACGATGCCCAGGACGATCAGGAGTTCGATGAGGGAGACACCTCCCTGGCGGCGTGCGTTCATGAATTGCCTCGCGTGATATCGGACGGAACGGCCGGTTCCCCGACCTCGCGACGCGGAGTATATTGAGCGGGTCCCGGGGGCTCTGTAGGAAATCCCCCAATTCCCGCGCAGGTGAGTGTCCATGGATTCGCGCCACGATCTCGCAACCGATTTCCTGGTCGTCGGGGGTGGCGTCATCGGCATGATGCTGGCACGCGAACTGGCTGTGCGCGGCGCCTCGGTGCGCCTTCTCGAACGCGGCAACTGCGGCCAGGAAGCCTCCTGGGCGGGCGGCGGTATCATTTCCCCGCTGTACCCGTGGCGCTATCCGCCCGCGGTCACCGCCCTGTCAGCCTGGTCACAGGCGCACTACCCCGACTACGTCCGGGACCTGGCGCGGGAGACGGGCGAACCCGTCGAGATGCTGGAAACCGGGCTGCTGTTCCTGCGGGTCGAGGACGAGGCGGCCGCCCTGCAGTGGGCTGGCGACAATCGCTTTCCGCTGGCGGTGATCGACCACGTTGAGGCCACCCGTTTGCAGCCCGGGCTGCGTCCAGACCTGCGACGCGCGTTGTGGATGCCGGGCGTATGCAGTGTCCGCAACCCGCGCCTGTTGCGTGCGCTGGTGGCCTGGCTGCGTTCCCACCCCGGGGTCAGCCTGGTGGAAGGCGAGGCGGCGGACACCCTGGAAACGGCCGCCGGGCGGGTTGCCGGGGTCCGCGCGGGGGAAACATGCTACGAGGCGGCCCGAACCGTGGTCTGCGGTGGCGCGTGGAGTGCCGGGTTGCTGGCGCCGACCGGATACCGGCCGCCGGTGGTGCCGGTGCGAGGCCAGATGCTCATGTACGGGCCGCAACCCGGCCTCCTGCGGCGGATTGTCCTGAGCGACGGGCGCTACCTGATCCCGCGGGCTGACGGGCGGATTCTTGCCGGCAGCACCCAGGAGTTCGCCGGTTTCAAACGGCAGGTGACGGAGGACGCCCAGGCGTCCCTGTCGGCCGCCGCGGCATCGATGTTGCCCGCGCTCGCGGACAGGGTGCCGGAAGCCCAGTGGTGCGGGTTGCGGCCGGGTGCTCCGGACGGGATTCCGGTGATGGGCGCGGTACCGGGGGTGCGGGACCTGTATGTCTCCGCCGGTCATTTTCGCAACGGCTTGCTGCTGGCCCCGGCGGCGGCCCGCCTGGTGGCGGACATGCTGTTCGGCCGCGAGTCGTTTGCGGATCCCCGTGACTACGCGCCAGAGGCTGCCGAGGGGCCGGTCGCGGAGGCGCCGGCCGGCCGGGGCTGATCAGTCTTCCTTGCGCTCATCGTCGAGGCCCAGTTTCTTCAGCCGGTAACGTAGTGCGCGAAACGTCAGTCCGAGTTTCCTGGCTGCCGCGGTGCGGTTCCAGCGGGTTTCCTCGAGGGCCTTGAGGATGGTCTGCTTCTCGATCCCGGTGAGGTAATCCTCCAGTGGCACGTCCGGGGTGTCGTCTCCGGCCGCAATCGCCGCCGGTTCGCCGTTGACCGGGTTGTCACGCGGAAGTTGCAGGTGTTCCTCGCGAATGAAACCGTTCTCGCAAAGGGCCACCGCACGTTCGAGAATGTTTTCCAGTTCCCGCACGTTGCCCGGGAAACTGTAGTTCTGCAATGCCGCGACGGCCCCGGGATCGAGTCGCGGCGCATCGATCTGCCACTCGTCGGCGAGTCGCTTCAGCAGCATCGCGGCAAGCTGGTCGATGTCCTCGCGGCGTTCGCGCAACGGCGGGACGTGCAGTTCGATGACGTTGATCCGGTAGTACAGGTCCTGGCGGAAGCGGTTCTCGCGCACCTCGGTCGCCAGGTCGCGGTGGGTCGCGCTGAGGATCCGCACGTCGATGCGTACCTCCTTCTCCTGGCCCACCGGGCGGATCGTCTTTTCCTGGATCGCGCGCAACAGCTTGACCTGCATGTGCTGGGGCAGGTCGGCCACCTCGTCGAGAAACAACGTCCCCCCGCCGGCGGCCACGAACAGTCCCTTCTTGTCCTCGATGGCGCCGGTAAAACTGCCCTTGCGGTGGCCGAAGAACTCGCTTTCCATGAGCTCGGTGGGAATGGCCCCGCAGTTCACGGGTACGAACGGACCGTCTGCGCGGGCGCCCTGTTCATGGATCAGCCGGGCGACCAGTTCCTTGCCGCTGCCCGACTCACCGGTGATGTACACCGGCGCCTGGCTGCGCGCGACACGTGCAATGCGTTCGCGCAGGTCGCGCATGGCGGATGAATCGCCCAGCAACCGCGGGCGTGAACGCCCGGCATCCGTGGCCGCGCCGTAGCGTGGCAGCTTGAGCGCGGTGGTCACCAGCCCGCGCAGTCGCTCGAGATCCACGGGCTTGGACACGAAATCGAAGGCGCCGGCCTTCAGCGAATCGATCGCGAGGTCGATGCTGCCATACGCGGTGATCACCGCGACCGGAATCTGCGGATACTTGTCCTGGAGGTGGGCGATCAGGTCCAGCCCGGTTCCGTCCGGCAGGCGCATGTCGGTTAGGCACAGGGAGATCTCGTCGCCCGATGCCTCCAGTACCTGGCGTGCCGTTTCCACGCTCTCGGCGCTCAGCGTGGGCACGTTGATCCTGCCGAGGGAGATCTCCAGCAACTCCCGGATATCCTCCTCGTCATCGATGATCAGTACCTTTCCCTTGGGCATTGCGTGGTGTCCGTGTCAGGCGAGGTTGGCGAACGTGATCCGGAAGCAGGCGCCTCCGGTTCCCGGAACGTAGGCGAGCTGGGCATGGTTCGCCTCGCACAGTTCCCGCGAGATGTAGAGCCCGAGGCCGGTGCCGCTGGCTTCTGTGGTATAGAACGGCTCGAAAATCTTTTCCATCTGCGATTCCGATACGCCCGGCCCCGAATCCATGATCTCCAGGTAGGCCAGGTCCAGGTTCTGGTCGATCCCTGCCCGAATTGTAAGCGATCTGTGACCGGTGCGTTTCTCGCTGTATCGCAGTCCGTTCTCCACCAGGTTGGTGACCACCTGGCGCATCTGGCTGGGATCGATCTCGACCTCCAGGTCGGCCGGGTCGACGATTACCGCGATATCCTCCTGGTCCGGAAACTCGGCAACGATGCCCTCGATCCATTCCTTCACGAGGATGCGTCCGGGAACCGCCACCTTGCGACGTGACAACTGCAGCACGTTCTCGATGATGCGGTTCATGCGCAGGGAATGGGACTGGATGATGGATGCCAGGCGCAGGTCGCCGGCATCCAGCGCCTCGGATTCTCCGAGCAGCTGCGCCGCATGGCTGATGGCGCCGAGGGGATTGCGGATTTCATGGGCGATGCCCGCGGTCAGGCGGCCGAGGGAGGCAAGCTTCAGCTGCTGGGCCTGCTGGGTCAGGCGGGTCGCGTCCTCAAGGTAGATCAGGATGGTCGGATCCTTCTCGCTGCGCACGGCGTGGAAACTGGCGTGGATCAGGCGTCCCGCGCCGCCGAGACGGATCGGGGCGCCGCGAATGGTCGGGTTGCGCTGCCACTGGTGCAAACGCTCGAGCAGGGGTTTGGGTAGTGCCGCGTTCGTGGCGTCGCTTTCGCGGCGTACGCCCAGCAACTGCTCCGCCGACTCGTTCAGCAGCAGGATGTCACCGGACTTGGCCGCTGCGACCACGCCGGTCTGCATGCGCTGGATGATCAGGTCGTTGAGTTCCTCCAGCTTGGCGATGTCCAGTGCGCGCTGGCGGGCGACTGCCTCGGTGCGCCGCAACCGCTGGGACAGGTTCTGTACGAACAGCGCGACGGCGAACAGGAACAGGCCCAGCAGCCCCGTCTGCACGTACACCTGGCTGGTCAGGGACACCGCCAGCGACAGGAGGAACGTCTCGTAGAAGATGGCCAGGGTTGCGGTTGCGGCCAGGGTCAGGCCGAGCCGTCCATGCAGCAGGATGTTGCCGGCGGCGATGGAGACCAGCAGCAGGTTGCCAAACCCGGAAAGGATGCCGCCACTGGCGTGCATCATCATGGTCAGCGCAAGTATGTCCAGCGACACCAGTGCGAAGGTCAGCACGCCGACGCCGAAGCGTTGGGGCCCGATGACAAACGCGGCCGCAACGCTGGTCAGCAGGTAGAGTGTGCCGGCGTTGACGTAGAGGTTGGGGTTGAGTGCACCGATAAACCGCAGGTACGTTGGATCTCCGGGGCTGAGCGGGAACGAGCCGTAGAAGACCAGCAGCAGCACGCCACCGAGCAGAATCCGGTAGAAGTTGTAAATCCGCAGGATGCGACGATCCTGCTGTAGCAGGTCGCTTTCCAGTTCCGGGCTTTCGGCAGCCGTCGCCTGCATGGGCCGGGTTCAGTCCGGATCCTGTTTTTCCAGCCACTCGCGCCGGTGTTCATCGCCACAAAACCAGTGGTCCCCGGACTGGATCGCCTCGTGGCGGGGAACATGCACCTGGCATACCTCGCAGGGCACCATGGTCTCGTGCTCGATCTTGTCCGGCGCCTTGCGACCGGCCCGGGTGAACGCCCGGATCGCGCCGTAAATCAGCAGTGCGATGAGACAGAACAGGATGATGCGGATCAGGATCATGAGTCGTTGTAACCAGGTGGGTTCAGGGCAATTCTAGCGTATCACGCCGCGCGCCCGGAGCGTTTCGTTTCGGCCCTGATTCGCGCACAATAACCGCGAACCGTTTTGGCGGAGCCACCGATGTCGGACCAGCGCCCCCTGCGCATCGCCCTTGCACAGCAGAATTTCCTCGTCGGCGATATTCACGGCAATACCGACCTGATCCTCGAGGTTGCGTGCGCGGCCCGCGATGAACATCACGCCGACCTGGTCGCATTTCCCGAACTGGCGGTCACCGGGTATCCGCCGGAGGACCTGCTGCTGCGCGACAGCCTGGCCACCCGTGTCGAGGCTGCCCTGGGGCGAATCGCGGCGGCCTCCCGTGAACTCGGCATTGCGATCGTCACCGGCTACCCGCGACGGCGTGGCGATGCGCTGTTCAACGCCGCGGGAATTTTCGCGGACGGGGCCTTGCAACTCGAGTACGCGAAGCAGCACCTCCCCAACTACCAGGTCTTCGATGAGAAGCGTTATTTCACCCATGGAGATGCCGCCGGGGTATTCAGTTTCCGCGGCCGGCGTATCGCGCTTTCGGTCTGCGAGGACATCTGGAACCCGGGTCCCGTGGCGCGCTCGGCCGAGGCCGGTGCTGACCTCGTTCTGAACCTCAATGCCTCGCCTTTTCATACCGGCAAGATCGCTGAGCGTCACACGGTGGTTCGTGAACGCGTCACCGAGGCGGGCATTCCGGTCATCTATCTCAACATGGTGGGTGGCCAGGACGAACTGGTGTTCGACGGCGGCAGCTTTGTCATCGATGCCGCGGGGCAGGTGGCGCTGCAGGCCCCGCAGTTCGAATCCGGCGTGTTCGTGTGCGAGGCGGATGGCTCCGGCGGCCTCACGTCCACTGTCCAGTCCACCCCGCCCGGTGAACTGGAGAGCGTGTACCGGGCGCTGGTGCTGGGAGTGCGCGATTATGTCGGAAAGAACGGTTTCCCGGGCGTGGTCCTCGGCCTGTCCGGCGGCATCGATTCGGCGCTGACACTTGCGGTGGCGGCGGACGCCCTGGGTCCGGAGCGGGTCGAGGCCGTCATGATGCCGTTCCGCTATACCTCTGACATGAGCCAGGAGGATGCCGCCGGCGAGGCGGAGGCGCTGGGCGTCGCCTACCGGGTGATTTCAATTGAGCCGGTATACGAGGCCTTCATGTCCCAGCTCGGCGATGCGCTGGGAGGCGGTGGGCCGGATACCACCGAGCAGAACCTGCAGGCACGTTGTCGTGGGGTGATCCTGATGGCCCTGTCGAACCGTCGCGGCAGCCTGGTGCTGACCACCGGGAACAAGAGCGAGATGGCTGTCGGCTACGCGACGCTGTACGGCGACATGGCGGGCGGCTTCGATGTGCTCAAGGACGTGCCCAAGACCCTGGTGTACCGGCTCTCCGAATACCGCAATTCATTGTCACCGGTGATCCCGCGGCGGGTCATCGAGCGTCCGCCGTCGGCGGAGCTGGCGCCGGACCAGCAGGACACCGATTCGCTGCCGCCGTACGATCTCCTCGACCAGCTCCTGGAACTTTATATCGAGCGCGATCAGAGCGCGGAGGCGATCATTGCCCGCGGTTTTCACCGCGATACCGTGTATCGCGTGGTGCGCATGGTGGATGTGAACGAGTACAAGCGGCGCCAGGCGCCGGTCGGCGTGCGTATCACGCGACGCGGGTTCGGGCGCGACCGTCGCTACCCGATCACCAACGGCTGGCGTATCGGCGAGTAGCCGGCGGGGGTCAGCCCAACAGGCCGAAGGTCAGCCGGCTCAGCCAGCTCCTGCGGGCTGGTTCGGCACTGGCATCGGTGTTCGGCGCCGGCGGGGCTTCCCAGATCTCGGTCTCGGCGCGTGCCTCGCCCAGCAGGCCGAAGGTGATGATGTTTGCCCAGGTGCGGTCGACGTGGGTGACGACCCGGTTCAGCTGGAACGCTCCGGACGCGTCGAGGGCGGGATGATCCGGGTAGTTGAGGCGCAGCACCTTCAGGGATTTTTCTGCCGGTTCGTTGAGATTCAGGTACATGTTCGACGCCACCATGATCGCCAGGGCGTCGGGCACCGCGGGGGTCTCCTGGAAATTCTCGACCACGTAGCGACCCCGGTTGAGGGCGGCGACATAGGCCTTGCGACGCAGGTAGAAACGCGCCGCGTGCACCTCGTAGGCCGCCAGCAGGTTGCGCAGGTAGACCATGCGCGCTTCCGCGTCGGACGCGTGGGGGCTGTCGGGGAAACGTGACAGGAGTTGCGCGAAGTACGCGAAGGAATCGCGGGCGGCGCCGGGATCGCGCTGGGTCAGGTCGGTGGGCAGGAAGCGCTCAAAAAGGCCGCGGCCCTCGATGAAGGTCGCCAGCCCGCGCATGTAGTACGCGTAATCGACATTGGGGTGCTGTGGGTGCAGGCGGATGAAGCGCTCCGCGGCGGAGCGTGCGGCTTCCGGCTCGAACGCGCGGTAGTGGGCGTAGATGATTTCCAGCTGCGCCTGCTCGGCATAGCGCCCGAACGGGTAGCGGGTCTCGAGGTTGTTGAGTTCCTCGATGGCGCCGTCGTAGTCGTGCTTGTCGAGTTTCTTGCGGGCGGCCTCGTAGTACTGTTCCTCGGTCTTTTCGAAACCGAGGTCCGGTTCTTCCCGGTCCTTGAACAGGGAACAACCCGCACAAAGGGCGAGAATGCTGACTGCGGCTACGAGGCGGTAGGTGGTCATTAAACAGTCCCTGTCGATGGTCGTGCTTTGCTGGAACGTGCCGGAACGGCGGGCCGCCCCCGGACGGAAGCCGTATTGTAAGCATACTGCCGCGGGTATGCCAAAATCACAGGGCGGGCCAGGGAGGTTCCAGGATGACACGGATCGACGCCCGGGAGGCGGTACCAGACGCGCTTGCCGGCAAACGGCTTGACCAGGCGGCCGCGCAGCTGTTTCCCGGCCACTCGCGGGCGCGCCTGCAGGGCTGGATCAAGGACGGGTCGCTGCTCGTCGACGGCGCGCGTCGGCGGCCTCGGGACCCGGTGCGGTCCGGCGAGGTCCTGCAACTTGGCGCCGAGGTCGAGGGCGACGAGCGCTGGCGCCCCCATGCGGGGGACCTCGACCTGGTGTTCGAGGACGCCGACCTGCTGGTGATCGACAAGGCGCCGGGCGTGGTGGTGCACCCGGCCGCCGGTCACCGCGACGACACCCTGGTCAATGCCCTGTTGCATCGTTTCCCGGAACTCTCCGAGCTGCCGCGCGCCGGGGTCGTGCACCGCCTCGACAAGGACACCTCGGGACTCCTGGTGGTGGCCCGATCGCTGACCGCCCACACCGCGCTGGTGCGCAGCCTGCAGGCCCGCGACGTGCGTCGCGAGTACGAGGCGCTGGTTCACGGGACCATGACCGGCGGGGGCGTGGTGGATGCCCCGATGGGCCGGCACCCGGTACAACGCAAGAAGATGGCGGTGGTGGAAGGCGGCAAGCCGGCCGTGACCCATTACCGCCTGCTGGAGCGCTTCGCGGATCACACCCTGGTCCTGTGCCGGCTGGAAACGGGTCGCACGCACCAGATCCGGGTCCACATGGCGCATATCCGCCATGCGCTGGTGGGTGACCCGGTCTACGGCGGCCGCGCGCGCCTCCCGGCCGGCGCGGATCCCGAACTGGTCGAACTGCTGCGCGGTTTCGGTCGCCAGGCGCTGCATGCGCGGCGCCTCGCGTTCCGCCACCCGGCCAGCGACGAACTGCTGGAATTCGAGAGCCCGCGGCCGGCGGATCTCGCACGCCTGGTCGCCGCCTTGCGCGAACACGCCCGGCAGGCGGCGGAGCGTTCGTGATCGCACCCCCGGACTGGATCCTGCCCGACTGGCCGGCGCCGGACAGGGTTGGTGCGGTGGTCACGACCCGTGTCGGCGGCGTCAGCGCGGCGCCCTTCGATACCATGAACCTCGGTTTCCATGTCGGCGATGACACTGCGGCAGTGGCGCGCAACCGGGCCCTGCTGCTGGCCGCCCTCGACCTCCCGGTGCATCCGCAGTGGCTGAACCAGGTGCATGGCACCCGCGTCGAGCGCGCCGTCGCGGGTGGTCGCGAACTGGAGGCGGACGCGGTGTGGAGCGACATCCCCGGACTCGCCTGCGCGATCATGACCGCGGACTGCCTGCCGGTGTTGTTCTGTACCCGCGACGGGCGTCGCGTGGCGGCGGCGCATGCCGGCTGGCGCGGGTTGCTCAGCGGCGTGCTGGAGAACACCGTTACGGCGCTGGATACCGACCCCGCCCGGGTGCTTGCGTGGATGGGCCCGGCCATCGGTCCGGATGCCTTCGAGGTCGGCGCCGAGGTGCGCGACGCATTCCTGGCTCACGGTGACGCGGAGGCCGCGTTCCGCCCGCATCCGGATCACCACGGAAAGTGGTTCGCAGACCTGTACCTGCTCGCCTCCGCACGGCTCGCGGCGCTTGGCGTGGGGCATGTCGGCGGCGGTGGCTGGTGCACGTTCTCCGAGCCGGGACGGTTTTTCTCCTTCCGTCGCGACGGCCGCACCGGGCGCATGGCGAGCCTGGTGTGGATCCGGGAGGATGCGGAAAGCGCTTGAATCGGCGTGTAACGCCCCCATCTCTTAAGCAGTGGATGGGCGCCGGGACCCAGTCAACAGCACCCGGCGCCCTCGTCATGTGGAGCGGGAATACATGAGAATTGACAGGCTGACCAGCAAGTTGCAGATGGCGTTGTCGGACGCCCAGTCCATTGCCGTGGGCAGGGACCACAATTTCATCGAGCCGACTCACCTGCTGCTGGCGCTGCTCGACCAGTCGGGGGGCAGTGTCCGCCCTTTGCTGGCCCAGGCCGGGGTCGAGGTCAGCTATGTGCGCAACGAGTTGCTGAAGCATCTCGACCGCATGCCGCAGATCGCCAATCACGACGGCGACGTGCACATGTCCAACGATCTCGGTCGCCTGCTCAATCTCGCCGACAAGCTGGCCCAGAAGCGCAAGGACCAGTTCATTTCCAGCGAGTTGTTCCTGCTTGCCGCGTTCGACGACAAGGGCGAACTGGGCCGCATCCTGCGTGACAGCGGCGTGAGCCGCGAACAACTCGAAAAAACCATCGACCAGGTGCGTGGCGGGGAAAGCGTCAACGACCCCAACAGCGAGGACCAGCGCCAGGCCCTGGAACGTTTCACCATTGATCTCACCCAGCGCGCCGAATCGGGCGATCTCGACCCGGTGATCGGTCGCGACGACGAGATCCGGCGCACCGTGCAGGTCCTGCAACGCCGTACCAAGAACAACCCGGTGCTGATCGGCGAACCCGGCGTGGGCAAGACGGCCATCGTGGAAGGGCTCGCCCAGCGCATCATCAACGGGGAGGTGCCGGAAGGACTCAAGGACAAGCGCATCCTCGCTCTCGACATGGGCTCCCTGATCGCCGGCGCCAAGTTTCGCGGCGAGTTCGAGGAACGCCTGAAGGCGGTGCTCACCGAGCTGTCGAAGCAGGAGGGTCGCGTCATCCTCTTCGTCGACGAACTGCACACCATGGTCGGCGCCGGCAAGGCCGAGGGCGCGATGGACGCGGGCAACATGCTCAAGCCGGCCCTGGCACGGGGCGAACTGCATTGCGTGGGCGCGACCACCCTGGACGAGTACCGCAAGTACATCGAGAAGGACGCCGCCCTCGAGCGCCGTTTCCAGAAAGTGACGGTCAACGAGCCCAACGAGGAGGACACCATTGCCATCCTGCGTGGGCTGAAGGAGCGTTACGAGGTGCACCACGGGGTGGAGATCAACGACTCTGCGATTATCGCCGCGTCGCGGCTTTCCAACCGCTACATCACCGACCGCCAGTTGCCCGACAAGGCCATCGACCTCATCGACGAGGCGGCGAGCCGCATCCGCATGGAGATGGACTCCAAGCCGGAGGAGATCGATCGCCTGGACCGGCGCCTCATCCAGCTCAAGATCGAGCGCGAGGCATTGAAGAAGGAGGATGACGAGGCCTCCCGCAAGCGCCTCGACGCGCTGGAATCGAACATCGGCAAGCTGGAGCGCGAGATCGCGGATCTGGAGGAAATCTGGAACAGCGAGAAGGCCGCCCTGCACGGCTCCCACAAGATCAAGGCCGACCTGGAGAAGGCGCGCCTGGAACTGGAGACCGCGCGCCGCGCGGGCGACCTGGCGCGCATGTCCGAGATCCAGTACGGGATCATTCCCGAATTGCAGAAACAGCTCGACATGGCCAGCCAGGCCGAGATGATGGAGATGAAACTGCTGCGCAACCGGGTCACCGAGGAGGAGATCGCCGAGGTCGTTTCCAAGTGGACCGGCATCCCGGTCGCCAAGATGCTGGAGGGCGAGCGCGACAAGCTGCTGCGCATGGAGTCCGCCCTGCACGAGCGCGTGGTCGGCCAGGACGAGGCGATCCGCGCCGTGGCCGACGCCGTGCGCCGCTCGCGCGCGGGACTCTCCGACCCCAACCGGCCCAACGGCTCGTTCCTGTTCCTCGGCCCCACGGGGGTCGGCAAGACCGAGCTGTGCAAGTCACTGGCGGGCTTCCTGTTCGACACCGAGGAGGCCATGGTCCGCATCGACATGTCGGAATTCATGGAAAAACACTCGGTGGCGCGGCTGATCGGTGCGCCGCCCGGCTACGTGGGATACGAGGAGGGTGGTTACCTGACCGAGGCCGTGCGCCGCAAGCCGTACTCGGTGATCCTGCTCGACGAGGTCGAGAAGGCGCATCCCGACGTGTTCAACGTGCTGCTGCAGGTCCTCGACGACGGCCGTCTGACCGACGGGCAGGGGCGTACCGTGGATTTCCGCAATGCGGTGCTGGTGATGACCTCGAACCTGGGTTCGGACATTATCCAGAACCTCGCCGGAGAGGAGAACTACGAGACCATGAAGTCCACGGTGATGGAGGTGGTCGGACAGCATTTCCGCCCCGAATTCATCAACCGGGTCGACGAGGTGGTGGTATTCCACCCGCTGCAGCAGGACCAGATCCGTGGGATTGCGAAAATCCAGCTGGAACACCTGCGTACCCGCCTCGCGGAACGCGACCTCGGTTTCGAGATCGACGATGCGGCGCTGGACCGCCTGGTGGAAGCCGGCTACGACCCCGTGTACGGGGCGCGGCCCCTGAAACGGGCCATCCAGCGCCAGGTGGAGAACCCGCTGGCCCAGGAACTGCTCGCGGGCAGGTATGCGCCCGGGGACACCGTCAGCGTGACCCGGGAGCCGGAAGGGGATATCCGCTTCAAGTAGGCGTCGGTCTCGCCCCGACGCAGGGGGATGGCGGGGAGGGGAGCCTCAGCAGCTCTCCTCCATCACCTTCTGGGCGTGCGCCTTGCGCTGCTGCATTTCCTCGTCGGAGAGGATCACGTACTCGCCCTGCTCGTTCTTGGCGCGCACCTTGGCCGTGCTGTTCAGGGTCGCGAGGATTTCCTTGGCCTTCTGGCAGTTGTGCGCCTTCACCTTGGCGTTCAGCGCGGCCTCCTGCTGGTCGAGGGCGGAAGCGGACTCCGCCGCGGCGCCGGCTGCTTCCGGTGCCGGTTGCGCAGGAGCTGACGGGGCCGCTCCGGCGGGGGTTCCCGTTGTTGCCGTCGCCGTTGCCGTGGCAGCCGGGCTTGCCTCGGGAGCCGGAAGGCGGCTGCCCCTGATGACCCGGGTGTGGTCGCGATTCGTCGGTGGGCGTTCGCCGTAATGGGTGATCCCGTTCTCGTCCACCCACTTGAACACGTCCCCCGCGCTCACGCTGGTCGAGACCGCGGTCGAAATACAGGCGGCGAGGGCCCCGACGAGCATTCTTTGCTTACAGTTCATGGTCTTATGCATTCCCTGGAAATCGTTTTTCCTGCTTCCTATATAGCATATCGCGGGGTCGGGGTCGCGCCCGGCCGCGTCGGCGAGGGCGCTCCGCGGGGGACGTCGGAATGCCGGAAAGCTTGACATCCGGCCTGGAAATGCCAAAATGCGCTGCTTAATTTGTAAACGGCTGTTCCGGCAACCACCGGTTCGGCCAGTATTCCGGGGACGGCTTTACCGCCCGGTCCCGGAGTCCCAAGGAACGCCCTGCACCGACCAGTGACAGGGGCCGCGCCCGACAGAGCGTTACCGCGCCGGGGTGGATCGCTGCAGGATCCTGCAGCGTCTCACGCTGACCCGATTCACCGGGGCCAGCCTCGACCCGTCATCCGTTCGTGCACTGTTTTCCCGGGACTCCGCCAGGGTCCGCCGGTGTTTCCGTGTTTCCGGAGTCATCCATCCGCGAACGCAGAGGTGACCGCAAGTGGAAAGATTATCCGGGGCCGACATGGTCATTCGGTGTCTGCAGGACGAAGGTGTCGAGTACCTGTTCGGGTACCCCGGCGGTGCAGTCCTGCACATCTACGATGCCTTGTTCCAGCAGGACAAGGTCAAGCACATCCTGGTCCGTCACGAGCAGGCCGCCGCCCACATGGCGGACGGTTACGCGCGGGCGACGGGCAAGCCGGGCGTGGTCCTGGTGACCTCGGGCCCGGGCGCCACCAACACCATCACCGGGATCGCCACCGCGTACATGGACTCGATTCCGATGGTGGTGATTTCCGGCCAGGTACCGTCGGAACTGATCGGTGAGGACGCGTTCCAGGAGACCGACATGATCGGCGTGTCGCGGCCGGTCGTGAAACACAGTTTCCTGGTCAAGAACCCGGCCGAGATTCCCATGGCCATCCGCAAGGCGTTCCATCTCGCCACCACGGGGCGGCCTGGACCGGTGGTCGTGGACATTCCCAAGGACATGACCAACCCGGGCGAACTGTTCGACTACGAGTACCCGAAGCAGATCAAGATGCGCTCCTACAACCCGGTGACCCGCGGTCACGCGGGGCAGATCCGGCGTGCCGCCGACCTGCTGGCCAAGGCGCGGCGCCCGGTGATCTACTCCGGGGGCGGCGTCATCCAGGGTAACGCTTCTGAGTACCTGGTCGAGATGGCCAAGACCCTGGGCTACCCGGTCACCAACACCCTGATGGGCCTGGGCGCGTACCCGGGTAGCGACCCGCAGTTCCTCGGCATGCTCGGCATGCACGGAACCTACGAGGCGAACATGGCGATGCATCACTGCGACGTGTTGCTCGCTGTCGGTGCGCGCTTCGATGACCGGGTCACCAACAACACGGCGAAGTTCTGCCCCAATGCCAAGATCATCCACGTCGACATCGACCCCTCGTCGATTGCCAAGACGGTGCCGGTGGACATTCCCATCGTGGGCCCCGTGGACACCGTGTTGCAGGACATCCTCGGGGTGATCCGCGACAAGCACCTGAAGCCGGACGCCCAGGCCATCGAGGACTGGTTCAAGCAGATCGAGGAGTGGCGCCAGTATCACGGCCTGCGTTACGGAGAAGAGGATCCCAAGATCATCAAGCCGCAGCTCGCGGTCGAGGCGCTGTACCGGGCCACCAAGGGCGATGCCTACATCACCTCGGATGTCGGCCAGCACCAGATGTTCGCGGCGCAGTTCTACAAGTTCGACAAGCCACGGCGCTGGATCAACTCCGGCGGCCTGGGGACCATGGGCTTCGGCCTGCCGGCGGCGATGGGCGTGCAGTTCGCGTTTCCGGACGCGACCGTCGCCTGTGTCACCGGCGAGGGCAGCATCCAGATGTGCATCCAGGAACTGTCCACCTGCCTGCAGTACCAGTTGCCGGTGAAGATCATCAACCTCAACAACCAGGCCCTGGGCATGGTCCGCCAGTGGCAGGACATGCAGTATGGCGGACGCCATTCCCAGTCCTACATGGAGTCGCTGCCGGACTTCAAGAAGCTGGCCGAGGCCTATGGCCATATCGGTCTCGAGGTCACCGAGCGCGACCAACTGGAACCGGTCATGGACGAGTGCTTCAACAAGTACAAGGACCGGCTGGTATTCCTCGACATCAATGTCGACCAGCACGAGCACGTCTACCCGATGCAGATCAAGGGCGGCTCGATGCGCGACATGTGGCTGAGCAAGACGGAGCGTACCTGAGATGCGGCATATCATTTCGATTCTCATGGAAAACGAGCCCGGCGCGCTGTCGCGGGTCATCGGCCTGTTCGCCCAGCGCGGGTACAACATCGAGTCCCTGACCGTGGCCCCGACCGAGGACAGCACCCTGTCGCGGCTGACCCTGATGACGGTGGGCCCGGAGCGGGTCATCGAGCAGATCACCAAGCAGCTCAACAAGCTGGTCGACGTGGTCAAGGTCGTGGACCTCACCGACGGCGCCCACATCGAGCGCGAACTGATGCTCATCAAGCTGCGCGCCACCGGCGCCCAGCGCGAGGAGATCAAGCGCTGCGCGGACATCTTCCGCGGCCAGATCGTCGATGTCGGCAACAACCTCTACACCGTGCAGCTGACCGGCAACAGCCAGAAGCTGGACGCGTTCATCGAGGCGGTGGGCCGCTCGACGGTCATGGAAGTGGTGCGCAGTGGCGTGGCCGGCATCTCGCGCGGCGAGAAGCTGCTGAGCGTCTAGCGGGCGCTTAGAAAGTGCCCAGCGTTTTATGTAGAATTCCCCATCCCGCGGGCCTTGCCGGGCCCGCAGCAGTTCGGGACGGGGTTTAACCCAGTAACGGGAAATCAGAGGCAAAGCATGCAAGTTTATTACGATAAAGACGCGGACCTGTCGATCATCCAGTCGCGGAAGGTCGCCATCATCGGCTACGGCTCCCAGGGCCACGCCCATGCCAACAACCTGAAGGACTCCGGGGTCGAGGTCATCGTCGGCCTGCGCAAGGGCTCATCGTCCTGGGCCAAGGCCGAAACCGCCGGGCTGGCTGTCGCCGAGATTGCCGAGGCGGTCTCCGCCGCGGACGTGGTCATGATCCTGGCCCCGGACGAGCACCAGGCGCGGCTCTACCGCGAGGAGATCGCACCGAACCTGAAGTCCGACGCGGCGCTGGCCTTCGCGCACGGCTTCAACATCCATTTCCAGCAGATCGAACCGGCGGCGAGCAACGACGTCATCATGATCGCGCCGAAAGGTCCGGGACACCTGGTTCGCTCCACCTTCACCGAGGGCGGCGGGGTTCCCTCGCTGATCGCCGTGTACCAGGATGCCACCGGGCGCGCCAAGGACATCGCCCTGTCCTACGCCTCCGCCAACGGTGGTGGCCGTGCGGGAATCATCGAGACCAACTTCCGCGAGGAGACCGAGACCGATCTGTTCGGCGAGCAGGCCGTGCTTTGCGGTGGGGCCACTGCGCTGGTGCAGGCGGGCTTCGAAACCCTGGTCGAGGCCGGTTACGCGCCGGAGATGGCGTACTTCGAGTGCCTGCACGAACTCAAGCTGATCGTCGACCTCATGTACGAGGGCGGCATCGCCAACATGCGCTACTCGATTTCCAACACGGCCGAGTACGGTGACCTCACCCGCGGACCCCGGGTCATCACCGACGAGACCCGCGCGGAGATGCGTCGCATCCTGACGGAGATCCAGACTGGCGAGTTCGCCCGCGAGTTCATCCTCGAGAACCAGGCCGGCGCGGCGACCCTGAAGGCCAAGCGCCGCATCGGCGAGGCGCATCCCATCGAGGAAGTGGGCGGCCGCCTGCGCTCGATGATGCCGTGGATCCAGAAGAACAAGCTGGTCGACAAGGACCGCAACTGATCCGCCCGCGGCGCCCGCGGCCGCAACACGCCGCGGGCGCCGTTTTTTCTCCGGGCAGTCCACATGCGTCCTTTGAACCGTCGTTCAACGGGTTGGCGGGGGCATGGTATATACTTGAATTCAAATCTCCGGGTGCTTCCAGGAGCACGTCGATCGGTTCATGAGCGCACAGCCCAGCCAATCCGAGGACAGTGACGGCAAGCCCGTCGTGCGTCCGGTGGAAGAAAACCAGTCCGGCCCGCGACACCGCAGTCGCGGCATTTACCTGCTGCCCAACCTGTTCACCACGGCGGCCCTGTTTTCGGGGTTTTACGCGATCGTGTCGGGGATGAACGGCAATTTTGCGACCGCGGGAATCGCCGTGTTCGTGGCCATGGTGCTCGACGGCATGGACGGTCGCGTCGCGCGCATGACCCACACCCAGTCGGAGTTCGGCGCCCAGTACGACAGCCTCTCTGACATGGTGGCGTTCGGTGTCGCCCCGGCTCTGGTCGCGTTCACCTGGTCCGTTTCCATGCTCGGCAAGATCGGCTGGATGGCGGCGTTCATCTACGTCGCCGGCGCCGCGTTGCGCCTGGCGCGCTTCAATACCCAGATCGAGACGGCGGACAAACGCTACTTCACCGGGCTGCCCAGCCCGTCCGCCGCCGCGCTGGTTGCCGGCATGGTGTGGGTCGGCGCCGACCTGGGCATCAGCGGGGACCAGTTCGGCGTCGCGGTCGTCGCCACCCTCTTTACCGCGATTGCCGGCGCGCTGATGGTCAGCAACTTCAAGTACGACAGCTTCAAGCAACTCGATCTCAAGGGTCGTGTGCCCTTCGTCGCCCTGTTGGCGATGGTCATGGTGTTCGCCGTCATCATGCTGCACCCGCCGACGGTCCTGCTGACCCTGTTCGCCGTCTACGCGATCTCCGGCCCGCTGCGCTCGGCGTGGAACCGCACACGCTGATTGACTGTCGCGCGGAAACCTCCGGGCGATGACGCGGTCGAAACAAAGCCACTTCCGTACCGGAGCACTTCCCAGATGCTGATTCGCAGCAAGGACCCGTCCGCGCCCCGCGCCTCGGAAATCACCCCGGAAAACGTGTACAGATCGCGCCGCGATTTCATGCGTCGTGCCGGTGGCGTCGCCCTCGCCGGGGCGGGTGGCCTGCTGTTCACCGGATGCAGCGATGCCGGCGAGGAACAGCACATCGCCGGTGCCGCAGCGCCCGCGGCGGGACCTGAAGGCGCTGCGGGACCGGGGGGTGCGACGGGCCCCGCGGGAAGCATCGAAGAGCGCATCCAGGCCCGGACATCCGGCGCGTATTCGACCGACGAACCCCTGACCCCGTATCGCGACGTCACCACCTACAACAACTTTTACGAGTTCGGCACCGGCAAGGGTGATCCCCACCGCAACGCGCGGGACTTCCGTACCCGGCCCTGGAGTGTCGAGATCAGCGGGGAGGTCGCACGGCCCGGCACCTATACCCTTGAAGACATCCTGGGGCCCCACGCGTTCGAGGAACGCATCTACCGCCTGCGTTGCGTGGAGGCCTGGTCGATGGTGGTCCCGTGGATTGGCTTTCCCCTGGGCGACCTGCTGAAGCGTTTCGAGCCGACCTCGCGGGCGAAATACGTGGCCTTCGAGACCCTGCTGGATCCCGAGCGCATGCCCGGTCAGCGCTCGCCGTTCAGTACCATCGACTGGCCTTACGTCGAGGGACTGCGCATCGACGAGGCCGCGAACCCGTTGGCGATCATCGGCGTCGGGCTCTACAACGAAGTCATGCCGGCGCAGAACGGTGCCCCGCTGCGCCTGGTGGTGCCGTGGAAATACGGGTTCAAGAGCATCAAGTCCATCGTGCGCATTCACCTGCTGGAGAAGCAGCCGCCGACCACGTGGAACCTCACCGCACCCCACGAATACGGTTTCTACGCCAACGTGAACCCGGCCGTGGACCATCCGCGCTGGAGCCAGAAACGCGAGCGTCGCCTTCCCGGCACACTGTTCAGCCCGAACTGGATGCCGACCCGGCCGTTCAACGGATATGCCGAACAGGTGGCGGGCCTCTATTCGGGCATGGATCTGCGGAAGAATTATTAGTGCGATCCGAAACCGGATGGCGGCTGGCCCGGCCGCTGCTGTTCCTGGCCTGCCTGGTGCCGTTTCTGTGGATGCTGGCGCTGGCGCTGCTCAATCGTCTGGGCACCGATCCGGCCGAGGCAATCGCCCAGGAGACGGGCATCTGGACCCTGCGCTTCCTGCTGATCACCCTCAGCATCACGCCCCTGCGGGTCATGACCGGCCGCAACGGGCTGATCCGTTACCGGCGTATGTTCGGGCTCTACACGCTGTTCTACGCCTGCGTGCACTTCCTCTGCTACCTGACCTTTCTCGCCACCTGGGACTGGCTGGTGATCGCCGACGACCTGACCGAGCGTCCGTACATCATTGCGGGCTTCAGCGCGCTGCTGCTGATGATTCCGCTGGGCATCACCTCCACGGACGCCATGCAGCGTCGCCTCAAGCGCAACTGGAAGCGCCTGCACCGCCTGGTTTACGTGGTGGGGCTCCTGGCGATCACGCACTTCATCTGGATTGCGAAGGCCAATATCGGTGAGCAGATGCTTTACCTGGCGATCCTGCTGTTCCTGTACGCGCATCGCATCCACACCCACCAGCGCCGGCGCGCGCGGCGCAGCGAGGCAGGTGGTGGAGTCGTTCGCTAGTCAGCGGATGCCGGGCGCGAGGTCCGCGCCGGTTTCTCAATACAGTTGCAGTTCCGCGTCCTGGCCCTGGCAGGCGAGGATGTGGCGGCTCATGGCAACCAGCTCCGCATGGTCAGCGGGACGGTACGGGGTGCCGGTGACTGACCGGTAGCGACCGCTGAGGTCGCGGTGATTGTGGGCGACATCCCAGGCGGTACGGTCGATGTCCGCAGACAGGTAGACCCGTTCTCCGGAGGTGCCGTGCAGGAAGATATTGGGCGTATCGCGATCGTCCCGGCTGCCGTGAACGCGCATGCTGACCAGGGCGGGAAACCGCTCCTGCAGCCAGGCGCGGAATTCGCGCATCAGCCGTCCGGACGCATATTCGAAGGCCGCGGCCTGTTCCGTTCCAATCATTTCGGTCCGCACACAGTCGTCGTTCGTGGATCCGGTTTCGATGGATTCGCTCAACATTTTTCGTGTACTCCCCGTGTTCAGCCTTTCGCGGAACGCTGCAGCCAGTCGCTCCAGCGTGCGTAATTCATCTCGGTGCCCAGCCTGCGGGTCACGAACCCGGACGCGCGGTGGATCGTCAGTTCTTCCGCGGTAAAACTGAACGCGATGTCGAAGGCGTAGTCGCTCAGCGTGATGAGGCGGTCAGGCTGGTTGTTGTCCAGTACCAGGGCGTCGGTCATGTCGCCCGGAACGTAGAGCAGCACCATGTGCTTGGCGAGCGTTCGCGGATCGACCGAGTAGGCCAGGCGCAGCTGTTCGCGGGGAATGCCCGCGTCCGCCAAAACCTGGTACTTGGCGAGTGCAAAATCCTCGCAATCGCCGCCGCCCTGCAGCAGGAACTCGTCGAGGGTGGTCCAGTAGTCGCGGGTGCCATGGGTTGCCGCGTCTTCCATGAACGCGAACCCGCGAAACATGGCATGCGTCTGCCGGACCAGCGTGACGGCGTCCCGCGACTCCAGCTCCGCGAGGAGCCCCTGCAGCACTGCTGCGCTGCGCGGTTTCTCAATGGCCGCCTGGGGCGCGATATTGGCCACGGCCGGCGCCGACAGCAGGGCGGTCAGGAGGAGCAGCGGGCGCAGGAAGCGGTGACGCAGTCGCATGTTCTGGGAATCCTCTTTCCGGGCCCGTGGCTCGGCGTACTTGTGTGAAGTTAGAAAAGAGGATAATTAGTTATTGATCGATCTGGTATCGTAGATTTTTGGGATTGACAAAAAGTATGAAGGTGTGGCATGCGCCCCGGCGGGCATCGACTGCATTTCCGCGACGGAGCTTTTTCTGAGGCTATAAAACTATTATAAACAACGACTTGGGATTTATTTCCCAGACTTGCAAAGACGTGTTTCCGCTTGCCTTGCGGGGTTCAGTGGTGCGTCTAGGTGACGAGGTCGAGGATGAGGGTACGGGTGAATTCCGCGGCGTCGGGTGCCTTGCTTGCCCGTGGCCCGGCAACATTGAGCGTCATGACGGCCTTTTCGGCCAGGAACCCGGCAACCCGCTCAGCCGCATCCGCAACCGGAGTGTGGGTGGCTTCAATGAGCAGGTAGGGCTTTCCAAGTTCCTCGCAGTACCGTTGCGTCAGCAAGGTGCCGCCCTCCACCCGTCCAAAGTGGATGATCAGGGTGGCGTCGGAGTCGATCACGTTCTGGCGGGTGCGGTCCCGGTAACCGCCGCCGGGGAGTTCGGTGAGGGGGTAGCGGTCGACGATGCGCCCGTCCTCCGCAAGCCGCCCCTCGGGACACCAGCCGCCGCAGGGGATGCCGGCTTCCAGCGCGGCGTCGAGGGCGCCGCGGTCAGCGCCGGTCTGGCCACCGGAGACGATGCGTAAATGGGTCACCGCGGTCCGGTCAGGCCGTCTGCACCTGGACCTGGGACTCGCTTTCCTGCGCCGGCACCGGGTTCAGGAAGTAGGCGCGACTGAGTTCGTCGTGAATATCCGAAAGGCCGACCTGGATCTCGTCCAGGAAGTCGTGCAGGGATTCCTGGGCCAGGGCGCTGAAGTCCTGCTCGCGCAGCACACGCTTGACCCGCGCCACCGCGCGCAAGGGGCTGTCACTGTTTGGAAGTGAGCTCACCGAGTTTTCCACCTCGCCGATGCAGTGCAGCACCGAGCGCGGGAAAATCGGGCTGTGCAGGAGGAAGCGCAGGACTTCCGCGCGGCGCACCCGCACCTGCATCTCGCGCCGGTACATCTGGTAGCCGGTGAGGGATTTCAGCACGCTCATCCACTGGATGTTGTCGAACGGTCGCAACTCGGTGACGTCGTCGCGGAGCAGGTTGGCGGAGCGCACGTCGATGATGCGCGTGGTCATGTCGCCGCGCTCCAGGTTACGGCCGATGCGCAGGAACACGTAGCCCTCGTCATGGCTCATGGTCCCCGCCAGCATGCCGGTCAGGGTCTGGCTGCGGGTGATGATCTCGCGCAGGTACTTGAAGCGTCCGCTTTTGCTGAGGCCGGTCGACAGGTTGTCCTTGGCGAACAGGTGCAGGGCATTGACGTGTTCCCACGCCTCGCGGGGGATCACGTCGCGGATGGTCCGTGCATTTTCGCGGGCGCTGTAAAGGGAGTGGGCGATGGAGCTCGCGTTGCTGAGATCGCCGATGAGAAAGCGGATGATCGGTTTCTCCTCGTCACTGCCGCCGGTCTCGTTATAGGCCTCCTCGCAGCC
>JBFGWM010000004.1:0-28843 GCA_041588495.1 Pseudomonadales bacterium | reverse complement strand
GGGCGACGGCCTCGTCGAAGCGGAAATCGACGATGCGCTCGAGGGGGCGGGCATAGAGGGCGTCCCTTTCGGGCGAGTCTGCCATAACGGGACCATTCGCAGCGATTCAGGCTGCCGATTTTATCGCCTGCCCCGGGGCGGTTGAACCGGCCGCCAAAAAAATTCCAGTGAGGCACTTTCAAATGTAAACGAGAATGATTAACATTTAACTTAGCATTTGATAATTACCGCCCCCGGAGGGTACCTGGATGTCCGCCAGCAAGATCCTGAGAAATTTCGTGATTGCCGCCGCAATGGCCGTGCCGCTGACCGCGGTCGCCGTGGATGAGTACCGCGTGGTCATCGAGAATCACCGCTTCGAGCCCGCGGAAGTGAAGATCCCAGCCGGCAAGCGCGTGGTGCTCATCGTGGAGAACCGCGACGCGACCCCCGAGGAGTTCGAAAGCCACGAGCTCAAGCGCGAGAAGATCATTGCCGGCGGCAAGACCGCGAAGATTCGCATCGGGCCCCTGGAACCCGGCCGCTATCCCTTTTTCGGAGAGTTCAACGAGGACACCGCGCAGGGCGCGGTGATCGTCGAGTAAGCCGGGAGGCCCGTCATGTTCAGCACCGGTATCATTGTCTTTCGCGAGGTTCTCGAGGCGGCCCTGATCATCAGCATCATCGCCGCGGCGACGCGCGGTGTGGCCGGGCGCACGGCCTGGATTGCCGCGGGCGTCGGTGCGGGCCTGTGCGGTGCCACGGTGGTGGCCGGGTTCACCGACGTGATCGCCGATTTCTCCGAGGGCCGCGGCCAGGAAATCTTCAACGCCTCGGTCCTGCTGCTCGCGGTGCTGATGCTGGCCTGGCACAACATCTGGATGGCGGCCCACGCACGCAAGCTGGCCGGCGACATGAAATCGGTGGGCACCGCCGTGTCCCTGGGTGAACGCGGCCTGTGGGTGATCGCGGTGGTGGTCGGCCTCGCGGTGCTGCGCGAGGGATCCGAGGTGGTGCTGTTCGCGTACGGCATCGCCGCAGCGGGCGCCGCGGCCGGCTCGATGGCCATCGGCGGCCTCGTCGGACTCGCGTGTGGCGTGGTCACCGGTTATGCCCTGTATGCCGGTCTGCTGCGCATCCCGGTGCGCCATTTCTTCACTGTCACCGGCTGGATGATTCTGTTGCTGGCCGCGGGCCTGGCTTCCTCGGCGGCGGGATACCTGCTGCAGGCGGGGCTGTTGCCTGCCCTGGGTAACCAGCTGTGGGACAGCTCCGGGTTCATCTCGTCGGATTCCGCCGTGGGCGAGGTGCTGCACATCCTGGTCGGCTACGAAGCGCGGCCAGCCGGCATCCAGTTGGTGTTCTACGTGAGCACCCTGGTCGCCATCGGGCTGGGCATGCTGTGGTCCGGACGTCGCAGCCGTCGTCCCGCGGGAACTCCCGCGGCGGACAAGCAGGCGCGTCCGGTACCCGCTTCCAGCTGAGCCTGGAACCCGTTCCCGCCGTGGCCGCGTTCAGGCCGCGGCGATGAACAACGCGATCACGCAGGCCAGTCCGGCCGCCCACACTGGCGTTCGCAACTTCGCGATGTCCTGCAGGTACAGGTACCCGTAGGCCGAGCGGATCAGGATGAACGCCACGGCAAGGGCATCGATGGTGCCCTGCGCCGCCCCGCCCGTGAGATGGGCAATGATCACCGCCGCCGCGAACGCGGGAAACGCCTCGAAGGAATTGAGCTGTGCCCAGTGGGCGCGCTTGCGGGCGCCGTCCAGCTTGTCAAGAAACTCGCGCGGGGCACGGTTGCTGTCGTCGCTGAACCCGGGCCCGGAGAACTTGGCGATGGCGGTGAACACGTAGGGCATCAGCGCGGCGATGAGCACGCACCAGTAGGCCAGGGTCATGGTGTGCTGGTTGATCTGGATGGACATGAATTCGGGATCTCCGCGAGTTGTGAGGGTGCAGGTGCGTGGTGGTGAGCGGGGCCGCGCCTAGGTGCGGACATAGCCGACCGCGCGGAACCATTTCAGGGTGCGCCGCAGGCAGTCGGTGAGGGACTCCAACGCCTTGAAGGAAAGTTCTTTTTCCGCCTTGGAACCGTCGAGGAACTGGCCGGCGGACATGACCGCGATGGCGGTCGGCGTGATCTTCGGCTCCGGTCCGCGCAGGAACCTGTGGCGCAGGTTCTGCACCCGGGCCATGGCTTTCGCGGATTTCAGGGGGACTGGCCGTGGCGGCTTGACGCCGGCGAGCTTCGCAATGCGCTCGACCAGGTCGTCCATCGTCGTGTTTTCTCCCGTGAGCAGGTAGCGCTCTCCGGGCCTGCCGTTTTCGCAGCAGGCCAGCAGTCCGCGGCCGGCGTCACCGGCGTAGATGACGTTGCGGTTGCCCTTCACGTAGGCGGGCAGCGTCTGGTTGGCGATCTCGACGATCAGCTGGCCGGTGGTCGGTCCGTAGTCGAATTCCCCGAATGTCATCGAGGGGATGCCGATCACCACCGGCAGCCCTTTCCTCGCCCACTCACGCGCCTGGCGGTCCATGGCCCATTTCACCTGCAGGTAGGCGTTGTGATCCCTGGGCTGCTCCTCGTATTCGAGTGTCTCGTCGCCGGGCTTTCCTTCCGGATGACGGCGCAGGGCGATCGCGGCGCCGAGGTAAACGATGCGTTCCAGTTGCACACTGGTACAGGCCCGGTAAAAGTTGTCCATCTGCCTGGTCGCGGTTTCGACCTCCGCCTTCCACGGCCGGGGCGTGGTCGGGTAATAGCCGGCGCAGTTGATCACCGCGTCGACACCCTGCAATGCCTTGACCAGGGACTCCGGTTCGTCGAGGTCCGCCACCGCGGGCGAATACTCGAGGCTGGCCAGGGGTTCCAGGGCCGACTTCCGGCGGTGAATGACCACCAGTTCCTTCTCGGCGTCCCAGATGGAGCGGGCTGTGTGGTGGCCGATCAGGCCGGTTGCCCCGATGACAGCGATACGTTCCATCCGAACCTCCCGATAAGCTGCCTGTCCCGATGCCTGCGCTCGGTCAGGAAATACCCGCCTCGAGCACAGCCGCCGCGTCCAGCAGGCGGGCCTCCGCCCCCGGTGCGCAGGCGAGTTGCACGCCCGGAACGAGCCCGGTTTCCGGGTCCGCCGAACGCCATGCCGGAACCGTGATCGCGGACAGGTTGATGTAATTGACGAAGGTGTGCGCGGTGACCAGTCCGTTGACGCCCGGACGCAGGGCGGCAAGGTTCATGCGACCGTGGCGTGGCGGCAGCAGTCCGAGGGTGGGCAGGATCAGGATGCCGTCGTCACCGAGCATCGCGTGGTAGCGTTTGCGCGCGTTCTCGTAGGCGCGCACGATCCTGCGCAGGCGGCCGGTACCGGGTTTCATCAGGGCGGCGGTGAGGAACCAGGTGAAGAAGGCCGGTTCCACGCTCGGCTCGCGCACCAGCTGGCGGATCACTTCCTGCCGCACGCGGAACGGCTCGCCGTCGTCGGTGGTGAGCCAGCGTTTCCACTCCGGAACCGCTTCCGCGGCGACCAGCCGCGGAATGCGCGTGAACAGGCGCGGCACGTCGCGGAAGGACATCTCCTCGGGGACCATGCCCGCGTCCATCAGCGCGCGCCGGCCCAGTTGCACCGCGCCGTCGATGCAGGCGTCGCGGATGCTCAGCTTGAAGCGGGTCGGAATGACGAGGCGCAGGTCCTGCACATCCGCGGGCGCGGCCAGCTTGCGCCGGGCGATGACGTCGTAAACCAGTCGTGCGTCGCGCACCGAGCGGGTCAGGGGTCCGATACCGTTCCAGGTCTCGAAGAAGCCGACGCCGCTGGTCCAGACATCGGTCTTGTCGACCAGTTCCGACGCCGGCCGGAAACCCACCACCCCGCAGCAGGCGCCGGGGATGCGGATCGAGCCGAGGATGTCGGTGCCGAGCCCTGCCGGCGAACAACCCGAGCCGACCAGGGCGCCCTCGCCGCCAGTGGAGCCGCCCGCGACGCGCTCCGGATCGAGCGGGTTGTTGGTACGCCCCCAGCGCAGGTTGTTGGTTTCCGGGGTCATCACGAATTCGGGGACGTTGCTGCGCGCGATGATGATGGCCCCCGCGCGCCGCAGGCGGGCCACCACCGGTGCATCGGCATGACATTCCACGGGCGGCATGCGCAGGGATCCGGCGGTGATCTGGTGGCCCTTGAGGGCGAAGGTTTCCTTGACGGTCACCGGCAGCCCGGACAGGGGGCCCTTGCGCGGTTTTTGTGCCTTACGGCGGGCCTCGTCGGCCATGACCTCGATCGCGGCGTTGAGTGTCGGGTGCAGGCGTTCGATGCGGCGCAGGTGCTCATCGACGATATCCACCGCGCTGCGCTCGCCTTCCCGCATCTGCCGCAGCAGCTCGGTGGCGTCGGGCAGGCTGGGCCGCTTCGGCGCGTTCATGCGTTCCTCCCCTGATCCACCCGCGGACGATTCGATCTTCCCTTCCCTGAGTGTAGATCGTCGTGGGCCGATAGATGCCGCGGTGGCGGGGTCAGGGCTCGTCGAGGCGGGGGTCGACCTCGTCGGTCTCCCCGGAGCCGGGTGTCTCCCCGGTGGTCCGCTGTCCCTCGCCACTCTGGATCACGCGTTCGCTGGTCACCGCGCCGACGTGGTAGGCGGCAAAGCCGGGCATGACCACCTGGTTGAACGCCATGCCGAGTATGCGGCCGTCGACGGGGGAAATGATGCGGTGCCGGGCGTTGCTGATCGGGTCCGTCACCACCCCGAGCAGTTCGCCCTTGCTGACCCGGCTGCCCAGTTCAACGTGGGAAAACAGGATGCCGCCGTGGTCGGAGCGGACCCACCGCGACTTGTAATAGACCGGCTGCGGATCACCCCACAGGCGGAACCGCTCGATCATGCCCATCTTGTCGAGCACGGTTTCGATGGAGGCCACTCCGGTGGCCACCGCTTCAGGGTCCAGGTGCATGGGTCCGCCGGCCTCGACGGTGACTGCCGGTATTCCGGCGGCTATCGCCGCGTTGCGCAGGCTGCCGGAGATCCCGGAACTGTGCAGGACCGCCATGCTGCCGAAGCCCTGGGTCAGCTTGACCACCTCCGGATTGTTCAGGTTGGCGCGCAGTTGCGGCAGGTTGCTGCGGTGGAACGAGCCCGTGTGCAGGTCGATGAGATGGGTGCAGCGCAGGATGATGGTGTGGAACAGGGAATAGGCGATGCGCGAGGCACTGCTCCCCGTGGTGCTGCCGGGAAAGTAGCGGTTCAGGTCGCGCCGGTCCGGCAGGTACCGGGAGTTGCGCAGGAACCCGCGCAGGTTGACGATGGGTACGCCGATCACCACGCCGCGCAATTGTTTCGGATCGATGCTGTCGACCACCCGGCGCACGATTTCCACGCCGTTGAGTTCGTCGCCATGCACCGCGGCGGTCAGGCACAGCACCGGACCTTCGCGGCGCCCGTGCAGGATGTTGACCGGCGTGCGCAGGGCGAGCCCCTCGAAGGACTGGGCCGGCTGCCAGAATACCGTGCGCGCGGTACCCGGCGGGACATCCTCGCCGAGGATGCTGAACGGCTGCTTGCGTGGTGGGAGGCCGGGTGGCTTCGGCGTGGCCGTCGGGCTCACGGTTTCCGCCGGGGCCGGCGCGGACGTGGAAGCGGCGCCGACCGGCGGTTCGTCCGGATCCTCGCCCATGTCCGCGTCGGTACCTTCCGTCGACTCGGGTGCGGGCATTGCTTCCCGCCCGGCAGCCGACGGATCGGCTGCATTCATGTCGGGTGGCTGCGCGGAGACCGGTTCCTCTGTCACCGGCGCATGCTCGCGCTGCCTGGTGCTGGTTCCCGGGGCCGGTGAATCCTCGTCCTCCGCGGAATCGCCGGCGGGCTCCGGATCCTCGGAAACCGGCACATCGTCCTCACCCGCGTCCACCGGTTCTGCCGCGGGTCCGTCCGGCTCACCGTTTTCGAAGGCCAGCTGTGTGGTGTTACCCGCGGTCGCGTTTGGCTGCGGTTCAGGTGCGCCGGTGTAGCCTTCGCCACCTGCAGCGGTCGCGTGCCTGGCGAGCAGGGAGAGCAGGCACAGCAGCAGGAATGACAGTCGCACTCTGCGTGCGCGGGTCTGGCTGGTTTGCGGGGATGATTTCATGGGTGCAGGCTGAGCGATTCGTGGCAGTTCAAAAAATGGACAGACCTGTTCGCGTGCCCGAATCGTGCGTCGCGTCATGCCGCCGTGGGAACGCGCAATGCGGGTCGGCAAACTATAGTATCAGATGAACGGGAGGTTGGTTTGTGGATGCAGCAGGAGAGTGCCGGGGCCGGTGCGGGCAGGGGTCGCGTCAACGCGGCGGGCTGGCTGGCGGTCATCGTGCTGTGCCTGGGCGCGTTGCCTGCGGCCGCCGCGGTCAGCCAGAAGATGCTGCTTGGCTGGGTGGAGCATGTCGCGGTCGCCGGCGTGCCGGTGAAGGGGAAACTGGATACCGGGGCCAAGACCTCGTCCCTGGATGCGCGCGAGATCCGTTTCTTCGAGCGCGACGACCGGGACTGGGTCCGTTTCAGTTTCCAGACCCGCGATCCACGCAACCCGGAACTGGTGCTCGAGCGGCCGGTGGTTCGTTTCGTGCGCATCAAGCGCCACGTCCGGAAGCACCAGCGCCGTGCGGTGGTCGAGATGAACGTCTGTATTGGAGGGCGCCAACTGACCGCCGAGTTCAGCCTGATCAACCGGGATCGGTTCCTTTACCCCGTTCTGCTGGGCAGGCGCGCCCTGAAAGACATTGTGCTGGTGGATCCCGGCGCCACTTTCCTGGGTGGGGAAGCGTGCAGGAATGGCGGTGACAAGGGCAACATGAACGGGACCGAAGGGAGAGTTCCTTGAAAGACCTGCACGTGCGCCTGCTTGCCGGAATTTTGGTCGCCTGCGCCCTGTCGCTGGTGGCCTACAAGGTGCTCGTGCTGCACCTGCCGCTGACGCCGACGCCGGAGGCCAGTGTCTGGCATGTCGAGGCGCGGATCAGTTTCACGGCCCGCGGTGTGCCGGTCAAGGTGCAGTTCTTCATTCCATCCGAAACGCCGAACTTCACCCTGATTGACGAGGATTTCGTAGCCGGAAGCTACGGGCTCGCGGTGGACCGCGAAAAGGGCAACCGCAAGGCGCAGTGGTCGGGACGCCGGCCACTGGGAAGCCAGACGCTCTACTACCGGATTCTCGCCCACCAGGAGAGCGAGGACGAAATTCTTTCCCGCCCCGCGCTGCGCCGGCCGGTGTTTCCGAAAGTTCCCGATTATGATGACACGGTCGGGCCTGCGGTGGAGGCGCTGCTGGCGGACGTGCGCGCGCAGTCGGCCGATACGGCCACCTTCGCCTGGGTCCTGTTGAAGAAACTGGCCGCGAAATCCGCCGATGAAAACGTGGCCCTCATTCGCAGTCACTTCAATATCAGCGATGGTCAGATCGAGGGGCTGCGCAAGTTGCTTGCCGGGGCGCGCATCCCGTCGCGGGTCGTCTGGGGGGTGCGCCTACAGGACGGCGCGCGCAACCTGGTCCCGGAACCGTGGCTCGAGGTTTACAACGGGAGCGAGTGGCTGATCTTCAACCCGCTGAATGCCGGGCGCGGCGCTCCCGGGAACACGCTTTTCTGGCGGACCGGCAGCGAACCGCTGGTCAGCTCCGAGGGGACCCGTGCACCGCAGGTGGAGATCGCCTCGCGGCGCAGTGTTATCGATGTCTACACCCTGGCCGAGAAACGGGCAGACCTGTTCGACTCCCGGATCATGGACTTCTCCCTGCTGTCGCTGCCCCTGCAGACCCAGAACGTGTACCGCGTGCTGCTCGCGGTGCCGGTGGGCGCGCTGGTGGTGGTCCTGATGCGCAACGTGGTGGGTATCAGCACCTTCGGCACCTTCATGCCGATCCTCATCGCGCTGGCATTTCGCGAGACGCGCCTGTTGTGGGGCATCGCGCTGTTTGTCCTGCTGATCTCCCTCGGCCTGTCGATTCGTTTCTATTTCGAGCGTCTCAAGCTGTTGCTGGTCCCGCGACTGGCCTCCGTGGTCACCGTGGTGGTGCTGCTGATGGCGGGCATCAGCGTGGTCAGCAATAACCTCGGGCTTGAACGCGGCCTGTCGGTCGCGTTGTTCCCCATGGTCATCGTGGCCATGACCATCGAACGCGCCTCGATCGTGTGGGAGGAGAACGGGCCCCAGGCGGCCTTCAAGCAGGGCCTGGGAACACTCCTGACCGCGATACTCGGGTACATGGTGATGTTCAACGAGTGGCTTTCCCACCTGGTGTTCGTGTTTCCGGAGTTGCTCCTCGGCGTGCTCGCGGCAACCCTGCTGCTGGGTCGCTACTCGGGTTACCGGCTTTCGGAGTTGCACCGGTTCCGCAACCTGTTGCGGGAGCAGAGGCAGTGATCTCCATCGCGCGCCGCCTCAACGAGATGGGCATCCTCGGGATGAACCGGCGCAATGCGCGCTACATCCTGCAATACAACCAGCGCCGCCTGTATCCCCTGGTGGACGACAAGTTGCACACCAAGCGGCTCGCCGGTGACGCCGGCATCGCGATTCCCGAGCTCTACGGCGTGGTGGAGATCCAGCACCAGGTGCAGGAACTGCCGAGCCTGGTCGGCGAACACACCGATTTCGTGATCAAGCCGGCCAAGGGCAGCGGCGGCAACGGCGTGCTGGTGATCACCGGGCGCCGGCGCAACTGCTGGCTGCGCAGCGACGGCATGCTCCTCGACGAGGAGGCCATTGAGCACCACGTATCGAACACGCTGAGTGGTCTCTACAGCCTTGGCGGCGTGCCGGACAGCGCGCTGATCGAGTACCGGGTGAAGATCGATCCGCTGTTCAACGCGATCAGTTATGGCGGTGTCCCGGACATCCGTATCGTGGTGTTCCGTGGCATTCCGACCATGGCGATGCTGCGTCTGCCGACCCGCATGTCGGGGGGCAAGGCCAACCTGCACCAGGGCGGCGTGGGGGTGGGTATCGATCTGCCGACCGGGATGACACACCGGGGCGTGCAGCAGGAGGTGCCGATCACCGAGCACCCGGATACCGGCAATCCCCTGCAGGACGTCGAACTGCCCAACTGGGACGTGATGCTCAGCCTGGCCTCGCGCTGTTATGAACTGACAGGCCTGGGATATTTCGGTGCCGACATCGTCCTCGACCGTAACCTGGGGCCCCTGCTCCTGGAACTCAACGCGCGTCCCGGCCTGAGTATCCAGATCGCCAATCGCAGCGGCCTGCGCAAGCGGCTGGAGCGGGTGGAGGCCCTGAAGGAGATTCCCGCCGACCCCGAGGAGCGCGCCGGACTCGCGGTGACCCTGTTTCCCACCTGACCCGTTTCTAGGTTCCCGCAATAGTGAAATTGCGGAAAAATTCATTCTCCCGGGGGATCGTCTATACCAAGCGGTAAGTGTTATGTTTGGTAGCAGGCGGCGGATTTCCCGTGGTGGCAGGCACCGCGGATCACGCAGAGCGAGCCGCCGTTTCGTTTTGCCCGGGGTTCCAGAATGCACTGTTTGCGGCCATCCGCGATGCTCCTGGTCGGCGTCCTCTGGACGCTTACCGGCGTGCTGAATGCGGACGACCGTTTCCCGGCATTCACCGACGACCCCGTCCCCGACCTGCGGCGCAATACCCCCAATGATCCGCGTTTCGACTGTGCGGAGTCGGATGACGAGGATGCGGCGCGTTGCGCTGATTTCTGGAAAGAACAATACCAGCTGTTCGGCTTCGCGCCGGACGGCACCGAGCATAGCGCCATCTACCGCGAGGGTCCGGCGATCGGCAAGCCGCAGGTGTCCGGGGTTTCCGTCGACCTGGCCTGGAAGACCACCATCGGTTCCCCTGACGTGGTGGTCGCGGTGCTGGATACCGGCATCCGCTGGGACAATCCGCGCGTGCGCAGGCAGATCTGGATCAATCGCGGTGAACTGCCGCGCCCGATGGCGGGCGACGTTGAAGCCGCCGACTGGGATGCGGACGGCGACGGCGCGTTCACCGTCGATGACTATGCCCGCGACCCGCGGGTCGATCCCGCCGCCAACGGGATCGAACACCTGGATGCGCAGGACCTGATTCTCGCCTTCTCCGACGGTACCGATGCCGATGGCAACGGTTACGTCGACGACATCGCCGGGTGGGATTTTCTCGACGACGACAACGATCCGTCGGACGTCTCCAGTTACACCGCCGCGACCAACCACGGCACCGGTCGCGCGCTGGAGGTGGCCGAGCAGACCCACGACGGCGAGGCGGGCGCCGGCATCTGCCCGCGCTGCCGGGTGATGATGCTGCGCACTTACGACGTGTTCGTGATGCCCGGTGACAACTGGGCCGCGGGCACCGCCTACGCGGTGGACAATGGCGCACTGGTCGAGGTGGTCGCCAACGGTCTCCTGCACAACACGCGCACCGCCAAGGCGATGAACCGTTACGCCTACGAGCATGGCATGGCGCTGATGCATGTTTCCAGCGACCTCAACACCGCGAACCACAATTACCCGACCAACTACGTCGAGAGCATCTTCATCAACGGCTGCGTCGCGGACGCACCCTCCGGCGGCTCCAACGAGATTGCCGGCCTGGCCGACTACACCGCGCGACTCGGTGTGAACCTCGCGGCGCCGGTGCAGACCTGGTTCCGGCAGGCCAACCTCACCCAGCATGGCGCCCACGCCCACGTCTGTTTCGTCGGTGACACCGGCAGCCAGGACACCGGGCAGGCCGGTGGCGCAGCGGGCCTCATCCACTCCCGCGGCCTCGAATTGGCGAAGGCCGGAAAACTGCGCAAGGGGCCGCTGTCGGCCAACGAGGTCAAGCAACTGCTCACCATGACCGCCGAGGACGTGCTGCCGTTCAACACCGTGGGCCTGGGCATTCCCGACCGCGCGCAGCAGGGTTGGGACGAGCATTTCGGCTATGGTCGCGCCCACGTCGGGCGCGCGGTGCGCGCGGTCAAGGAGGGGCGGATTCCGCCCGAGGCGCTGATCCGTGATCCGGCCTGGTGGGCGATGCTGGATCCGAAGTCGGCGGCCGTGGTACGTATCGAGGGCGAGGCGCGCGCAAGGCGCTCGGCGCTGTGCAGTTACGACCTGGAGTGGGCCGTCGGGGTGGAACCCGCCGACGATGCCTTCGAGAAATTCGTCAGCGGCGCCGATTGCACCAAGGGGCAGGGCGCCGGCCGCGGCGCGACCCGCCTGCTCGGCGAACTTGATGTCGCGCAGGTTGCGTCGCGACTGCCCGGCAGCATGACCGGCAAACCGCCCGAGGACCCGAACGAATTCGTGATCAGCGTGCGCCTGCGGGTCACCGACGCGGAGGGCAACGTCGGGGAGGACCGCAAGGCGTGGTTCGTTTATCACGATCCCACCTGGCATCCCGGCTGGCCCAAGTTCGTCGATACCGGGGGCGAGAGCTCGCCGGTGCTCTATGACCTCGACGGCAACGGCACCCTGGAAATTATCGAGGCCAACAGTTCCGGGGAGCTGTGGGTCTGGAACCACGACGGCCGGCCACTGGCCTCGTTCAATGGTGGCCAGCCGTGGCAACTCGAGCCGACCTACTTCTACCATGCCGGCTCCCGCGCCTTCAAAGAGGGTGGGGTGCCGCCGCCTACCGGTGGATTCCGCACCCCGGCCATCGCCGACCTCGACAACGATTTCGTTCCGGATATCGTGGCCGCGGCCGCCGACGGCCGCATTGTCGTGCTCAGGCCCGACGGCTCGGTGCGCCTGCGGCTGGGTGTGGATCCGGCCCTGTCCACGCCCGCCACGCGGGATCGCGGGAACCATCCCAAGCCCGGCATTCTCGGTTCGCCGGTGATCGCGGACCTCGATAATGACGGCGGTGCAAAGGAGATCATCGTCGCTGCCCTCGATGGCCACGTGTACGTTTGGTCCGGAGAGGACGGCAGCCTCCGTAGCGGTTTTCCGAAGAAGCTCGCGGACCCCGGCGAGGCCAGCTTTTACGGTGGCGAGCTGATCGCGACCCCCGCGGTGGGCAACCTCGACGACGACCCGCAGCTGGAAATCGTTTCCGGCAGCAACGAGGTGTACGGCGCGGTGCGCCCGGAAGGTCCCGGGGATCTCAAGGCCGCGGTGCAGGGCCTGGTCACCAACCTGCTGGCCAACGCGATCGGCGGCTCATCGCGCATCTACGCCATCAATGACGACGGCAGTTTGGTACCCGGGTGGCCGGTGAAGATCAACGGCATCCTGCCCGACGTGCTGCCCCTGGTCGGGCCGCAGCACGCGGTGGCGCTGGCCGACTTCGATGGCGACGGCGTGGACGAGGTGGTGGCCAGCATCACCACCGGTGATCTGCACGTGATCCGCGCCGACGGCAGCATGGCGGCCTACGCGAGCGAGGGCGTGGTCAACGGCGGCGCCCACAGCGACGCGGGCAAGGTGTTGAACCTGTTCGAGTATGCCGCAATCGGTGACCTCAACGGGTTCGGCGGTCTCGACATCGCCAGTGGCGGGATCACTTCCGGCGGCGTTGCGAACCTGTTGCTCACCGGGCAGAACCTGCCCCAGAACCACGTGGTCCAGGCCTGGGATTACCTGTTGCCGGAGTCCTACCTGCCCGGATACCCGGTTGCCACCGACGACTACCAGCTGTTGTCCACGCCGGCGATTGCCGACGTCGACGGCTCCGGCACCCGCGAGATCGTGGTCGGCACCGGTCTTTACCTGGTGCACGCCTATAACATCTACGGCGAGGACGCTGCCGGGTTTCCGAAGCTTGCGGGAGGCTGGCTGTACAACGTGCCGGCAATCGGCGACATCGATGCGGACGGTCTCCTGGAAATGGTTGCCGGGACCCGCGAGGGCTGGCGATTCGTGTGGGATCTCGCGGCACCCGCCAGTCCCTCGACCAATGCCGAGTGGTGGACCGAGGCCCACGACGAGTGTCACACGAACAACTACGGCACCGACTGCCGACCGCCGGGGGCGATTCTCGATGCCCGCGTGGAGGGCGGCCAGGTCTTGTTCACCGCACCGGGTGACGACTGGAACATGGGGCGGGTCGCGCGCTATGAACTGCGCCGCGCCCCTGCGCCGGTACGCGATCTTTCCGGTTGGCAGGCCGCCACGCCGTTGCCCGACATGCCGGCGCAGACGCCCGGGGGCGGCACCGCGCGCATTCCCGTGCCGCCGGGCGGCGGCTACCTGGTGATCGTGGCGGTTGACGACGCCGGGCTGCGCGGCCGGCCGGTCTCCGTGCGTCTGCCCTGAGCCGGTTCAACCGGCCAGAACGCTTTCCAGCCCGTGGCCGAGGCCATAGGCGACGACCGCCGCCAGTCCGCCGGTGAGCAGCATTTCGAGACCGGTGCGCAGGGGCGCCTGCCCCATCAGTTTTCCCTTGGCGATACCGATGCCGAAAAACGCGAACGCGGTCAGGGTCGCGCTTGCGAAGAACAGCGCGCCGCCGAACAGCGTGGGCATGAAGAACGGCAGCAGCGGAACCAGCCCCACCGCCACGAACGCGCCGAAGGTGGCGAGCCCCGCGCGCAGGGGATCGGGCGCGGTCAGGGACAGGCCGTGCTCCTCGGTGATCATGGTGTCCAGCCACAACTGGCGGTCGGAGGTGATGACCTCGACGATCTGGTCCAGCACGACGCCCTCGAATCCCTTCATGGCGAAGATCTGGCGGATTTCCTCGATCTCGCCCTCCGGGTAGTGGTCGATGTGCAGGTTTTCCATGTGGTACGCCTGGTGCAGCCGTTCCTGCTCGGTCTTGCTGCCCTGGTAGTTGCTGATGGCCATGGACAGCCCGTCGGCGAGCAGGCTGGAAACGCCGAGTACCAGCGCGACCACGCTTGAAAAGCCGGCGCCGGTGGCGCCCGCGACCAGGGCGAAGGTGGTGACGCAGCCGTCGATCGCCCCCAGCACCGCGTCGCGCAGGTAGCTGGCGTTGGTCTCCGATTCGAGACGTTCCTGGATGGCGTCGGGCGTGTGCTTCCGGGACAGGGACTTCCTGAGCTCCGTGTGACTCATCACGACTCCTCTTCGTGGCTTTGCCCCGCGGCCCGCGAGCCGAGGTTCCTTGATCTGCATCAATAAACGCAGGCAGGTCCGAAGTCAAAATAAAAACGTGTACAACGTGGTTTTCACCCTGGGAGGTGGACTGACATGAGCCTGATCAAGCGCAACCCGTCCCTGGTGGGGCATTTCGACCCGTTCTCCGACCTGGACGGCATCTTCAGCGACTTCTTCCGGCCAATGACCCTGAGCCGCGAGGAGAACGAGGCGCTGGCGATGCCGCGTTGCGATATCCAGGAGAAGGACAACGGCTACCTGTTGAAAGTGGACCTGCCCGGCGTGAAACGGGAGGACATCGACATTTCTGTGCACGAAGGCGTGCTGACCATCAGCGCGGAGACCCGTGCCGACGAGAAAAAAGAGGAGGAGGGCAAGGTCGTGCGCAGGGAACGCCATTACGGCCAGTACGTGCGCCGCTTCAACCTGGGTGACGACATCAATCACGAGGGCGCCCGGGCCAGCTTCAGCGATGGGGTGCTTTCACTTGACCTGCCGCGTCGGGAGCAGCCAAGGGCGAAACCCGTGAAACTCGAGGTTTCCTGACCGCGGGGCGGCGGGAGATTCCCCCGCCGCCCCCGACAGCGGGCCTCCCTCCGCCGGTTCGCGCTAGACTGCGAGGATACCCACGGGCGGGTCGTCGAAATGCGGGAAACAGGGCTCAGGCTGCTTACCTACAACCTGCACAAGGGGTTCGGCGTCGGCAACTTCCGCTTTGTGCTGCACGAACTGCGGCGTGAGATCGAGCGCCTCGGCTGCGACATTGTCTGCCTGCAGGAAGTCCAGGGTGAACACCATCACCACCGCCAGCGTTTCGCGGACTGGCCCGACGAGGCCCAGTTCGAGTTCCTCGCCGACCGCCTGTGGCCGCATCATGTTTACGGCCGCAATGCCGTCTATCCCCATGGCCATCACGGCAACGCGATACTGAGCCGTTATCCCTTCGAGCACTGGGAAAATCTCAATGTTTCGCCGTTTGCCGGGGCCAGTCGCAGCATCCTGCATGGCGTGGTGCGCACACCGCATTCGGTGGTTCCGCTCCACGTCATGTGTGTTCACTTCGGGCTCACCGGCGCCGAGCGTTACGGGCAGGTGTCCGCGCTGCTGGAACGGATCCGCGCCCATGTGCCCGCCGGCGAGGGCCTGCTGATCGCCGGTGATTTCAATGACTGGCGGGGCAGCGCGGGCCACCGCATGGAAACTTCGCTCGGTGTGCGCGAGGTCTTCCGCACCCTCACCGGACGCCACGCCCGCAGTTTCCCGGCCTGGATGCCGGTATTGCCCGTCGACCGCGTGTATGCCCGCGGACTCGTGCCGCACCATTGCGAACGCATGTCGGGCGCACCGTGGCGGTCCCTGTCGGACCACCTGCCTTTGCTGTGCGAGTTCCACGGCACCGGCGACTGAGGCACCGTTGACCTGGATCAATGACCGGATCCGGGCGGGGTGGCACATTGATTCCCAGCCTTGCGAATATTCCGATCGAAGGAGACACGGATGATCAAGCGCGACTGCAAGTCCATTATTGCCCTGTTGACCTGTTCTGCGGCGCTGGCCGCACCCGTCGCGCATGCGGACGCAGTCCGCGGGCGTGCACTTTATGAACAGCACTGCAACCTGTGTCATCTCAGCACCGCGCACGTGCGGGCCAACCACAAGGTGGAGAACGTTCAGGACCTGCGCCATTTCGTGCGCCGCTGGTCGGACTACCTCAAGCTGGGCTGGGCGGAGGAGGACCGCATGGACGTGGAGGAATACCTGCATTCCGCGTACTACCGGTTCGAGGGTGACCCGGTGCTCTCCGATGACCCCGAACCCCTGGCTGCCGAAGAATCGTCCTATTGAGACGAGGTTCAGCCTGTCGCCGACCGAACCGGGTCGGCCACGGTGGCGGGATCGGACTCCGCCGCCAGCAGGGCATCCTCCAGGGATCCGCTCGACGAGAGGATTTCCCGGTTGATGCTGTTCAGCGACGCGACTTCCGTGTCCATCACGCTGCGCGAGCGGAGAATGTCGCGAATCGCGTCCCAGGTGCGGTCGTAACCGGTGCGCGCGAGCTTGCGCAGTACGTCCACGTGGTCGCCGATTGCGTGCGGACTGGTTGATCGCAGGCATTCGACCACCGCCAGGTAGTAGGTTGTGGCCTCGCCCCGTACCTTCTCGAGGAAGCGGTTGAGGGCCTCGTTCGCGCTGTCCTGGCACTCGCTCAGGTTGTGGTGGATGTCCTTGGTCGACTTGGCGCTGTGCACGGCATCGCGGGCCGCGGTCATGATGCGCGAGACACGCAGTGAAGCCTCCGCGGACAACGGTTTTTCCTGCACCGCGATACAGCCGCCGAGAATCTCGCCCTGCATGTCCTTGATGTGCGCGTAGGCCTGCGTGGCGCCGGGCCATGTGCGCAGGTTGTCCTCGACCAGGTCCCGCGCGGCGGGCGGCAGGCGGCGGACCAGGCCGAGCGCATGCAGGTTGTACTGGATGATGTAGCGGTTGAGCAGTTGGAGGTCGCGTTCCAGCGCCTCGCTGAACACGTCGGGCTCCTCCACGGGCACCCTGTGCATGAACACGGCGGCATGATCCTCGCGGGATACGAAGCGGTGTTCGAGGAATTGCGCGAAGCGACCGAGGAACGGGTAGAACAGGATAATACCGATCACGTTGAAACTGCTGTGGAAGGCGACCGTTCCGTACAGGGGGTCGTCCACGCCGAGTGTTCCCACCAGCAGGTCGAGCAACGGGTAGACCATGATCAGCGCCATCACCGCGGTCATGATGTTGAACAGGACGTGGGCGAGCGCCACCTGGCGCTTGATGGGGGAACCTTTCAGCGACCCGATCACGGTCGTCATCGTGGTGCCCAGGTCGCTGCCGATGACCACGCCTGCCGCCATGGTCAGGTCGATGATCCCGGCATTCACCGCCGCCAGGGTGATCATCATGCTCGCCGAACTCGACTGGATGATCGCGGTCAGCACGAATCCAAAAAGGACGAACACCGGCAGCCCGTAGCCGGCCAGGGTGGCGATGTCGACCAGGGTGGCGAGTCCCTCGGCGCTGGTCTTCATGTGGCCGAGACCGAGGAACAGGAAGCCGAAGCCGGCCAGGAACGTGAACGCGTGGCGTTGCCTGCGCCCGGGGTCGAGGAACACGTATCCCAGGCAGCCGATCCCGACCAGGGGCAGGGCCACCTGGTCGAAGTTGAGCTTGAAGCCGAGGGTGGTCACGATCCAGCCGGTGAACGTGGTGCCCAGGTTGGCGCCGATCACCACCCCCAGTGCATTGCGCAGGCTCATGATCCCGGCACCGGTGAGCGCCAGCAGCATCAGGGTGACCAGGGAGCTGCTCTGCAGGATGGCGGTGACCAGGATGCCGACCAGGATCGCCTCGAGCGGGTGGCGGGTGTGTTCGCGCAGGAAGCGCTTGAAGGACGGTCCGGCGAGTTTTCCGAGAGCCTCCTCCAGCAACATCATGCCGAGGAGAAACAGGCCCAGGCCGGCTATGAACGTCCAGAATTCCGGCACTGTGACGTGCTCTTCATGCGGTGAATACCGGCCCGAGTCTAAACGCGTCCCATTTCACGGTCGAGTTCGGACGGGACCACGAGGTTCTCACCCTTGACGCAGAACACGTCGTTGCCGGTCAGTTCCAGGATCCGCTCCACCGTGTTGCCGACGGCGATCCCGGCGATCCCGGTGCGCGCGATGGTGCCGCAGACGATGACCGTCCCGGTCAGTTTCGCGGCGACGCCGGCGATCACTTTTCCGGGAGATCCCTCCTCGATATTGACCACGCCGGGAAGCCGGCAGGTTTCGAGCAGCGTGGCGCCCCTGGCCTTGTAACGTGCCTCGATTTCACGATGCAGGGATTCCGCCTCGGCAAAATTTTCCATCAGCGGGAGGGCGGTTGTCAGGGGCGGGAATGCGGCGATCAGGTGTATCGCCGACCCGAAGGCCGCGGCGAGTTCGCCGGAGTGCTTCAACACGCAACGGTTGAGGTTGGCGTGCCGGGTATCGTCACGCACCAGGTCCACCGCTGCGACGATGTTGCCCGGCAGCTCGCGACGTTCCTCGCGCACCAGGTAAAGCGGACAGACGCAGGACCGCAACACGTTGCGGTCCTCGATGTCCGGCCGGTGTTCCGGGTTGGGCGCGGTCTTGATGATGAGGTCACTGTGACCGCGGTGGGCGGCTTCGAGTACCGCGAGGTCCGCGCGACGGTCCCAGTGCACACCACCCGCTGTCGGAATGCCCAGTGAGGTCAGCTGTGCGATCGCCTTGTCAGCCACGTGACGATTGCCGTCGATACAGGTCTGCCGGATCTGCTCCGCGCTGCCGTCCTGGACAAGTTCGGCGATACGCGCGGCGGGGTCGTAGACGGGGACCATGACGTGGACGCTGGCATCACTCGCCGCGATCCGGGAGGTGAGATTGAGTGCGGCCTCGTGCAGGGAATGGTCCCGGCCGAGTACCACGAGGATGCGTTGGTAGGTTGACATGGCTGATCTCCGCAAAGGTGGCCCGCGCACACGCAGGTGCTTCAGTCTCATTCCACCATCGCGGCCGGATGGCGGCACTGATCCAGGTCAAGTGGGGCGGAGATCGATCCCGCGGGCGGGCGACAGCCCCGGTGCATATAATGGTTTGATCCAGGTCAAACCGATCGCCGGGGCCAGCGGTTAGAATTTACACGTCGACTGGGTAATGGAGGTGGATGAACCACGTGGCAAGGATTCGCAAGATACTGGTGATCGTCGATCCGGGCGAGGAGGTGCAACTGGCCGTGGATCGCGGCGAACAGCTCGCACGCGCCCTGGGCGCCAGCCTCGAACTGTTTACCTGCGGTTACATGTCTTCCCTGGAAACGGACCACTTCCTGGAGGAGGAGCGCCTCGAGAAGGCGCGCCTGGCGTGCATGCGGGAGTGGGCCACGCGGCTGGAATCGCGGGCCGCGAGCCTGCGTGAGCGGGACGTCGAGGTGGTGACCGATGTCGCCTGGAAGCGTCCCCTGCACGACGGCATCCTGCACAAGGTCGCGGCGAGCCAGCCGGACCTGGTCATCAAGCAGACCGCCTATCACTCGCCGCTGAAGCGGGCGCTGTTCACCAACACGGACTGGCAACTGATTCGCGAATGCCCGGTGCCCCTGCTGCTGGTGAAACTGGCGACCTGGAAGGAGCCCGGGGCAATCATCGCGGCGGTGGACCCGCTGCACACCCGTGACAAGCCCGCGGACCTCGATCACCGCATTCTCGAAACCATGTCCTCCCTCGCGGAAGCCATGAGCTGGACGCCCTGGGCACTGCATTGCTGGACCGGCGACGCCTTCGATGTCGACCCCGAGGAGAGCGAACGGCTGAGCCTGGAGGGTTACGACACCGCACACCGCGAACGCCTGCGCGAACTGGTGCAGAAATACCCCGCGGTGACCGCCGACCACGTGATTGCCGCGCGCGGCCGCGTCGAGGACGAACTCTGCGACAAGGCGGCTGACGTCGGCGCGAACATCACCGTGATGGGTGCGGTATCGAGGTCGGTGATCCGCCAGTGGATCCTCGGCAATACCGCGGAGAAGGTGCTCGACCGGATCGGCACCGATGTGCTGGTGGTCAAGCCCGATGACACGCGTATCCGTGACCGGGGCGAGGAAGAGGAATGACCACGCCGGGCCGCGCCTTCGGGTCACCTGGTGACGGAGGGCGGGGTCGTGGTTGAGAGCTCGCCACAGCAACCCCGCCGCCGCGCCGCCCTGGGCGCCGCGCTCAGCCTGGGTTCGCCGTTCGGCTGGATCATCATCGAGACCCTGCTGGGCCGTGATGCCGCGGCCGGTTTTCACGCCGACCCGGGCGTCTACCTGTACATGACCCTGGGCACCATGTTCGTGTTCACCGTGTTTGGCTACTACGTCGGTCTGAACGAGAACAAGCTGGCCCTGATGGCCATCCGCGATTCACTCACGGGACTCTACAACCCGCGTTTCTTCCACGAGCGCCTCGGCGAGGCCTTCGCCACTGCACGCCGCATGTCGCTGCCCCTGGCGGTCCTGCAGATCGACCTCGACCATTTCAAGCAGATCAACGATACCCGCGGCCACCCGGCGGGGGATTGCGTGTTGCAGGCCGTGGGGCAGACTCTTGCGGCTTCCTCCCGGGAGGGTGAGACGGTGGCGCGGGTTGGCGGCGAGGAATTCGCGGTGATCCTCGAAGGGACCGACGAGGCGGGCGCGGTGCTGGCCGCGCAACGCTTCCTCGCGGCTCTCCGCGACCTCAAGATACCGGCTCCCGGTGGTGCGCCGATCGGTATCACGGCGTCCATCGGTGCGGCGAGCAGTTCCGATCTCGAGGGGGACGCCTGGCAGCTTCACGGTGCGGCCGACCAGGCCATGTATGCCGCCAAGAAGGGCGGCCGCAACCGGATCTGCCGTTACACGGAAGTTGCGGGTCGCGCCGGGAACTGATGGCCGACGAGTTACCCGAGGGCTTCCCCTGGCGTGACGGCAACGCGCTGGACCTTTATCCCGATGGCGAGACCTTTTTCCCGGCCATGCTGGAAGCGATCGGGCGCGCCCGGCAGTTCGTGTTCCTGGAGATGTACCTGTGCGAGTCCGGCCGCGTGGCGACCCGCTTCATCCAGGTGCTGGCCGCCGCGCGGCGCAGGCACGTCGACGTGCGCCTGTTGCTGGACGCCTTCGGCTCCCTGGGCCTGGCCCGTGCCGACCGGCGCCGCCTGCGCGACGCCGGGGTCGCGGTGTGTTTTTACAACCCGCTGCGCCTGCGACCGCCGTTTCGCAACCTGGCCCGCGACCATCGCAAGCTGCTGCTGGTGGACGGCGAGGAGGCCTGGACCGGCGGCGCCGGCATCGCCGACGAGTTCATGAGCCCGGAGGACCCGCGCCGCAGCTGGCGGGAAACCATGGTGCGGGTGCGTGGGCCCGTGGTCCAG
The DNA here is from genome assembly GCA_041588495.1 of Pseudomonadales bacterium. Classification (GTDB taxonomy): domain Bacteria; phylum Pseudomonadota; class Gammaproteobacteria; order Pseudomonadales; family JBFGWM01; genus JBFGWM01. The sequence continues at coordinate 7,899 of JBFGWM010000004.1, read as the reverse complement.
GACTGGCTGGCCCTGTTTCAGCAGATCTGGCTCGAGCAGTCCGATATTCCGCTGCGCTGGGTTCCCGTTGCCATGCACTCGGCCAGCAACGGATTCCAGGCGCGGGTGGTGGCCTCGCGGCGGCTGACCCGCCAGGAGGTCAAGCGCTCGCTGTTGCGCGAGGCGGGGCACGCACGCCGCGTGCTGTGGATTGCCACCGCGTATTTCGTGCCCTCGTGGACTGTGCGCCGGGCAGTCCGCCGCGCCGCCGGCCGCGGTGTGGATGTGCGCCTCCTGCTGCCGGGTGCGGAGGTCGATCATCCCGGCGTGCGTTATGCCGGGCGACGGTACTACGAGCGCCTGTTGCGCGCCGGCGTACGCATCTTCGAGTTCGATGAGCGCTTCCTGCACATGAAGGTCGCCCTGGCCGACGACTGGACCTCGATCGGTTCCTGCAATCTCGACCACTGGACCCTGCGCTGGAACCTCGAGGCCAGCCAGGAGGTCCGTGATGCCGGGTTTGCGGAACGGGTGCGCGGGATGCTGCTCGACGATTTTGCGCGGGCCCGGGAGATTCTGCCCGATGAATGGCAGCGCAGGTCGCGGCTGAACCGCCTGCTGGAGTGGCTGACCGGCCTCGCTGACCGGATTCTCGCAATGCTCAGTCACCGCTGATCGCTGTTCCGTGGCGGTGCACGAAATTGGAGCAGGTCGGGTTCGAATGTTAGAATTCCAGCTTCGTCTGTCCGCATTGGAAGCCAGGCATTGAAGACGTTTTTTTTCCGCACCGTACTCGATTTTCCGCGCGCGACGCTGCTGTTCGTCGCGATCATGGTGGGTTTCGCGGTTTTCTACCTGAAGGATTTCTACCTGGATGCCTCGGCCGACTCCCTGGTGCTGGAGAATGACCAGAGCCTCGCTTATTACCGCAAGATCGCCCAGCGCTACGAAACGGACGAATTCCTGTTCATTACCTATCGCCCGATGGTCGACCTGTTCTCCGAGGAGAACATCCAGACCATCTGGCAGATGCGCGACGAGCTGGCGAAGGTCGATGGCGTCAACTCAGTGGTGTCCATGCTCGACGTGCCGCTGTTCTCCGGGACCGAGGGTTCCATGGCGGACAAGGTGCGCAACGCCAAGACCCTGCGCGACCCTGCCATGGACCGCGCGCGGGCGCGCGAGGAGTTCATTTCCAGCCCCATCTACCGCGACCTGCTGATCAGTGGCGACGGCCAGACCACCGCCATCCAGGTGAACCTGGTTCGCGACGAGCGCTATTACGAGATGCTGTACCGGCGCAACGCCCTGCGCGAGAAGAAGTACGCCGGCACCATCAGCGAGGAGGAGACGCAGGAACTCGAGGAACTCGCCAATGCGTTTCGCGTGTACAACAACGAGGCCGCGGACCGCCGCGCGAAACTGATCAAGGACGTGCGCGACCTGATGGACGGCTACCGGCAGCACGGGGAACTGTTCCTGGGCGGGGTGCCGATGATCGCCTCGGACATGATCGCCTTCATTCGCAGCGACCTGAAGACCTTCGGCATGGCCATGCTGATCTTCCTCGCCGGAACCCTGCTGGTGATCTTCCGCAAGCTGCGCTGGATGGCCTGGCCCCTGTTCAGCGCCGCCCTGGTGGTGGTCCTGATGTTCGGTTTCCTCGGCTTCATGAAGTGGCCGGTGACCGTGATCTCGTCGAATTTCGTTTCGCTGCTGCTGATCCTCTGCGTGTCTTTCACGATCCACATCATCGTGCGTTACCAGGACGTGCAGGCCGACAATCCCGAAGCCGACCAGCGCACCATCGTGCAGGAGGCCGTGGAGACCATCAGCGTGCCCTGCCTGTACTCGGCGCTGACCACCCTGGTCGCGTTCATGTCACTGCTGGTCAGCGGCATCCGGCCGGTGATCGACTTCGGCATGATGATGGCCATGGGCATCACCGTGGCCTTCGTCCTGGTGTTCCTGGTGCTGCCGGCCGGCCACATGCTGATGAACAAGACTGCCCCGGTGTCCGCCAGCGCGCGGGCCTCGCAGTCGACCGCCTTCTTCGCCCGCATCACCGAGACCCATGGCGGCAAGATCGTGCTTGCCGCACTCGTGCTGCTGGCGTTCTGCGTGGCGGGCATCCTGCAGCTCAAGGTCGAGAACCGGTTCATCGATTATTTCCGGTCCAGCACCGAGATCTACCAGGGCATGATCGTCATCGACGAGCAACTCGGCGGCACCACGCCGCTCGACATCATCATCGACACCAAGCCGGGCGGTCCCGAGGATCCCGTGGCCCCGGCGGCTGACGCGGGTCCGGCTGCCGATCCGTTCCTCGACGACGCGGCGGCGGACGCGGATGCCGGTTGGGATGATCCGTTCCTGGAGGGCGGCGGTGCCGCGGATTACGGTCAGCCGGCGGAAGCCTGGGATGACCCGTTCCTGGACGAGGGTGCGGCGGGGAGCGCGCCCGGTGGCGCGGAAGCCGGCTGGAATGACCCGTTCCTGGAGCCGGGAGGCGACGGCCAGGCCGTCGTGCCGGAAGCGCAGCCACTGGAGTGGTTCTCGCTGGTCGGCCTGCAGCGCCTGGAGGAAGTGCACGATTACCTGGAGGCGCGGCCCGAGTCGGGCAAGGTCATGTCCCTGGCCCTGTTGCCGAAGCTGATCCGTGAACTCAACGGCGGACGCATGCTCAACGAGGTCGAGCTGGCTTTCCTGCGCGCGCTGATGCCGGAAGAGGTCCGCAACACCCTGGTCGCGCCGTTCCTGTCCGCTGACGGCAGCCAGGTACGCATCAACGTGCGGGTCATGGAGACCGACAAGTCGCTGCAGCGGCAGAAGATGCTGACCGAGGTGCGCAGGGACTTGACCGGCGAGATGGGCTTCGCCGACGAGGACGTGAAGCTGACGGGTGTGCTGGTGCTCTACAACAACATGCTGCAGAGCCTGTTCCGCTCGCAGATCCTCACGCTCGGCTTTGTGTTCTTCGCGATCATGGGCATGTTCTTCGTGCTGTTCCGCTCGCTGTACGTGGCGCTGATCGCGATCTTCCCCAACATGCTTGCGGCGGGCTCCGTGCTCGGCATCATGGGCTGGGCGGGAATTCCCCTGGACATGATGAGCATCACCATCGCTGCGATCACGGTGGGTATCGCGGTGGACAACACCATCCACTACGTACACCGTTTCCGGCGCGAGTTCCCGGTGGACCGCAACTACCTGCAGACGATGTACCGTTGCCACGCCAGCATCGGTCGCGCGATGTACTACGTATCGATCACCATCATCGTCGGCTTCTCGATCCTGGTGCTGTCGAATTTCATCCCGACCGTCTACTTCGGTCTGTTCACCGCGCTGGCCATGATGGTGGCGCTGCTGTTCTCGCTGACCCTGTTGCCGCGACTGCTGGTGACCCTGAAGCCATTGGGCCCGGAGCAGCCGGTTGCGAATCCGAACCCCGGCCCCGGGGACGCGACGGCGGATGGTGGCGCGGCCATGGTGGATGGTTCACCCCAGGCCCGCAGCAAGGACTAGCTGGAGCCCCTCGCGTCGCCGGGTCGCCGGATCTCAGGCGCAGGGACGGGCGCTGTCGTCGGGATCGATCCCCGCCGCGGCCGCCAGTCGCAACAGGTCACGAATGCGCACCTCGCGGTTGCTGACCTCCAGCACCTCCTGCTGCTGCAGGCGGGTGAACACCCGGCTCACGGTTTCCACCGCCAGGCCCAGGTAATTGGCGATGTCGTTGCGCGACATGGCAAGGCGGAACTCGGTCGCGGAAAGCTGGCGCCGCGCGTGCCGTGCGGAGATGCTCCACAGTAGCGAGGCGATGCGCTCGTCGGCGGTCTTGCGGCTCAGCAGGTAGGCCAGGTGTTGATCATCGACGATCTCGCGGCTCAGCAGGCGGAAGAAGTAACCCTGCAGGTTGGGAATCTGCAGCGCGAGGTCCTGCAGGCGCGCGAAGGGAATCTCGCATACCGCCGTGGTGTCCAGGGCGACGGCGGAGCTTGCATGCTGTCCGGCACTGATGCCGTCCAGGCCCACGATCTCCCCCGGCAGGTGGAAGCCGGTGACCTGTTCCTCGCCGTCCGGGGACAGGCTGTAGCTTTTCAGCGCGCCGCTGCGAATGGCAAACACGGCGTCGAAGCCGTCTCCGGCGCGATACAGGTGGTCGCCCTCATGCAGCGGCTTGTTCCGCCGGATGATGGTGTCCACGGTGTCGAGATCGTTCGGCGCCACCGCCATGGGCAGGCACAGGGCGCTGAGGTTGCAGTTTGCACAATGTATTTCGTGGCGCATATTCGTTTCCGGCCGGACAGATTCAGGTTCTTCGCCTGCAATATAACGTTATCCAATGCCCGCGCTGATGGGAAGCTTGTCGGCGGGGAAATTTCGATCCATGATTAGTGCACGTCAGGTTCCCTCCGGAAGCGTGTGCTGGTGAGCGACACTCCCGATCTTGAACAACTTTTCAACGAGAGTTACGAGCGCGTGGTGGGGCTGCGTGACCCGCGCCTGGGCGGTGACCGCTTTTTTGATCGTTTTTACGAGCTTTTCATCGCTTCGTCGGAAGAGGTGCGGGAAAAATTCGCGAACACGGACATGGAGCGCCAGCGGCGCATGCTGAAGCAGTCGCTGGTCTACCTGATCAACTATTACGGCAGCAATAACGTGGACGAGTTTCTCCTGCGCATCGCGCGGCGCCACAGTCATGCCGACCTGGATATCCGCCCGGGGCTTTATGACCTGTGGCTGGAGAAACTGCTGGAAACCGTCGCCGAGTTCGATCGTCATTTCGATGACGACGTGGCCCGCGGCTGGCGCCTGGTGCTGGGGCCGGGGATCGCCTACATGCGTTCCATGTACCGTGAACCGGGGAGCGGAGCCTGAGCACGCAGCGGGGCGGGCAGTCTTCACTTGCGGTGCGCTCGCGTGGCGCGCCATGAAATGGGCAGTTTGCAAGGAGTAAGTGGATGGCGAACGAGGGTTACCACGAGCCGGTCGATGAACTCACCGACGAGACCCGCGACATGCACCGGGCAATCACCTCCCTGATGGAGGAACTGGAGGCGGTCGACTGGTACAACCAGCGTGTCGACGCCTGCAAGGATCCGGAGCTGAAATCGATCCTCGCCCACAACCGGGACGAGGAAAAGGAACACGCGGCGATGGTGCTCGAATGGATCCGGCGACGCGACAGCGTGCTCGACAAGGAACTGCGCGATTTCCTGTTCACGGACAAGCCGCTCACCCACGACCACCATCACGACTGAACACCACCGGGCGACGCTCAGTCGTCGATGTGATCCAGTTCAGCCATTTCCTTCAACGCCTCCCACAGCGCGGCGCGCTCCCCGGGGGTCTCGCGGGTTCCCGGGAACACGTGGGTGGCGCGCGGCGTGCGGTCCAGCCAGAACAGCCCTGAAACGTCCTCGACCTCCGGTGCCGCGGCAAGCCAGACCATGGTGTCGGCCCCTTCTTCCGGGGTGCGCAGCACGTTGCGGGTCTTTTCGTGGAACGCGGGCAGCGATTTCTCCACGCCCGGGGTGTCCGCCCAGCCCGGGTGCATGGCATTCACCGTGACCCCACTGTCGCGCAGCTTGTCCGCCAGCATCTCGGTGATGATCACCTGGCCGCGCTTGGTGCGTGCGTAGGCCACGCTGCCGTCCCATTCCTGCTCGGTGAACTGGAGGTCGTCGACGCGGATACGCTGGGTGTACATGCCCCCGGATGCGACGTTCACGATGCGTGCCGGCCTGGATTCACGCAGGCGCGCGAGCAGCAGGTGGGTGAGCAGGTAATGGCCCAGCAGGTTCGTCGCCAGGGTGGTTTCGATGCCCTCGGTGGTCACCTCCCGCGTGGGCAGCAGAACCCCGGCGTTGTTGATGAGGACGTCGATCCGCGCCTCGTTCTTCAGCAGGCGTCCGGCAAGGGCGTGGATGTCGCTCATCATCGAGAGGTCGGCGACCTCGACGGACAGGTCCGTGTTCCCCGTTTCGGCCTGGATTTCCTGGCGAACGCTGTCCAGCCGCTCCGCGTTGCGCCCGACCAGGACGATCCGCGCACCCATTGACGCAAGACGGGTCGCGGCGGCAAGGCCCAGGCCCGAGGTGGCGCCGGTGACGATCACGGTACGGCCGTCCATCGACGCCGTCAGCGCGGTCCAGCAGCGCCGGTGGGCCCGGTAACCCTGCTTGGTGAAGCCGAACACCCCGGGCAGGACGGTGCGGTCGGCAACCTGTTGCAGCAGGCTGTGTCCCGGCGCCGGGCGCACCGCGAGTGCGCGCTGCATGCCGTGGATCGAGCGGCGTCCGTACCTGCGCATCAGCGGCCCGAGCAGGGGCATGGACCAGCCGGGCACACCGCGCAGGTCGAGGTCCGCCACGTAGTCGATGCGGGTGCGCCCGCCGAGATCCTCGAAACGGATGTCGTCGAAGGCGGTGACGTTCTCGCCGCGCCCCTCGAGACGCACGACCGTGGGGAAATCGTAGCGGGTGATGCGGTAGTCCATGGGAATCCGCGAGGTGCCGAAGCCCACCACCAGCCGGTACGACGTGCCTTCTCCGACGGGACCCGGCGTGACCTTGTCGGCCACGCTCACGCTGGGGTCCCACTGCGCGGTGTTGGCGAAGTCCGCCACCCAGCGAAAAACCTCCGCGATGGGGCGGCCGACCTCGATGGTTTCCCGCAACTGGATCATCAGGAACTCCCGGACTTGTTGTTTTCCCTGCCACTTTACCCGCTGGGTCCCACCGTGCAAGTGGCGCGGCGTCCGGCTAGGATGCGCTGATGTGCCTGGGCGGTATCGGCCATGAAGGAAGACGCGGAGAGAATAGCCACGGTGTCGCGCTATCACCAGCGCACCTGGCATCGCCTGGATCGCTACGCGCGGTCTGCGGGTTATCTCGACTGGGCCACCCAGCCGGACCCGTTCCGCCATTACGCGGGCTGTACCCGTATCGAGTTGCCGTTCCCCGCGTCGCCGGCCGCGCCCCTGTACGATGACCTTTACGGACCGCTGCCGGGGCCGCGTCCGGTGAACGCGGAAACCATCGGCGAGCTGTTTTACCACGGTCTCGCGATCTCGGCGTGGAAGCAGGTTCCGGGCGGCGAGGCCTGGTCATTGCGTGTCAATCCCTCCAGCGGCAACCTGCACCCCACGGAGGGCTGGCTCATCTGCGGCCCGGGAATACCGGGGATTGCTCCCGGAGTCGCTCATTACGCGGTGGACCTGCACGCCCTCGAACTGCGCCTGCCGCTGGAAGCGGGCGCTTGGGCGCAGCTGGCCGGGCAGCCTTTTCGCGAGGGATTTTTCCTGGCCCTCAGCTCGGTTGCCTGGCGCGAGGCCTGGAAATACGGTGAGCGCGCCTACCGCTACACCCAGCACGACGTCGGTCACGCGATCGCTGCGCTGGCCTACAGCGCGGCCATGCTCGGCTGGGACCTGGCAATCGAACCGGTGCCGGAATCCCTGCTCGAATCCCTGCTCGGTATCGCGGGGTCCGCCGGGGTCGAGCGGGAGCGTGGGGACTGTCTCCTGCGGGTGACGCCCGGCCCTGCGCGCGGCGCCGTGGTTGCGTCGGGGGACAGCGCGCGCGCTCTCCGCGAACTCTGCGAGCAGGGCGTGCTCGAAGATCACCGCGGCACCCCCAACGAACTCAGCCCCGATCACCAGGTCTGGCCGGTAATCGACGAGGTGGCCGAGGCCTGCCGTTACGAATCCCGCCACCTGCTGGCCCGGGCGCCGGAACCGCGGGGCAGGGGCCCCGGGTCGACCACACCGCTGGTGGACTCCCCGGTGCGCCCGGTGGCCGCCGCAGAACTGGTCCGCCAGCGGCGCAGCGCGGTGGCAATGGACGGGCGCACACCGATTGCGGCCGCCGACCTGGGGCGCATGCTGGCGCGCACCGCAGCGATCGACCGGTTCCCTTT
>JBFGWM010000003.1:0-28851 GCA_041588495.1 Pseudomonadales bacterium | reverse complement strand
GCGCCAGGAACACGGCCTCGTGGGTACCCTCGTTGGTGGCGCCGCCGGCAGCCGCCGCTTCCGCTTCCACGGTGGGGTCAGCGCCTTCGAGAATGGCCTGCTGCAGGGCGGCAACATCGGGATCGGCCTGCTGGTCGAGCGTTGCAACCTGCGCAACCGCGCCCTTTGCGGCAGCCGGGGCCGCCTCGGCGGCCTGCTCGGCCTGGGCCAGGGTCGCAGGTTCAGAAATCGCGCCCTCTTCGCCACGGGCCTCGCGGATGGAGGCGATGTCCAGGGTGCGGCCGTCCAGGGTCATCTCGGAATTGCTGGCCAGACCGCGATTGGTGCCGTCGTAGAACGCGAATACCGCGGTGCTGTTGTCCTCGGTAACCATGGTTTCGTCGGCATTGATCTCGTCGCCGACTTCCAGCTTGCGCTCGCTGCCGTCCGGGCCACGGGCGATCACGTCGCCGGTTGCCGAGGACACGGTGCCAACCGGTATACCGGTACCCAGTGCGACCTGCTCCGCCGCGGCTTCTTCAGCGGCAGGGGAAGGTTGCTCGGCCTCGGCGACCAGGGTCGGCGTGGCGGATGGTGCCTCGAGGGTGACCTCGGAACCACTGGCCAGGCCGCGGGTCGATCCATCGGCGAATTCGAGGACCGCCGTGCTGGCGTCGGCCGTTACCAGGGTTTCACCGGCAAACACCTCGTCGCCGGAATTCAGTTCCCGCTCGCTGCCGTCGGGCGCGCGCGCGGTGATGGTGCCGGAGGTGGAGCTGATCGTGCCCACCGCCTCGCCGAGCTCGGCAGGGGCTGCCTCACCGGCGTCGGCCAACTGGGTTTCGCCTTCGGCGGGCGCTTCCGGGCGCAACATGGATTCGTTGAGGGCCACCTCGCTGCCCCCCGAGAAGCCCTTCACGGAGCCGTCGGAGAGTTCGGCGATCACGGTGCCGCCGTCGGACACAGCCAGGGTCTCACCGGCGAACAGTTCGTCACCCGCTTCGAGGGTGCGCTCCGAACCGTCCGGAGCGCGGGCAATCGCCTCACCAGACACACTGTTGACCGTGCCGATGGCCTCACCGAGCTCAGCGGGAGCCGCGCCGGCATCCGCCAGCTGGGTTTCGCCTTCGGCGGGCGCTTCCGGGCGCAGCATGGATTCGTTGAGGGCGATTTCCGAACCACCGGAAAAACCCTTGGTGGAGCCATCGGTCAGTTCCGCGATCACGGTTCCGGAGTCGGAAGTGACCAGGGTCTCACCGATATACAGTTCGTCGCCGGCTTCCAGCGTCCGCTCGGAGCCGTCCGGTCCGCGGGCAATCGCCTCGCCGGAAACGCTGGTCACGGTGCCGAGGGTGCCGAGAATCTGCCCGGGGGCCTCGGCCATTCCGGCCTCCGCTCCGCTCTCGGCGGCGTCGCCGGCGTCGGCAAACGCGGTCTCACCGCGCGCGGTGTCGAACACGCTGTTGTCGAGAGTGATTTCCGCATTGCTGGCCAGCCCCTTGCGGGAGCCGTCGTTGAATTCGAAGATGGCCAGGGAGCTGTCGCCGCTGACCACGGTTTCATTGGCGTACACTTCATCGCCCGGGGACAGTTCCCGCTCGCTGCCATCGGGGCCGCGTGCGATCACCGTGCCGGATGCCGAGGTCAGGGTGCCGACCGCATCGCCCACACCAGCCGGGCTGGCCGCGCCGGTGCCCGTGTCGGAGAGGTCGTCCGTGGCTGCAACGTTCTCAGCGGCCATTTCCTCCGCCCTGGGGGCGTCGGGGTCGAACACGTTCTTGTCCAGGGAAATGGTCGTGTTGCTGGCCATGCCCTTGCGTGAACCGTCGGTGAACTCGAAGACCACCGTCGCGCCCTCGGAGGTGGAAACCGAGTCGTTCGCCATGATCTCGTCGCCCTGCTGAAGCTGACGAACCTTGCCATCCTCACCCTTGGCGGTGACTTCGCCGCTCTGGCTGGCGACCGAACCAATGACTGTACTTGCCATCTTTATAATTCCTCGAAATCGATGCTTGAATCGAACATCCGGCGAACCGGAACCCTGAAAATGATGCGCGAATGGCACGCAGCCTTCGCTTCAGGATGAAATAGTACGGGCCGGGGACCCCAACCACACCTATCCAAAGTTGGGTTTTGCACCATCCGGACGGGTTGAAAACCGACCGGTCAGACCACGGAACCCGACCTTTCAGTGTAGCGTGCGCAGGTTAACCGTGCTGTCCACGGCAGGCGCCAGCGAAATCGACCCTGCAGGGCCGCCGCACGAACCCATTGCCGCCCCCCGGGCGGCCCCGACATGGTATGGTATCCCCATGAAATCACTTGGTTTTTGAATCCGATCGAATGGAATCCGGCGACAACCCCGCAGTACACCTCATCCAGATCCTGGAATCCCGGCAACCCTCGGTCTTGCTGTGCGTGAGCCGGGAACCCATCGCGGCCCTGGAGGACTGGCAAAAGGCACATCCCGGGTGCCGCCTGGCCCAGTGCAGTGGTCCCGATTTCCTCGCCAACCCCGGGCAGGTCGCCGGATGCGACCTGGCAATCGTCTGTGAGGCCCTGGAGGATCTTGACCGGGAGGCCGGCCTGCGCCTCATCGGGACTTTGCGCAATCTGCTCAGCCCAAGACTATATATTCTTGTAAATCAGAACGTTATAGAACAGAAAGGCTGGCAGGAAACGGATTTCTTCAGTCTTGGCCTGCGCCATGCCGCGAAATTTCTGCGCGGGGACTCGGACTACCGGGCCTGGGTCTACGACATCGATGACTACAACCCGCGCCGCACGTGGAACAGCCCGGAACACTGGGCAAATCCGGAGAACTGGGGCAAATACTGGTGGTGAGGGGCGTCAGGCGTCCGCGGCGTGGCGCGCCCCGGCGTCGCGAAGGATTTCAGCATACTCGGCGCAGGATTCATGGCTGGCAACCACGTCCAGCACGGTCTCGCCGAATTCGTTCAGGGCGTTGAGGTCACGGCCTTCCGCCACGAACATCTCCACGAAACGGGAGAAATCGCGGGCCACCAGGCCACGGTAAGCCTTGATCACGCAATTGTGATCGGCCGCAAAATGGGCCGGCGGATTGGCGGCAAGAAAGCCGCGGATCTGCTCGTCGGTCAGGACCTCGTCGAGAACCTTTTGCTTGTCCTTGCGCATCTCTTGCCTGCCATACCAATGGGTGTCCGCGGATCCCGGTCCGCCGCACCGCCGTCTTGCGGGGCGGCGTATTGTACCCGGTTCAGGGGCGCTTTTCAGCGCTGCCGGGCCGACGGGCAGGCGGGCCAAAGCGCCACAATTCCTCACAAAATGGTTACAATGCCGGCCAGATTCGAGAACTACGGCGCTTCCACGTCATGCCAAGCCCGAATGTGTCCAGGGGTTGTCCGCCTACCGCGGTCGTCCAGGGCATTCATGTCAGCTTCGAGCGCGTGCTCGCGGAGACGGCCTGTTCCCGCAACGCGGTCTATGCGGCGCCGACGGGAGAGCGCTGGGTGCTCAAGGTCACCCGCCTGCCCGGCATTTTCAATATCCTCCTGTGGCCCCTTGTCGTATTCATGTCGCGCCGTGAGTACCGGATCTACCGCGACCTCGCCGACATTGACTGCGTTCCCCTTCTTGGCCCCTCCCGCGGTCTGCGCGCCTACTTCCATCGCTTCATCGAGGGACACACCCTTGCCGAGCATCCCCGCGGGGAACCCCTGGCCGCGGATTTCTTCGACAGGCTCCTGGCGTGCGTCCGCGAGGTCCACCAGCGTGGAGTGTTTTATGCCGACCTGGACAAGAAAGGCAATATCATCGTGGGGGCCGATGGCCGACCCTACCTGATCGACTTCCAGGCCTGCATTCGCTTCGGCGCCGGGGCCCTGGACCGGCGCGGCCCCCTTGGCGCGCTGTTCCGTGCCCTCGCTGGCGAGGACACCCGGCACCTGTACAAGCACAAGCGCTACTTCCAGCCTGAGGCACTGACCGAAGCGGAGATCGCCGGTGCGAGGCGCGGACCGGTCGCCGAGGGTTGGCACCGCTACCTGGTGCGCCCGTTGCGCAAATTACGTAAGCTCGTTGCCCGGGCCGGCGGGCGCGCATCGCGGGAAAAGCCGGAAACGCGGCGCAATCCCAGCCCGTCACCCAACCGTACAGCGGAGACGAGATGAACGATTCAAACACCGATTACGATGGCGCGCAGGCTGCACGGGAACTGCTCAGCGAGTATGCCCTGGTCATCGAGGCGCCGATCTGGTGGGGCGACATGGACGCGTTCGAGCACGTCAACAACACGGTCTATTTCCGCTTTTTCGAGCATGCCCGGATCGCCTACTTCGAGCGCGTCGGGACGCTGGAGACCATGCAGGCAACCGGCATCGGTCCGATCCTCGCCAGTACCGACTGCCGCTTCCGGATTCCGCTGACCTACCCGGACCGGGTGTTGATCGGTGCGCGCTCGGAGGACATCCGTGAGGACCGCTTCACCATGCGTTACGCGGTCGCCAGCCAGCAACATGGCAAGCTGGCCGCGGAGGGCTCGGGACTCATCGTGACGTTCAACTACAAGGCGGGAACCAAGGCCCCGCTGCCTGCGGAACTGGCGGAACGCATTCGCGCGTTCGAGCAGGGTCAGTAAGCGCGCACTTCCTTTGGAATCCCTACACGGGGAACCCAGAACTCCTTCGCTGGCATGCCCTGCTCCGCGCGCAGCTTGCGCAGCAACTTCACGGCATGGAACTGGCCGTCGTCGCCCAGTTCGAAGGTGCCGAAGTGAATCGCCATGCTTTCCCTGGACTCCAGCTCCCGATGCACCTCCAGCGCATCCGCCGGCGACAGGTGATTGTCCTTCATGAACCAGCGCGGCAGGAATGCGCCAACCGGCAGCAGGGAGAACCGCATCGGCCCGAAACGCTCGCGGATCATGCGGAAATGCGGCCCGCCACCGGTGTCTCCGGCGAAGAACAGCGGTCCCCCGGGGGTCTCCATCACGTAACCGCCCCACAATGTGCGGTTGGTATCGAAGCGGGTGCGTGCCGACCAGTGCTGCGCGGGAACCATGTGCACCGCCACGCCGGGGGCCAGCTGGCGGCGATCCCACCAGTCCATTTCCTCGACCGTATCGATCCCGCGGTCGCGCAGCAGTTGCCCGTTGCCCAGGCCGACCATGATCACCGGCTTGTGGTCGCGGTGCAGTCGCTCCAAAGTCGGCAGGTCGAGATGATCGTAATGATTGTGGCTGACCACAACCGCATCGATGGGCGGCAGATCCTCGAAGGCTATACCCGGCGGATGGTGACGGTCCGGTCCGATGAAACTGACCGGGCTGCAGCGCTTTGACCAGATCGGGTCGGTCAGCAGATTGATGCCCCCCGCCTGCACCAGTACCGTGGAGTGGTTGACGAAAGTGACCACCATGCGCCGGCCATGAACGCGCTCCTCGCGGACGCCGTTGAACTCCGGGTTGTCCCGGTAGGTCCATTCGCCCTCCACCTCGCGGGTCAGGCGCCAGCGGATCAGCGTCCACACGGACTTGTGCGGGGTCGGCACCAGGTTCCGGAACACCTTGCCATCGAAGTGATCGGACTTCGGTCCCTCGTAGCGGGCGCCAACGGGAGCCGCGATGAGCAGGGCGGCGAGCAGCAGGCCCCACCGGCGGCGTGAGCCGGGAAGACGGGTCGGGGCTGCAAAGTTCATGGTGAGAAAGGCGCGGCCGAAAATGCCTGTCTATTCCGCAGCGAACGGATCACGCAGGACAATGGTCTCGTTGCGATCGGGACCGGTCGAGATCACGTCAATGGGTACCTCGAGAATTTCCTCGATGCGCGCGATATAACGCCGTGCGTTTTCCGGCAGGCCGGACAATTCGCGGATTCCGAGGGTCGACTCGCTCCACCCAGGCAGGTCCTCGTACAAGGGCTCCAGGGCCTCGTAACCCTCGCTGTCCATCGGCATCACCGGGTCCGCACCATCGGCGCTGCGGTAACCGACACAGATGCGGATGGTGTCGAGCCCGTCGAGCACATCCAGCTTGGTCAGGCACAGACCGGAGATCGAGTTGATCTGGATCGCGCGCTGCAGGGCAGCCGCATCAAACCAGCCACAACGACGGGGCCGGCCGGTGGTGGCGCCGAACTCGTGGCCGCGACGGGCCAGGAACTCGCCGGTGTCATCGAACAGTTCCGTCGGAAACGGGCCGGAACCGACCCGGGTGGCGTAGGCCTTGGTGATGCCAAGCACGTAGTCGAGATAAAGCGGGCCGAAACCACTGCCGGTCGCGGTACTCCCGGCGGTGGTGTTCGACGAGGTGACGTAAGGATAGGTGCCGTGGTCGATGTCGAGCAGGGCGCCCTGGGCACCCTCAAAAAGAATGTTGGCGCCCTGGCGGCGGTACTGGTGCAGCATGCCGGCCACGTCGGCCACCATGGGCTTCAGCTGCTCGGCCATTTCCAGGGTCTCGTCCAGGGTCTGGTGAAAATCGACCGGTTCTTCCTGGTAGTAATTGCGCAACACGAAATTGTGATAATCGAGCACCTCGCCGAGCTTCGCGGCGAAACGCTCCCGCTGATAGGTATCGCCAAGACGCACGCCGCGTCGGGACACCTTGTCCTCGTAGGCTGGACCGATACCGCGCCCGGTGGTGCCGATCTTGGCATCCCCGCGGGCGCGTTCGCGCGCGTGATCGAGTCGCACATGGTACGGCAGGATCAGCGGGCACGCCGAACTGATGCGCAGGCGCTCCCGCACCGGGACCCCGCGCGCCTCGAGTTCCGCGATCTCCTCGAGAATGGCCGGCGGTGACAGGACCACGCCGTTGCCGATGAGGCAGGTCACCTGCTCGCGCAGGATTCCCGAGGGAATCAGGTGCAGCACGGTTTTTTCACCGTCGATGACCAACGTGTGGCCGGCATTGTGCCCGCCCTGGAAACGGACCACGGCATGCACCTGCTCGGTCAGCAGATCCACCACCTTGCCCTTGCCCTCATCACCCCATTGGGTACCAAGTACGACAACCGCCTTGCCCATGATTAACTGTCCGCCTCCGCAACGGGCACAACGGCCCAGCCGTCTTTCTGCCTGACGATCTCGCGATCGACTCCCATGTCCGCCTTGCCGCCGGCCTGACCGGGAAGGAACTGCACGACCCGCTCCCCGGAGGTGCGCAACTGGGCGACCAGCGCCAACAGTTCGGCATCACTTCCCGCGGGCGCGAGGATGGCCCCGGCCTGCACAGCACCGCCATCGCCCTGCGCCGCCAGCAGTTTGAGATCAGCACTGAACCCGGTGGCCGGGCGCGCACGCCCGAAGAGCCGGCCGATCTCGTCGTAACGTCCGCCGTGGGCCACCGCCTGCCCATGCTCAGGCAGGTAAGCGGAGAACACCACGCCGGTGTGATAGTGATAACCACGCAGTTCGCTCAGATCGAAGTAGAACTCGATGCCGGGCACCCGCGCGCGCAGACCCTCGGCGATTTCGCGGATATTGGCCAGGGCCCGGGTTGCACCCTCCGGCGCGCCGGCAAGCACGCGCGCGGCCTCGCCGAGCACCTCCTCGCCACCGTTGAGACGCGGCAGTTCGCGCAACATGGCGGCGAGGCGCGAATCCTCGACTGCGCCGGCGACCAGCGCATCAATCTCCGGCAGCGCCTTGCGCTGGACCAGGGAGAACAGGGTGCGTTCCTGGTCGGCACCGAGTCCGGCTGCGTGTGCCAGTTCGCGAAATACCCCGACGTGGCCGATGTCGAGCTGGAAATCGCTCACCCCCGCCAGGTTCAGGGTCTCGACCATCAGGTGCATCACCTCGATATCGCTTGCCGCCTCCCCGTGGCCGTACAGTTCCGCACCGACCTGGATCGGGCTGCGCGATGCACCCAGGGTCTCCGGCCGCGTGTGCAGCACGCTTCCCGCATAGCAGAGTCGGACCGGAACCTCGCGTCGCAGGCTGTGGGCATCGATGCGCGCGGCCTGCGGAGTGATATCCGCGCGCACGCCCATCATGCGACCGCTCAGCTGATCGGTCACCTTGAAGGTTTGCAGGTCGAGATCCGGGCTTCCGGTGACCAGCAGCGATTCCAGGTACTCGATCAACGGCGTGATGACCAGCTCATAGCCCCAGCTGGCGTACAGATCGAGCAACTGGCGCCGCTGGTGTTCCAGGCGCAGGGCCGCCGCGGGGAGCATTTCCTCCACCCCGTCGGGCAGCAGCCAGCGTTCAACTGGTTTCGCGGATGATCGGCTCATGGCTTCAGTTGATGATGTAAAGGATCACGGTACCGGTAAGCATACTGAACAGTCCCATCATGCGCATGGTGTTGTCGTCGATTTCGGAGAGCATGCGCACCATTTCGCGCCAGCGCCGCGGGTAGAGAAAGGGCATGATGCCCTCGATGACCAGCATCAGGCAGAAGGCGACCGCCAGTTGGTGCCAGAAATTCTGCACGGGATTGCGTTCCGGTTGCAGGCGTTCGGCCCGATTGCCGGAATCGCCGTTACCTGCCCTGGGCCTTGTTCAGGTAATCGAAGAACTCGCTGTCAGGCTCGAGGACCAGCAGGTCGCCCTTGTTGCTGAAAACCTCGCGATAAGCCTGCAGGCTCCGGTGGAAGCGGTAGAACTCCGGGTCCTTGCTGTAGGCCGCGGCATAGGTGGCGGCGGCGATCGCATCGCCTTCACCACGAATCTGCTCCGATTCCCGGAACGCGTTGGCGAGGATCACCCGCCGTTGGCGATCGGCGTCCGCCTGGATGCCTTCCGCAAGTTCACGCCCCTTGGAACGATGCTCCCGCGCCTCGCGTTCGCGCTCCGAGGTCATGCGGTCGAAGACCGCCTGGCTGACCTCGGTCGGGAGGTCGATCCGCTTGACGCGGATATCGAGAATCTCGATGCCAAGCTCACGCTGGGTGATCTCATTCAGCGAACGCGTGAGCACGGTCATCAGTTGGTCCCGTTCACCGGAGACCACCTCGTGCATGCTGCGCCGGCCGACCTGGTTGCGCAGACCCTCGTCGACCCGCGGCATCAGCAGGCGGGTTGCCATGAATTCATCACCCGAGGTGGCGGTGTAATAATCCCGGACACTGCGGATCCGCCACTTCACGAACGAATCCACCATCACTGCCTTCTTCTCGAGAGTCAGGTAGCGCTGCGGAGAGGTGTCCAGGGTCTGCACGCGGGCGTCGAAGCGGCGCACCTCGTTGAGAATCGGCACCTTCCAGTGCAGGCCTGGACCGATATCAGCCCGGACGATTTCTCCGAACTGCAGGAGAATCGCGCGTTCGCGCTCACTGACCGTGAACAGGGTGTTCCAGCCGACCAGGACCACGAGGCCCAGGGCGATCAGCACAGCAAAGGTCCGATTACCCATTATCGCATCCCCCGACGGCTGGTGGTTTCGCGCCGCTGTCTTTCGCGCAGTTCATCCATGATGCGATCCGTCAGCGCCTTCACCCCGTGTTCGTCTAGGTCCTCCAGGCGACCGGTTGTACCGGCAGTCGCCGTCTGCTGGCCGACCAGCTTGTCCAGCGGCAGGTACATCAGGTTGTTGCCACCCTCGACGTCCACGAGAATTTTCGTGCTGTTGCCGATCACGGATTGCACCGTGTCCAGGTACAGGCGGTTCCGGGTCACGACTGGCGCCTTCTGGTATTCAGCCAGCAATTTCAGGAAGCGGTCGGCCTCACCCTCGGCACGGGCGATCACTTCTTCTTTGTAACCGTTGGCTTCCTCGAGCACCCGTTGCGCCTTGCCTCGCGCTTCCGGGACCACGCCATTCGCGTAGGCTTCCGCCTCGTTCTTGACCCGTTGCTCGTCCTCGCGCGCCTTGATCACGTCGTCGAAGGCAGCCTGCACCTCTTTGGGAGCCTGCGTGTTTTCGATGTTGATCTGGCTCACCTGGAGCCCGGTACCGTAAATGTCCAGGTAGCGTTGCAGGCGGACGTGCACTTCCTGCGCAACCTGCTCACGCCCCTCGGTGAGCACCTGGTGCATTTCCGAACTTCCCACCACGTGACGCAGGGCGCTCTCTGCCGCGTGTTCGAGACTGACCTCGGGATCGCGGACCTCGAGAGTGAAGGCTTTCGGGTCGGTAACCCGGTACTGGACGGAGATACTCACCTCGACAATATTCTCGTCCTCGGTGAGCATCTGCGCCCGGTGGGCATGGGCCCGAACCTTGGTGACGTTGACGCGCGAAACTTTGTCGACGATCAGCGGATTCCAGTGCAGGCCCGGACCAACGGTCTCAAGATACTTTCCGAAACGCAGCACGACCCCGCGTTCCGCTTCCTCGATCCGGTATAGGCCCAGTACCAGCCACAATACGAACAGACCGCCGAGAACCACCCACACCGCGGCATTGCCCGCGGCCTTGTTGCCACCGCCACCAGAAGACCCGCCCATCACGCCGCCAAGGCGATCACGGAACTTGCGAAACACCTCGTCGAGATCGGGGGGACCCTGGTCGCCGCGTTTTCCGCCGCCACTCCAGGGATCCTGATCATTTCCGTTGCCGCCAGGTTCGTTCCAGGCCATCAGCGCAATCAAACCTCGTCATTCAGTGGGCCGCCGCAAGCGTATAGCCGCCGCGCGCGGATCAAGGAAGGGCATTCTAGGGGGCTGAATGTATAGCTGCAAGGGTTGTACTGACGGCGGTCCCGATCGTTGTTGCCACCGCCCGCCCGGGCAGGCGGTCCGGTTGCCGGCCGCAGAGACGCGTACTACCGCTCAGGTGCGCCCACGGAACCTGTCGTAAAACTCGCGCAGGGATCGCGACTGGTCGCGCAGTTCATCGTGGTGGTTTCGCTCCTGGCGCCCAGCCTCGACTTCCCGGTCCCGCTGCGCGCGCTCCTCCTGAACAGCGCGCTGGAGCTTGTCGCGGGCTTCCGGCGCGAGCTCGGTGCGGAACAGGGCCTCGGTTTCGCCGAGGAGGTACGCCCCGATATCGTCAAACAGGGCTTCGATGACCTGCTCGGGCCGGAAACGCCGCCTGTTCACGCCGAATCGTCGAAAATGGGCCACCGTGACGTCAACCGAGGAACTCGGGACGTCTGCGGAAAAAGTCACGGCCTGGACGAAATTCATCGGCACCAGGAAACTGCCGCCGGAAACCTCGCCATTTTCATCATGGAAAACCCGCCGTTCAAACCGGAATCCGCAATTTTCCAGGCGCGCCTCCATCGCTTCGAAACTGACCCTGCCCTTGAGCCGCATCGAGAGATCCTTGCCGGTGACCTTCCTGCCACAGATGACCTGGCCAATCTGGTCGCTCTTGTCCACGCGCACGAAGTGCCGGCCCGGCCGGAGACTGCGTACCGGCCCGAAATCATCCATTTCCACGGCGACACCGGTTTCCTTGTTCAGCACATCCAGGTGCTCAAAGAACTCCTTGAAATAATGGTATGCGTCGTGGAGCGCGGGGCGGATCTGTTTTTCGTAAGCCGCGCGCAACTGAGCCTCGCGCCGGGCGTCGGCGGCCTTGCGCCGGTCCAGGTCATCGCGCTCATCGCGCAGTTTGTCGAGTATCGACATCAGGTCACCATGGAGGGCTTGTTTCCGCGTACAGCTCGCGGGCCAATCGGGGGCTCCTCTTCATCAATCTAGCACGCCTGCGCACGGTGTAATATCCGGATCCCGCCCCAGATGTGGTCATTTTTTGTCCAACACCGCCGTTCCCGGAACAGGCGGACCCACGTCCTCGACCTCCGAGAGAACATTCGCCCCGCTACCGGGCGCCAGCAGGACTTTGACCAACTGGCGCCCCTCCGCGTCCACGGACTCCTCCAGGACGCGGCCGTTTTCGTGCAGCCAGGCGCGCAGGCGCCCGCTGTCCGGGGGCAGGCGCAGGGTGCGCACCTCGGTAACGCCGGCAACACGTTCGCAGATGGCCTCGACCAGTTCATCCAGGCCCGCCCCGGATTCGGCGGACACCCAGACCCCGTGGGGGCGCCCCTCGGCATCGCGTTCGACGTGAGGGCCGACATGCGGCAGCAGGTCACACTTGTTGTAAACCAGCAGCTGGGGAAGCTCGTCGGCGCCGATCTCCTTCAATACTTCGCGAACCTGCTCGATGTTTCGCGCGCGATGAACGTCGGCGGCATCGACCACGTGCAGGAGCAGGGTCGCATGCACGGTTTCCTCGAGGGTGGCCCGGAACGCCTCCACCAGGGAGTGTGGCAGGTGGCGGATGAAGCCCACCGTGTCGACCAGGATTGCGTGGCCCGCCGCGCCGATGCGAAGCCGGCGCATGGTCGGGTCCAGGGTGGCAAACAGGCGGTCCTCAGCCAGCACGCCGGCATCGGTAAGACGATTGAACAGGGTCGACTTCCCCGCATTCGTGTAACCGATCACGGAAAGAGTCGGTATCCCCGCACGGCTGCGCGCGCGCCGCGCCAGTCCGCGCTGGCCGCGAACCTTCTCGAGACGGGCGCGAATGCTGCGCATCCGCTCCCGGAGCAGGCGGCGGTCGGTTTCAAGCTGGGTCTCGCCCGGACCGCGCAGGCCGATGCCACCCTTCTGGCGTTCGAGGTGGGTCCAGCCACGCACCAGGCGGGTCGACATGTGTGCAAGCTGTGCCAGCTCCACCTGCAGCTTGCCCTCGTGGGTGCGTGCCCGCTGGGCGAAAATATCGAGGATCAGGCCGGTGCGATCGACCACCCGGCACTGCAGTTCACGCTCGAGATTGCGTTCCTGTCCCGGCGACAGCTGGTGATCGACGAGAACCAGCGCCGCGCCGCTCGCGCGAACCGCCGCCCCAAGTTCCTCCAGCTTGCCGCGCCCGAGAAAGGTTGCCGGGTTGGGGGAGCCGAGGTTTCCGGTGACCACACTGACCGGGTCCGCGCCGGCGGATCGCACCAGCGCATCGAACTCGGCGAGGTCTTCGCGTTGCTGACCCGACTCGGTATAGAGGTGTACGAGAACCGCTTTTTCGCCCGATCCTGGGCGCTCAAACAGCAATCAGATGCGCCGTCGCTTACTGGTTGCCGGCATTGTCGCCGGCGGGACCGCCATTGCCCGGAGGAGCACCATGTTCACCGCCGCCGCCATGCATGGGAAGGCGCACGTTGCGCGCCGGCACCACCGTGGAAATGGCATGCTTGTAGACCATCTGGCTTACCGAGTTCTTGAGCAGGACCACGAACTGGTCGAAGGACTCGATCTGGCCCTGCAGCTTGATGCCATTGACCAGGAAAATCGAAACCGGGACCCGTTCCTTGCGTAACACGTTGAGGAAAGGGTCTTGTAAGGAATGCCCCTTGGACATGGGTGAATCTCCTTGAAAAATAAGAGGCGGCGTGCCAAACGGGCTCGCTCGAAAGCTGTGACGGCGCGGATCGCTTCTGGTTCTGAGTTACCCGTAACAGTAGCCGGGATCAGGCCAGTTCGCCACACGGGCCATGCGTATGAATCCATACGGGGCGCACCCCGTGGAGCCATCGCTGGCGCGGGACGCTAGTAAACACTAACTACGGCCTTGGTTCAATAAAATCGGAGATTATTTTGAACGCTCGGTCATGCAGATCAGCGCCCTCCGGGTCCAGTTCCAGCAATCCCGGCCACCCGCGAAGCCAGGTCAGCTGGCGCTTGGCCAGTTGCCGCGTGGCGGCCAGGGCACGCTGCCGCATCTCGTCAAACCCGGTCTCGCCATCCAGGTAGGCCCACATCTGCCGGTAGCCGACCGCACGCACCGACGGCAGGCCGGGATGCAGGTCCGCGCGCCCGTGCAGCAGGCGGACCTCGGCCTCGAACCCGCAATCGAGCATCGCTTCGAAGCGCCGCGCGATGCGCGCGTGAAGCATGGCGCGGTCGCCCGGAACCAGGCCAACCTGGAGCAGGGGATACGGCAGGGGCCCCGCATCATGCTGATCCCGCCACCAGTCGCTCAGCCCCCGGCCGGAGAGTTCGAACACTTCCAGTGCCCGCTGCAGGCGCTGGGAATCGGTCGGCCGCAGGCGCGCCGCGGTCTCCGGGTCCACTTCCCGCAGGCGACGGTGCACCGCGGGCCAGCCCTCCGTCGCGGCCAGTTCGAGGATTTCCGCGCGTACCGCGGGATCCGCCCCCGGCATCTCCGCCAGACCATCGCGGAGCGCCCGGAAATACAACATCGTGCCGCCGACCAGCAGGGGGATGCGCCCCGCGGCGTGGATGACGGCGATCTCGGCCAGTGCGTCGGCGCGGAATTCAGCCACGGAATAGGCCTCGGCCGGATCGCGAATATCCAGAAGGCGGTGGGGGGCGCGGGCCAGAACGTCCGGCCCCGGCTTCGCGGTGCCGATGTCCATGCCCCGGTAAACCAGCGCGGAGTCCACGCTGACGATCTCCAGTGGCAGGCGGGTGGCAAGGGATACGGCCAGCTCGGTCTTCCCCGAAGCCGTCGGCCCCATCAGGAAGATAACCGGCAGCCCACCATCGTTCGCGGGTTCACCCATCAGGCGTTTCCGGCGCCCTTCAGCGGCCGCGCAGGAACAAGGCGTCCAGGTCCGCCATGCCGAGCCGGGTCCAGGTGGGCCGTCCGTGATTGCACTGGCCGCTACGCTCGGTGGCTTCCATGTCGCGCAACAGGGCGTTCATCTCGGGCACTGTCAGGCGTCGGTTGGCGCGCACCGAGCCGTGGCAGGCCACGGTGCGCAGAATGTCCTCCACGTGGGCGCGGATCCGGCTGGTGGTGCCATGGGTAACCATGTCGGCAAGCATGTCGCGCACCATCTGCTCGACATCCGCCTCGCGCAGCAGGGAGGGAATCTCGCGCACGGTCAGGGACTCCGGGCCGCTGCGCTCCACGCGCACGCCCAAAGATTCGAGGAACGCCGCCTCGGCTTCCGCGCAGTCGGCCTCGCGCTCGCTCACCGCGATGTGCAGGGGGACCAGCATCGGCTGGGAGACCACGGATGCGCTGTCATAAGCCTGCTTCATGCGCTCGTAGGTGATGCGTTCATGGGCCGCGTGCATGTCGACGATCACCAGTCCGTCGGCATTTTCGGCAAGGATGTACACGCCCTGCAGTTGTGCGAGCGCGTAGCCCAGGGGTGGCACCGCGCTGCCGTCGGGTGCCACCGGCGCATTCCCGGCGGCCGCAGCAGCGGGATCGCGGTGCCCCGCGGCCGGCGGGGCATAAAGGCCGGCCACGCCACGCAGTTCCTCGCTGACCCGACCCGGTGCCGGCGCCATGGCCAGTCCGCCCTGGTAAACCGGCGTACCGCCGGATTCGCCGAGCGCGGCATGCTCGCGATGTTCGACCTGCACGTCGCCGGGACGCACCTCGGCGATCACCTGGTGAATGGAGCGGAACAGGAAGTCGTGGACCATCCGGCCCTCACGGAAGCGCACCTCGTGCTTGGCCGGATGCACATTGACATCAACTTGGGCGGCATCCATTTCCAGGAACAGGACATAGGCCGGGTGACGGCCGTGGTAGAGCACGTCGCGGTAAGCCTCGCGCACGGCGTGGGTCACCAGGCGGTCACGAACACTACGGCCGTTGACGTAAAAAAACTGCAGGTCGGCCTGGCTGCGGGAAAACGTCGGCTGCGCCAGCCACCCATGCAGGCGCAGTCCGCCCCGCTCGACATCCACGCGAATCGCGCTGTCGACAAACGCCGGGCCACACAGGGACGCGAGTCGTCGGTCCTGGCCCGACTCGTCCTCCGCGGGGCGCAGGGAGAACACGGTGCGCGCCTGGTGACGCAGGCTGAATCCGACCCCGGGCCGGCTCAGGGCGATGCGCTTGACGACGTCCTCCAGATGTCCGAACTCGGTCCGCTCGGTGCGCAGGAACTTGCGCCGCGCCGGGGTGTTGAAAAACAGGTCGCGCACGCAGAGGGTGGTGCCCCTGGGGTGAGCGGCAGGTTCCGGTTCCCCGCTGGCCAGGCTGCCGGAAGTCTCGAGGCGATACCCGCAGTCACTGTCCGCGGTGCGCGAAACCAGGGACAGGCGTGAAACCGAGCCGATGCTGGCGAGGGCCTCGCCGCGGAAACCCAGGCTGGCGACCCGTTCCAGGTCGTCGAGGCTGGCAATCTTGCTGGTCGCATGGCGGGCCAGGGCGAGGCACATGTCGGCGGGCTCGATTCCGCCGCCGTCATCCCGCACCTGGATGCGCCGCGCGCCGCCCTGCTCCACCTCGATCTCGATATTGCGGGCACCCGCGTCCAGGCTGTTCTCGAGGAGTTCCTTGATCACGGAAGCGGGACGATCGACCACCTCACCGGCGGCGATCTGGTTGGCGAGGGCGGGTTCGAGCAGATGGATGCGGGACATCGGGCAGGGCCGGCTGACGGACCCTGCCAAGCATATCAGGAAGACGGAATGGTAAGCACCTGGCCGACCCGGATGCGGTCGTTTTTCAACTTGTTCCGCTCGCGCAGGGTGGCGACGCTCACCCCGTGACGCGCGGCGATCTCCGACAGGGTGTCGCCACGCTCGATCACGTAGCGGCGGTCGCCCTTCTGTTCACGCAGCCATGCAACCAGGGTCCCCGGGGGGGGCACCCGTTCAAAGTAGGCCTTGACCCCGGTAAACAGGGCCTCGGCGACCTTCTCCTGGTAGGCAGGGGTACGCAGGCGCGCCGCCTCGGCTGGATTGGAAATGAACCCGGTCTCGACCAGGATGGAAGGTACATCCGGCGACTTGAGCACCACGAAGCCGGCCTTTTCCACCCTGCGCTTGTGCAGCCGGTTGACCGAACCCAGGGATTTCAGCACCTCGCCGCCGACACCCTCGCTGGCGCTGAGGCTGGCCGTCATGGACAGGTCGAGGAGGACCCCGGCGAGCAGGTCGTCCTTGTCACCGAGGCTCACCCCGCCAACCCCACCGATCAGGTCCGAGCGGTTTTCCCGTTCCGCCAGCCAGCTCGCGGTTTCGGACGTCGCCCCGCCAGGCGACAGGATGTAGACGGAGGTCCCGTGCGCCTTGGGACTCTTGAAGGCATCGGCGTGGATCGAAATGAACAGGTCAGCCTGCTTGCGCCGCGCCAGTTCCGTGCGCTTGCGCAGGCCGATGTAATAATCGCCGGACCGCACCAGCAGCGGCTGGTATCCGCGTTCCGCACGCAAGCGGTTGGCAAGTCGCCTGGCGATCGCAAGCACCACGTCCTTCTCGCGCACCCCGCCCGGACCCAGGGCGCCCGGATCCTCGCCGCCGTGCCCGGCATCGATGGCCACCAGGATATCGCGCCGCTGGCGGACCTTGTCGGCGGCGGTGCGGGTCACCCTCGGAGCGGCGTTGCCATCGTCACCGTAGAGGTCGATCACCAGGCGGTTACCGTAGGGCGGGTTGGGCGGCAACAGGAAACTGCGCGGCTTGCTGGCAGTCTGCAGGTCAAGCACCACGCGCAGCGTGGTCTGGTCGCGGACGCCGCTACGGATGCGCCGGATCGATGTGCCGTCGAGGCGCAGGCCCGCCAGGTCCGTGACCAGCTTCGATTGCGGAATATCGACCACGACCCGGTGCGGGTTTTCGAGGGTAAACACCTGGTGTGTCGCGGGACCGCTGAGGTCGAACACCACCCGCACGTGATCGGGGGCCGGCCACACGCGCACGCCCGCGACCTCCGCGCCAAAGGCGAGGACCGGTAACAGCAGCATGAGGGGGGCGGCGAGAAATCCCTTCAACATCCTTATCCTTGGCAAACCTTGCGCAACGGGCACTCCGGCCCATTTTTAATACAATTTGAACGCAAACCGATCATTTCTCAAGTGCGCCGACACAGGCACACAGGCGTGCGCCGCTCTCGCTTCGCCCCTGCATGCAGATTTCCCGACCGCCCGGACAGGGCTCGATCCGGATTTCGAGGTCCGGTTCCGGCAGGTGCCCGGCGCCGCGTTCCGGCCATTCCAAGATGCTCACTCCGCCCCCGGCGAGGTAATCGCGTATGCCGATGAATTCCAGCTCCGCCGGGTCTCCGAGACGGTACAGGTCAAAGTGATACACCGGTAACAGATCGAACTCGTAGGGCTCGACGATGGTGTAGGTCGGGCTCCGGCACGGGCCCGTATGCCCCATGCCCCGCAGCAGGCCACGCACCAGGGTCGTCTTGCCGGCACCGAGGGTGCCGCTGAGCCAGATCACCATGGGTTGCTCCAGGCAGGCCGCAAGACGTGCGCCCAGTGCCTCGGTCGCCTCCGCTGAGGCCAGGAAAGATTTCATGGATCAGGGATTCACCAGGCGGTGCAGGTAGGGCAGCAGGTCAGTGGCCAGCAGGCCACGTTCACCCGTGGCGGCTGCGGCCTGGTCGGCGCAGGTCGCGTGCAGCCAGGCGCCGGCAGCCGCGGCCGTGGGCGCGGGGACACCCTGGGCAAGCAGACCGCCCAGGATACCGCCGAGGACGTCGCCCATGCCGCCGCCGGCCATGCCGGGGTTGCCACGATCACACAGCGCCACCGGACCGTCCGCGGCACACACCAGGGTTCCCGCACCCTTCAGCAGGACGGTCGCAGCATAACGTGCCTGCAAGCGGCGTACCGCGGAAAACCGATCGGACTGGATTTCCACGGTATCGCACCCGAGCAGGCGCGCCGCCTCTCCGGGGTGGGGGGTGAGGATACAGTCGGGCCCGCGCCAGTCCTGCACCACCTCGCCACGCGCGATGAAATTGAGCGCATCCGCATCCAGGACCATCGGCAGCCCGGCCTCGACCGCCTGCTGGAACACCTGCGTCGACCACGCGGAACGGCCCAGGCCGGGTCCGACCACGAGCACCGTTGCGCGCGCCAGCATGGGCCCGAGGTCGGGCGCCGAGCGAATGCCACGCACCATGATCTCCGGACGCCGCGCGAGGATCGCGGCGACGTGCTCTGCGCGGGTCGCGATGCTGACCAGCCCGGCGCCACAGCGGGCCGCGGCCTCGCCGGCCATCGCCACCGCACCCGCCATGCCGTGATCACCGCCCACCACCAGGACATGCCCGTAATCACCCTTGTGCGCGTCACGGGGTCGCGGCGCAAGACAGGACAGGAAAACCTCCGGGGTGATTCGCTCGACTTCCGGCGACACCCGCTCGTACACCCCGGCCGGAACCTTCAGGGCCTCGAACTCGACCACCCCTGCATGGGCCGGACCGCTGCCGGTGTACAGGCCCTGCTTCAGGCCGATAAATGAAACCGTGACGTCGGCATGCACCGCCGCGCCGAGAGGCATGCCGGTGTCCGCACTCAGCCCGGAGGGAATGTCGACCGCCACAACCGGGGCCCCGGCAGCATTCACCGCCCCGATCATCTCGCGATGGGCGGGACGCACCTCCCCCGACAAACCGGTCCCCAGCAGGGCATCAACGATCACGTCACGGTCCGGATCGAGAGGACCGTCGGGAAATTTTTTGCGTGGTGTCACGCCACGCCGGGTCGCCCATTCCCGCGCCCGTCGCGCATCGCCCCGCAGACGGCTCGCAGACCCGACCTGGCACAGGTGCACGTCGATGCCGCGCTGTGCGGCCAGCCCGGCGATAATGTACCCGTCACCGGCGTTATTGCCGCTGCCGCAAACCACGACCAGCCGCCTTGCGTCCGGCCAGTGACGGAGCAGGATCCGGAAACAGGCCTTGCCGGCGCGCCGCATCAGGGTGAACCCGGGAATGCCGAATTCCTCGATGGCGACCCGGTCCAGTTCGCGCACCTGTTCCGCTCGATACAGGCGATTGTGTAAAATTTCGTCACTCATGTTTTGCGCAGCCCCCGCAGGGTCGCGAAAGAACCCGGATTATAAGCGACCGACATGGCCTCCACTGAGCGTATACCCGCGACCGAGCTCCCCGCCAGCGACGCCCACGCCGCACTGGCCGGACGGATTCGCGCCTGGGGCAGTGAACTCGGCTTCCAGCAGGTCGGGATCACCGACACCGATCTCTCCGCGTATCGGGAGGCAGTACGCGCCTGGGTCGCGGCCGGCAACCACGGCGACATGCAGTGGATGGAAACCCACCTCGAGAAGCGCCTGCACCCGGCTGCACTGGAATCGGGGACCATCCGGGTCATCACCGCGCGCATGGATTACCTGCCGGATGGGACCGACCCGCAGGCGGTGCTCGCGGACCGCGACCGCGGCTACATTTCCCGATATGCCCTCGGACGCGACTATCACAAGCTCATGCGTCGCCGCCTCGCGCGCCTCGCCGACCGCATCCGCGAGCATGCCGGTGGCAGCGGCCGCTACCGGGCCTTTGTGGACAGCGCCCCGGTGCTCGAAAAGCCCCTCGCCGCTCGCTCCGGGCTGGGTTGGCAGGGCAAGCACACCCTGCTGATCAACCGCGAGGGCGGCTCCTGGTTCTTTCTCGGCGAGATCTACACCGACCTGCCACTACCCGTCGACCCACCGTGGGAGCGCGAGCATTGCGGAAGCTGTAATGCCTGCATCGATGCCTGCCCCACCGGGGCGATCACCGGACCCTGGGAAATCGACGCCCGGCGCTGCATCTCCTACCTCACCATCGAGCACCACGGGCCGGTGCCCGAGGAACTCCGCCCCCTGGTCGGCAACCGCGTGTTCGGCTGTGATGACTGCCAGCTCGCCTGTCCCTGGAACCGGGATGGTATGAAAACCCGGGAAACCGGGTTCGCGGCCCGCGAGGCCCTGGTCGCGCCCGATCTCGTGGAACTGTTCGAGTGGGACGAGGAAACCTGGCTCCGCAATACCGAGGGTTCGCCCCTGCGCCGGCTCGGCTACGCACGCTGGATCCGCAACGTGGCCACCGCCCTGGGCAACGCGCGGCCGAGTCGCCGCGCCGCCATGGCGCTGGAGAGAAAAATGGATATCGAAGACCCCGCGGCGGCCGAGCATATCGCCTGGGCGCTGGGACGTCAGCGGGAGGCTCTCAGAGCCGGATGAAGTGCTCGCGGTAGTAGCGCAGTTCGGCGATGGATTCCTTGATGTCCTCCATGGCCAGGTGAGAACCTTTCTTGGTGAACCCTTCCACCAGTTCCGGCCGCCAGCGCCGGGCGAGTTCCTTGATCGCGCTCACGTCCAGGTTGCGGTAATGAAAGAATCGCTCCAGCTCCAACATGTGCCGGTACATGAAGCGGCGATCCTGGCAGATGCTGTTGCCGCACATCGGGGATTGTCCCGGCGGCACATACTTGCGCAGGAACTCGAGGGTCTCCTCCTCCGCGCCCTTCTCGTCGACGCCGCTCGCACGCACCCGGCCGGTCAGGCCGGAACGTTCGTGGTGGGTGGTGTTCCACTCGTCCATGCGCTGCAGGATCGCATCCGGCTGGCGGATCGCGATGGACGGACCTTCCTCGAGAATATTGAGATCCTGATCGGTGACGATCGTCGCGATCTCGATAATGTAATCGGTGTCCGGGTCGAGCCCTGTCATTTCCAGGTCAACCCAGACCAGGTTCGTTTCTGACAGCATGTCTAGAACGCGTCCCCAAGCCCCGCGACGTCCTTGTAATTGTAACAACTGCTCCCATAATGGCTAACTTTATTCCACCCTGCCCGAACGGGGCGTGGCACGCCTCCCCGCCGGGGCCGGAAACCCGATGATCCGAACCGCGCCACAAGCATGGCCAAGCGCCGCCTGACACTGCAGCAGAAACGCCGGGTGCGCGACCGGCAGGAACAGACCTGGGTAGACCGCGAGCTCGGTGAACATTGCACGGGCCGGGTGCGGGTCCGGCTCGGTCAGCATGCCGAAGTCGAACCCTTCGACGGCGTTGAACCGGTGCACTGTCATCTGCGCAGCAACCTGGACGACATCGTGTGCGGGGACGAGGTGGTCTTCGAGTACCTCGATGGCGGTGCCGGCATCATCCTTTCACGCAACGAGCGACGCACCGAGCTGGCGCGGCCCGGTCCCCGCGGCGAGGCCCGCGTGCTCGCGGCAAACCTCGAGCTGCTGCTGGTGGTTTCGGCACCCGAGCCACCACCCGATCCGCGGGTGATCGACCAGTACCTGGTGGCCGCCGAGCATGCCGGCATCACGCCGGCGCTGCTGTACAACAAGTGCGACCTCGACGATCCGGAATACCGCGAGGCCGGCGCCGGGCTGGCCGAATACGCCACGCTGGGTTACCAGCTCCTGCACTGCTCCGCCCGCACCGGCGTGGGCATGGACGCGGTACTGGAACTGGTCGGAGATCGCTGCTGCGCCTGCGTGGGCCAGTCCGGGGTCGGCAAGTCCTCACTGGTATCCGCCCTCGCCCCGGACGCCGTCGTCGAGATCGGCGAACTCTCGGCAAGCACGCGTACCGGCACCCACACCACCACTACCACGCGCTCCTACCGCCTTGCCGGTGGTGGGCTCCTGATTGACTCCCCGGGCATCCGGGAATTTCCCCTGCTGCCGATGGACCGGCGCGACCTGGAACGCTGCTTCGTGGAATTCCGACCGCACCTCGGCACCTGCCGCTTCCGCGACTGCAGGCATCGCGACGAGCCCGGATGCGCAATCGTGACCGCCGTGGATAACGGGGAAATTCAGACGCGCAGGCTGGAAAGTTTCCAGGCTTTCGCGGCGGAGATGGAAGAATCGCGCTGAAACGTCCTTAATAGCCCTATCATCTCCCTGCAAAATCTGGTGCGCGAACCCGGCCCGATGACGACCGCCAAAGGCAACAAGAACAACCCCGATGCCGCGGCGGCATGGGTCGCCCGCCTCGGCGGGCAGTCCCTGCCGATCCTTCCGGGCACCCCGCGCGCGCTCGATGCGATGCTGGTGGAATCCGATCCCAGCATGCGCAGCGTCGGCCGCATGGTGGCGGGAGACCCGGCGCTCTGCTTCCACGTATTCCGTGAGGCGAACGCGCTCAGCCTGCGCCGCGAGGTGGCCATCCGTGACCTCGAACACGCCCTCAGCCTGCTGGGCGTCGCCCGCCTCCGCAGCCTCACCGCGAACCTCGACGTCATCGACCCCGACTCCACCGAGCCGGGCCTCCTGCTCTACCGCGAACTGCTGGGAACGGCCTACCATGCCGCCGCCCAGGTCGAATCGTGGCTGACCCTGCGTCGCCGTGCCAACGCGCGGGAGGGGTTCTGGCTGAGCATGCTGTGGCTTGCGCCCGCCTGGAGCCTGGCCCTGGCGGAACCGGCGCGGGCTCGACGCCTGGGACGCATCGACGGCTGCGGTGATCCGCGAATGGCGGAGCGCGTGCGCGAGACCCTGGGCTGCTCCTGGCTGCAACTCGCCAGCGCCTGGTTTCATCATTTTGCCCTGCACCGCTTCATGGAGCCGGTATTGGACGGGGCCACCCAGGACAGCCCCCTGCTGTGGGCCGCCCTGTCGCGCCCGGCTGGCGGCCGCGGAACCGGCAGCCGCGATTCGCTGCGCCAGGAAGCGATGCGCTTGTTCACCATGCATGACAGCACCTACGTGTGCCTGGGTAACCTCCTGGCCCTGGCCGCAAACCTTGACTGGTACGACCGCCGCGCGCGGCGCTGGAAGCGGGTTGCCGCCCGTCTGCTGCAATGTGAGGATGACGCCGCCGCGACGCGCATTCACGCCACCGCCGCGCGCGCATCGCGGGAATTCCGCGGCCGCGGGACTTACTCGCCCGGCAGCCGTTTGCTGCTGCCACCGCCACCCCCGCCGCCGCCGTTCTGCCCGGTCCGGCGTCCCGACCTGGCCCGGGTCCGGTCGGCGATGAGGGCCCTTTCCGGCGACCCACGGCCACCGGCGAACCTGCTCGCCATCCTGCAGACCACCCTTGACGCGGTTCACCTGGGCCTGCGGCTTCCCCGCGCACTCGTGGCCGTGTATCGCCCGAAGGAGCGTACCCTGCGGGGACAGCTCGCCAGCGGCTTCGAGACCGGGCACGCCCTGCCGAGGCTGGTCCTGCAGGTTGAGCCGGACGACCTCTTCGACCGCCTGCTGGAAAAGGCGGCGCCCCTGTGGCTGCGCGCCGAGAACCGCGGGAAACTCCGGCCCATCACCCCACCGAATTTCCTCGCCGCCTGCGATGCACAGGATTGCTTCATCGTGCCGATCGTGGCCTCGGGACGGAGCGTGGCGATCGTATACGCCGATGCCGGCGACTCGGCGGCCCCATTGCAGGCGGCCGAGTTCAAGGGCGTCCGTGCGATCTGTGAGAGCGCGGCCCGCGGCCTCGAGACCCTGGCCCGCACCTCGGCCTGACAGGATTCCGGAAGTTCCTGTAATATTCGGCACTTGCAAAACGGACACGCCGGATACCCGACATGCCCCCAGGCACCCCCGAATTACCGCTGTTGCTCCCGCCGGAGGAACTGGCTTCGAAACTGGGCGACGAGCGCCTGCTCATCGTCGACCTTTGCCAGGACGCCACCTACCAGCAGGTGCACGTGCCGGGTGCAGTGCACCTGTCGCCATCGCAACTGGTTTCCGGGGTACAACCGGCCACCGGGAATCTCCCGGACCCCGCGGCACTGGAACAGGCCCTGCGCCAGATCGGGCTGCGCTCCGACCTCCACGTGGTCGCATATGACGACGAGGGCGGCGGCTGGGCGGGACGCCTGATCTGGACCCTGGATGTCATCGGCCACACCAACTATTCCTACCTGGACGGCGGATTGCGCGCCTGGCTCGACTGCCAACTGCCGGTCAGCAATGAAGCGGTGCGTCGCGAGCCCGGCGACATCGAGGTTCGCTACCGCGACGAGCCGGTCGCCGACCGCGAATACCTGCTCGCCCACCTGGAAGACCCTGAACTGGTGATCTGGGACGCGCGCTCCCCTGCCGAGTATTGCGGCCAACGGGTCCTGGCACGCAAGGGCGGACACATCCCCGGCGCCCGCAATTACGAGTGGACCCTGGCGATGGATGCCGCGCGCGGCCTGCGCATGCGCGATGCGGACGCCATCCGCGCAGAGCTCGAGGCGCTGGGCATCACGCCCGACCGGGAAATCGTCACCCACTGCCAGACCCACCACCGCTCGGGATTCACCTACCTGGTGGCACGCATCCTGGGCTACCCGAAAATTCGTGCCTATCCGGGTTCGTGGTCCGAATGGGGTAACGATCCTGACACGCCCGTCGCAAACTGAACCGCAGGGTAAACACAGATGAATCTCGAGAAACTCTTCGTCCTGCTGCAGCACATCGTGCCCCAGCACGCCATCTCGCGCCTGGCGGGCGCCGTCGCCAACTGTCGCTGGGACTGGTTGAAAACCCTGTTCATTCACCAGTTCGCACGCATCTACCAGGTCAACATGGCCGAAGCGGCAGAACCCGACCTGGACGCCTACGAACACTTCAATGCCTTTTTCACCCGGGCCCTGCGCGAGGATGCACGCCCGGTGGTGTCAGGCCGCAACGAGATCGCCTGTCCCGCCGATGGTGCGATCAGCCAGATCGGCACCATCACCGACGACCGCATCTTCCAGGCCAAGGGACACAACTTCGGCCTGGTGGAACTGCTCGGGGGCGACGCACAGCGCGCCGAACCGTTCCGCAACGGCAGCTTTGCCACGATCTACCTCTCGCCACGGGACTATCACCGCGTACACATGCCGTACAAGGGCACCCTGACTGAGATGGTCTATGTCCCGGGCAAGCTGTTCTCGGTCAACGACACCACGGCGCGACTGGTTCCGGAACTGTTCTCGCGGAATGAGCGTGTGGTGGCAATTTTTGATACCAGCGCAGGCCCGATGGCCATGGTGTTGGTTGGCGCGATGATCGTCGCCAGTGTCGAGACCGTCTGGGCAGGGCTGGTCGCGCCGGCCGGACGCCGCCTGCGCAGTGAGCGCTATGGCAAATCGGCGCCCACGGTCACCCTCGACCGCGGCGAGGAAATGGGCCGTTTCCTGCTGGGGTCCACGGTCATCGTGGTGTTTCCGGAGGGCATGGTGGACTGGAACCCGGAACTGGCAGCCGGCGACACCACGGTGCTGGGCACGCTGCTGGGGAAAACCCGCCCGGCATCGCGCAAGAAAAAAGACTGAACGGGCCAGGTCAAAACATCCCACCACCGTCATCCGGAAAGGCCAGCACTTCCGCAATACGGGTGGCCCCGGCAACGATCATCAGCAGGCGGTCCACCCCGAGGGCCGCACCGGAACACGCCGGAACCCCGTCGAGCGCCGCGAGCAGCGCCTCGTCGACCGGGATTTCCGGCAGACCCGCCGCCGCCCGACAACGATTGTTACGCTCCCAGCGTTTGCGTACCGCCTGCGCGTCGAGCAGTTCGCGGCACCCGTTCGCCAGTTCCATGCCCCCCAGAAACACTTCGAAGCGGTCCGCCACCGGCACCTGATCCGGGTCATCGCGCAGGGCTGCAAGCTCCGCCAGCTCGAGCGGAAAACCGCTGACGAACACCGGGCGCCGCGGATCGAGCCGCGGCTCGACCAACCCTCCGAACAGGAGATCGAGCAGACCTCCCCGGTCCGTGGCGGCCCTGAAATCGAGCCTGTCGGCGGCGCACGCCGCCAGTTCACGATCCTCCGCGTGCACGGGGTCCAGCCCGGTGATGTCCAGGAACAGGCGGCGGTAGTCATGGAACTCGGGCGCCCCGCACCCCGGAACAACTGCAGCGATCAGTGCCGCCACCTCGGCTGCCAGCTCATCGCTGCCGAGGCCGGGACGGTACCATTCGAGCATGGTGAACTCGGGGTTGTGCAAGCGGCCGGACTCGCCGGCCCGGAACGCCTTGCAGATCTGGAACAGCGCGCCACTCCCCGAGGCGAGCAGGCGCTTCATCGGAAACTCCGGGGAGGTTTGCAGGTAGCGCCCGGGGCCGGCCGCAATCGAGGCGAGATGCGGTTCGCTGGAGGTCGTCGGGTAACGCAGCGGCGTTTCGACCTCCAGGACCCCGCGCTCCCTGAACCAGGCGCGCACCCGGAACAGGACGTCCGCCCGCAGGCGCAGGAGTTCAGGTCGGTTCAATGGCGCGCGGCGACGCTCAGGCGTCCTTCACCCGGTTGACGTATTCACCGGTGCGGGTATCCACCCGGATCACCTCACCGGTATTCAGAAACAGCGGCACCTTGACCACCGCACCGGTACTCAGGGTCGCCGGCTTGGATCCGCCACTCGCCGTGTCACCCTTGAGACCGGGATCGGTTTCCATGATCTCGAGTTCCACGAAATTGGGCGGACTCACCGACAGCGGGGCGCCGTTCCAGAGGGTGACGGTGCAGGTGTCCTGCTCCTTCAGCCACTGGGCCGCGTCGGCAACCGCTTCCTTACCGGCGGCATGCTGCTCAAAGGTATCCGGCATCATGAAGTGCCAGAACTCACCGTCGCAGTAGAGGTACTGCATCTCGATGTCCATCACGTCGGCCGCCTCGATGGACTCGCCGGACTTGAAGGTGCGTTCCCAGACCCGCCCGGTCTTGAGGTTGCGCAGACGTACCCGGTTGAAGGCCTGTCCCTTGCCCGGCTTCACGAACTCGTTCTCGAGAATCGCGCAGGGGTCGTTATCCAGCATGACCTTCAGGCCGGACTTGAATTCGTTGGTAGAATAGTTCGCCATAAATCGTTACCCGTTGACTGGCGGTAAGGGGTGGGAAATGGGCGCTAATCATACCCTGATCGCGCGTGACTGTGCAGAACCCCCTGCCGTGTCCTGGCAGGAGGAAATCGCCCGCGCGATCCGTGACCCCATTGAACTGCTGCGCGAACTGGGCCTCGGGGAGCCGGACGGGCCAGGAGCGCTGGCCGCGGCCCGCCAGTTCCCCGTGCTGGTCCCACGACCGTTGCTGGCGCGGATGCGCCGCGGAGACCCGGACGACCCCATTCTCCGCCAGGTGCTCCCATTGCATGCGGAAAGTGCCCCGCAGCCCCCCGGCTTCACCGCGGACCCGCTCGCGGAGCAGGACGCGCTGCCGGTTCCCGGCCTGGTCCACAAGTACCCCGGCCGCGCCCTGGTGCTCGCCGGGCCGGCCTGCGCCGTACACTGCCGTTACTGCTTCAGGCGGCATTTCCCGTATGCCGAGAACCGCCTCGGCGACGAGGCCTGGAAACGCATCCTGGCCTGGCTGGCGCGACACCCCGAGATTCACGAGGTGATCCTCAGCGGTGGCGACCCGCTGGTCATGTCCGACAGCCGCCTGCAGCGCATGGGGCACGACCTGGCGGCAATCCCGCACATCCGGCGCCTGCGGCTCCACACCCGCCTGCCGGTGGTGGTTCCGGCACGGGTCACCACGGCGCTCGTCGAGTGGGTGCGGGACTACCCCCTGCCCGTGGTCATCGTGATCCACTGCAATCATCCGCGGGAAATTGACGCCCATGTCATCAATGCACTGGCCCGCCTGGCCGCGGCAGGCGCCACCCTGCTCAATCAGGCCGTCCTCCTGCGCGGGGTGAACGACAGCGTGGAAACCCTCGCGGAACTGGGCGAAACCCTGCTCCGTGGGCGGGTCCTGCCTTATTACCTCCACCTCCTGGACCAGGTGTCCGGCAGCGCACATTTCACGGTACCCGAGGCCGAAGCTCTGCGCCTGCACGCCGCACTGCGTGACCGGACCTCGGGCTTTCTGCTGCCGCGCCTGGTCCGGGAAGTCCCCGGAACGCTCGCCAAGCAGCCGGTGACAGCCGAACCCGGGTGGAGCCGTTGCCGTGAATGAGGCAACCGGGCATCACAACTTCCGTCACTGCCTTATAATAATGAGCCATAATATTGATTCGGCACCCGAGAGGACCCCGCGGTGACTTCCGATTACCGGCTCAAGATTCCGGAACAGAACCTCGACAAGCTCAGCGTTTGCGAGGCATCGGTTCCGGTATTTCAGAAGTGGGTGGAATCTCTTCCCAAGGCGAACATCGGGGAGACCTCCCGGCAGGTCTATACCACGGTCGAGGAACTCGGCCACCTCGTGGTCGACAGTGCTACCCGCCTCCAGCTCCTGGAACTGATCCGCGACCCGGTACACTATGTCTGCGAGGCCCTCGGCAAACACTTCCTGAACCAGCCGGCACTGCTGAAGGAAAAACAGCTCAAGGTGGCCAATCTGGCCCAGGCGTTGCAGGCCGACCTTGCCCTCGGCTACAAGGCG
>JBFGWM010000002.1:0-39069 GCA_041588495.1 Pseudomonadales bacterium | reverse complement strand
ACGATCTTGCCGCTGGGCGCGATGTCGACACTCACCCCCAGGGGCAGCATCTCCTCCTGCATGACCCTGCAGAACTGGGTCTGGTCGTCCACGATCAGCATCGGGAACCGGCCCAGCTCGACCTTGCGGAAGGCGGGCAGTTCTTCCGGGTTGAGCGCATCAACCTCCGGGATATTGAACCAGAACGTCGAGCCCTGTTTCGGCTTGCTGTTGACGCCGATCTTGCCGCCCATCAGTTCCACCAGTTGTTTCGAGATCGCCAGTCCCAGGCCGGTGCCGCCGTACTTGCGGCTGGTCGACGCGTCGGCCTGGGTGAACGATGCAAACAACTTGCGGCGCACGTCCTCGGTCATGCCGATTCCGGTATCCGAGATCTCGAAATGAATGTTGGGGTTGTTGTTCGAATTGCGCACCGGGCGGACCTTCAGCATGACGTGGCCGCGATCGGTGAACTTGAACGCGTTACCCATCAGGTTGAGGATCACCTGGCGCAGGCGGGTGGGGTCACCTCGTAGCGCCACCGGGGTCTCCGGCTCGATGGAAAGCACGAATTCGAGATTCTTTTCGTCCGCCTTGAGGGAGAACACGGAGACGCACTCGTTGGCGAGTTCCTCGAGATTGAAGTCGATCTCCTCGAGTTCCATCTTCCCGGCCTCGATCTTGGAATAATCGAGGATGTCGTTGATCACGCCGAGCAGGGCGCGGCCCGAACTGGTGATGACGTTGAGGTAATGACTCTGGATCCGGTTCAGCGGGGTGTCGCCGAGCAGTTCCGCCATGCCCATCACACCGTTCATCGGTGTGCGGATCTCGTGGCTCATCTTGGCCAGGAAATCGCTGGTCGCCTTGCTTTCCGCGTGGGCCGAGATGGCCTCCTTCTCCAGCTTGAACTCGCGTTCCTTGAGGATGTTGATGCGGTCACCGAGGGCCAGCGACAGCAGGATCAGTTGCAGCAGGATGGTGATCTTGAAGCCGTACAGGGACAGTTCGAAAATCGGCAGGATGCCCCAGGCGGCGAGCATCGCCACGATGCCCATCAAGATGAACACGCCGAAGGACAACACGTAGATGCGGGCCGCGCGATAGCCATGCATCAGCCGCACCACGCCGATGACCATGGCATAGATGAACGAGAGAATGCCGACCATCACCGCGAGTTTCGCGGTGATGGTGATGTCCAGCACCAGGTGGGACAGGATGACTGCGACGTTCACCCCGAGGCCGAAGCGGGTGAGCCGCAGCATCCAGCCGCCCACCTCGCGCAGGGCGAGGTACTCGATTGCGAACAGGAACAGGAAAACAACGGAACTGTTGGCGGAGACGTAAATCGAGTACTGCTGCCAGCCGACCGCGTCGGGAAACATGCGGAAATGAATGCCATCCAGCGCCGACGAGTATCCGTAGGTGCAAACCAGGTAGAGCACGTAGAACAGGAAGGCCTTTTCCCGCGTGGATAAATAGATGAACAGGTTGTACGCGATCAGACCGAAGATGACGCCGTAGAAGATGCCCAGTACCCACTGGG
Organism: Pseudomonadales bacterium; assembly: GCA_041588495.1. Lineage (GTDB taxonomy): Bacteria > Pseudomonadota > Gammaproteobacteria > Pseudomonadales > JBFGWM01 > JBFGWM01. Next base: position 37,544 of record JBFGWM010000002.1, on the reverse strand, counting down.
CATCATGCACATGCTCGATAAACGGATCTGTCGCGCTGACGAACAGCGGCACGTCGAAGGTGCTGGTCGTGCGCACATGCAGGTAAAACGTCTGCGTGGACTTTGCCGGGATATGCAGGCGGTCGACGAAAATGTTGAAGCGCAGCGGCCGGGATCCGAAGGGCTGGTGGTCGCCCATCCCGACTTCAAGGTAGGTTCCGTCCGCACCCGGCTTGTGCAGTCTCACGTGATCAAGGAGCGGGTAGCGGGCCTCGAGGTAGAGGTCGATGTCCTGATCGAAGGGGTTCTGGATCCGGAACCGGAACCAGTAACCGACACTGGTGTAGCCGAAGTTGATGTTGTCGTTTTCGAGGTCCCTGAACCCGGCCGCGGCCCTGCCGGTGAGTATGTCGCTGATGGTCAGTTGCCCGTCCGGGTCGGCGAGATACTCGATGTTGGGACCAAGGTTCTGCTGGTCGAGGGCCTCGGTGGCGATCAGGGGTTGTACGCCGCTTGCCGCCTGGCCGCAGACCGCGTGAAACAGGCAGGCCATCGCCAGCCAGACGGCGGTATGGCGGGCCGGAACCCTGGCAGCGCGTGGGAAGTGCATTCGCCGGGAGCCTTCTTTATCTACAGGGGCCCAAATGCCGAGTATAGATGGCGTGGTCGCTGCCAGCGTCCGTCAAGCGGACGAAGCCGTGGCCGGGGTCTTCGGCAGATGTCGATCGGGCCATGGAACGCGATGGGCAGGCGGGCCCGCCAGGCTGAAGTACAATGGCGCGACGTATGGCGATCTTCCAAGAAGGATCGACCCGTCGTGAGCTTTCTGCATCGAACCAAACCAAAAGTGTCTGATCAGCACGGGAGGCGGCATGGCCACCGAACAACCTGAAGCCGGTTCGGTCCCGGATATCTGCCTGGTGGTGGCCATGGCCCGGAACCGGGTTATCGGGCGTGGTCTGAAACTTCCCTGGCACCTGCCGGGCGACCTGCGCCATTTCCGTGCCCTGACCATGGGTAAGCCCGTCATCATGGGGCGCAGGACCTGGGATTCCATCGGCCGGCCGCTACCGGGGCGCACCAATATCGTGGTGACCCGCAATCCGGAGTTCGGCGCGGAAGGTGCACGGCGCTGTCCTGACCTGGATTCCGCTCTGGAGCTGGCGCGGGACGTGGCCCTGATCGACGGCGTTGACGAGATCATGGTGATCGGTGGCGCCCAGTTGTATGCGCTCGCCCTGCCGCTCGCGGATCGCATTTATCTCACCGAGGTGTTGGCCGACGTCGATGGCGATGTGCTGTTTCCCGAGTTTGAGCGTTCTGCGTGGGAGGTCTCGGATGTTCGCGAGGTGCTGCCCGCGGAGGGTGGCGGCTGGCATTACCGGCACGCCACGTTGCGCCGGGTCAGCGCAGAAGGGTCCGGATGCTGAGCGCGTAGCGAGCTTCCATCTCTTCCGCATCGGTGACGGGCGGTGTACTTGCGCCTGGTTCGAGCTGTTCCAGGATACGCCTCGTGACCCGGCGCATCAGGTGCGCGAAGGTCTGAGCTCCCGGCTCAGACATCGCCTCGAGGGTGGCGCGCAGGCGTCCGCCGAGTTTACGGGCCTCGTCGCCGTGGGCACCGCTTTCGATCTCCTCCACCAGCCCGCGCAGTTGTTGTTCGGGGGTAGTCGTGGCCGTGGGCATGTCGGTGGTGCGCGAGAGGTAATCCGCGGGAAGTTCCATGTCGCAGATGCCCAGCAGTGTTTCCCGGGCCCGGCCGATCGCGGCATCGATATCTTCCAATTGTTTCCTGCGTGCGCTCAGCAGCGGCTTCATGATCCGATTCAGAGCCTTGCGTTCCGTGGCGTCCAGGTGAACGCGCGGGATCTCGTCGAGGAACTGGCTGACGAACAGGGTGTTCAGGCGGTGGATGCGGCGTTCATGGTGGAGGTCCAGGTAGCGCTTGAAATGCTCGGCGACGCGGTGTGATTCGGTGAAGGTGAGCTGGCAGAGCAGGGGATACTGTTCGCGGTCGGGACCTTCCCCGGTCTGGCCGTGCTGGCGCAACTGCGCGGTGGCGCGCTGGTTGCGTCGGGCCAGTCGCGACCAGATCTCGCGCTGGTCCTTGCTGCGCCGGATCTCCTCCGCGTTGGCGGTCGATGCGCGCATGAAGTCCACGATTTCCTGCTCGTCCGCGGACAGGCCGGCGTCGGCGCCCGGTTGCGCATCGACCCAGGGTTCGCCCTCGCCCTCCAGCAGATAGGCGGCGCGAAAACCCCAGGTCCGTTCGATCAGCACCGCCAGGGCGCGGCTCGGTTTGCGGTGGCCGTTGGCGATGGAAAAGAAACTGGAGTCGGTGACCGCGTGGTCGATCCGTTCCAGGAATTCCTCGCGGGACAGGTTGAGGCTGCGCAGGAGGTGGGAGAAACGCTCCGCAACGCCGTGATGGCGTTGTGCGCCGGCGGCGCTCACGAACCCTCCCGGCTGACCAGGGTCGCCACGCCGACCCCCGCGCCGCCGGGGATGGCGACCAGGGCCAGGTTCCTGTCCTCCGCCTCCAGGCGTTCCACCGCGTTGGCCAGCAATACCGCGCCGGTCGCCCCGAGGGGATGGCCGATGGCAATGGCCCCGCCGCGGTTGTTGATCCTGTCAGGGTCGATGTCCAGCGCCTGCTGGTAATGGATCACGCTGGCCGCGAAGGATTCGTTGATCTCGAACACGTCGATGTTTTCCGGAGCAAGACCGTTGCGCGCCAGCAGGCGGCGGGTGGCGTCGACGTGCGCGGTGAGCATGATGACCGGGTCGGCGGCCGCGACCGCACAATCAACGACGCGGGCCCGCGCCGGCAGCCCGCAGCGCGAGAGGCCTTCACGGCTGCCCAGTACGGCGAGGGCGGCGGCATCGGCGAGAGCCGGGGCAGTGCCCGCGTGGTGCAGGGCCGGCACCGTGGCAAGACCCGACTCGCGGCCCGCGAGTTTCCGTGCGGCCGCGAAGTCCGGCCCGTCAAAGGCCGGCTCGGCCGCGGCGAAATCTTCCGGGTCCGGGTTCGCGCGCCAGGCGTCGTCCATGGCCAGCAGTTGCGTCCCGTCGCCATCGTTGACCGGAACCACGGAGGGAAAATGTGCGTCTCCGCCACGTGCCGTGCCTGCCAGTCGGTGGGAGCGCAGTGCCCATGCGTCGAGGGTCTCGCGCGGGATGCCTTCGCGGGCCGCAAGCAGATCCGCGGCGACGCCCATGTGGAGGAAGCGGGTGCGCGCGGCGACATCCGGGTCCGCGAACCATGCACCCCTGTCGCTGAACAGGGGCACCCGGGACAGGGACTCCACGCCGCCGGCGACCAGCAGTTCGTCCTGCCCGGAGCGGATGCGCGCCGCGGCCAGGTTGACTGCCTCCAGACCGCTGGGACAAAAGCGGCTCACGGTCATGCCGGGCAGGCGCTCCGGCCAGCCCGCGTACAGCACGCCGATCCGGGCCAGGTTGGCGCCCTGCTCGCCGACCGCGTCCACGCACCCGAGCAACAGGTCGCCGGCCTGCTCCGGCACCTCCGGGAAGCGTTCACGCAGGGCATTGAGCACACTGTGCAGCAGGTCGACGGGCCGCACGCCGGCAAACGCGCCGCGGCGCCCGGCGCGCGCCACCGGGGTGCGCGCCAGGGTGCCGATCCACGCCTGGTTCATCGACCGACGACGAAGCAGGCCGTGGTCGTGGTGCTGCCGCCGATGTTCAGGGTCGCGAAGCGTTTTGCGCCGGGCACCTGGTATTCTCCCGCCCTGCCGGTGACCTGTTTCGAAGCATCGAGCAGCATGCGTACGCCAGTCGCGCCCACCGGGTGTCCCAGGCCGATGAGGCCGCCACTCGGGTTGACGGGCAGGCGACCGCCGAAGGCGACGGTGCCCTCCTCGATGGCCTGCCAGGACTGGCCGGGTGGCGTGATGCCGAAGTGGTCGATCGCCATGTACTCGCTGATGGTGAAGCAGTCGTGGGTCTCGATGCCGTCAATGCCCTCGACCCCGGGGACCGCGGCGCGCCGGAATGCATCGCGGATCGTTTCCGCCACGTGGGGGAACATGCGTTCCTGATCGCAACTGTCGCTGATCTTGCCCGCGTAACTGATGCGCGCGGTGCGGTGGCCCCAGCCGAGAATGCGCGGGATCGATTCCAGGTTGGTGTCGTGTTCTTTTGCCCAGGCCCGCGCTCCCGCCTCGGAGGCCAGCACGATCCCGGCGCCGCCATCGGTGATCTGCGCGCAGTCTGAACGCCGCAGGCGGCCTTCCACGCGCGGGTTGGCCTGGTCGTCCTCGGCAAAGCTGGTTTCGTCCATTTGCCAGCCGCGGGTCTGGGCGTGGGGGTTGCGGCGCGCATTGCCGAAATTGATGCGGGCGATTTCCGCCAGGTGCCGGTAATCGATCCCGTAACGGCGGTCGTATTCCTCCAGGACCTGGTTGAACATCCACGGCCAGGCATATTCCGCCGCCTGGCCCTCGTTGCCCACCCACGCGGCTGCGGCAAGGTGGTTGGCGCCGGTGCGACCGTCCACGTTGCGCATGTATTCGACGCCGGTAACCAGTACCAGGTCCTGTCGCCCGGCCTCGATCGCGGTCATCGCGCCGAGGGCCGCCATGCTGCCCGAGGCGCACGCGGCCTCGTGGCGGCTGATGGGCAGGCCGCGGAGGCCGGGTACCGCCTCTGCGAGCACCCCGCCGAGATGGCTTTGTCCGCAATACAGTTCGCTCACGAAGTTGCCCACGTGGGCAGCCTCGATCCGTTCCGCATCGACGCCGCAGGCATCCAGCGCGCCCGCGGCAGTGTCCGCGAGCAGGTCGGTGACAGAGCGTCCCTCGCGGCAGTACTTGACGGCAAAGTCGGTCTGGTAGCCGCCGAGGATGAATACGGGTTTGCTGCTCATGGCGTTCAGTGCTCCATTCAGCCGGGCAACTGTCCGCCGGGCGCCCAGCAGGCGTGGAAGCCGAGAGGGACCCGCGCGGGGATGCGGATGCGTGCCACAGGCCCGGCGCCGATGTTCGCGGCGTCGAGGATGCGGCACTCGGAGTGGGCGCCGGCGGCGTCGGTGCCAAAGGTTACCAGGTACCCGTCGTCCTCGGCAGTCGCGCCGATGCGCGGGGCAAAGGGCGCCTCGCTGCCATACCAGCCCTGTTCCCAGCGGTACACGTCGCAGTTCCCGGTCTGGTTATCGTGGCGCACGATGCCGTCGAACAGCAGGGTGCGTGCTTCCGGGATGTGCATCGCGTAGGCATATCGCGACGGCACCCCTGTGTACGTGGTGTTCATGGTCGGAAACTCGGTGTTGAGTTCGCCGGTCTGTGCCTCGTGGGTGGTGCCGGTTTCAAGGTTGAACCGGTAGCGATACAGGCGCGCCTGGATGCGGAGGTTCTTGAGCGCACGTTCCAGGGCGCTGTCGCCGGGGTTGCCGGCGGGGACCGGGTCGGCGACGCGGCACACGTCCATGACCACCTCGGGACCTTCCTCCCAGGCGTTGATCACGTGGTAGATGTAACAGGGTTCGGCCTCGAACCAGTGGGTGACCGCCGCATCGCCATAGCGTGGAACGATCGCGAAGCGTGCCGGCAGTTCGCGGTTGAACATCATCTTCCACTTGCCGTGGCGGCGGATCTCCGGATCGAAATACACTGGCAGGTCCATGAGGATCGCGTGATTGCGGGTGATCGCGAGATCGTGGGGGAAACGCTCCGCAGGCAGTTCAACCGGTCGCCAGTGCTGCAGACGGCCGTCTGCCGAGATCACTCCGTAATGCATGTATGGCGGCCGGTGATCGTAGTGGAAGAAGAACAGTTCGCCGGTGGCCGGGTCGACCTTGGCATGCGCCGACATCGGCGAGGGCCGGGTTCCGGAAAACGTCTGCGGGCCCCGGGTTTCCAGGGTGACCGGGTCCAGCGCCAGGGGTTCGCCGCTACGGTACCAGAGCGCCAGGATCTCGCCGTTGTGAAATACGACGTCCGTATTGGCGGTGTCCTTGATCGGCCCCAGCGGATTGCTGAAATCCGGTTCGATGAGGCCGCCGAAAATCGACTGCCCCGCCTCGGTCTCGGCGCGCAGGGCGCGAGTGTCGACCCAGCGGTTACGATAGGTTGCGGCACCATCCTCGAAATGGATGGCGTGCACCATGCCATCGCCGTCGAACCAGTGGTAGCGTCCACGCGGCGCATACTTCGGGTTCGGCCCGTTACGGTAGTAGCACCCGTGCAGGTCGCGCGGAATCTCGCCGATCACCTCGGGATCGGAACACACGATCTCCTCGGATACCGGGGCGTAGGGACCGAGCAGGTATGGCGTGATCTCGGCTTCGGGCAGAGCGCTGGGGGCGGACATTGTCGGGCAGACCTCCGGTGACAGCGGTGAATCTATACAATGTAAAAAAGATAGAAATCTCGGCACATTGTACAGTCACTGTACCCCATCCCGCCCTCCGGGACGAGGTGCGGGGCCCCGTCAGTCCTCCAGGTACTTGTCGGTCACCGCGCCTTCCGAGGCGGAACTGACCTGCGCGGCATACTTGGCAAGCACGCCGCGTTTTTCGCCTTCCGGTGGCGCCCATGCGGATTTCCGCTGGGCGAGTTCGGCGTCCTCGACGTGCAGGGTGATCTCCCGCTTCTCGGCATCGATGGTGATGCGGTCGCCGTCGGCGACCAGTGCCAGCGGTCCGCCGCTGGCCGCCTCCGGGGTGACATGACCGACCACGAAGCCGTGGCTGCCCCCCGAAAAGCGTCCGTCGGTGATCAGCGCCACGTCCTTGCCGAGGCCCTTGCCCATGATGGCGCTGGTGGGGCTCAGCATCTCGCGCATGCCGGGGCCGCCACGGGGTCCCTCGTAGCGGATCACCACGATGTCTCCCGCGCCGATCTCGCCCTCGAGAATCGCCGCGAGGGCTTCCTCCTCGGAATGGTACGGCCGCGCGGTACCGGTGAACTGCAGGCCTTCCTTGCCGGTGATCTTGGCCACCGCACCCCCGGGTGCGAGGTTGCCGTAAAGCACCACCAGGTGACTGTCCTTCTTGATGGGATCGTCGAGGGGGCGAACGATGTCCTGGCCTTCCGGGTACGGGGCCACCTCGGCGAGATTTTCGGCAAGGGTCCGCCCGGTGACGGTGAGGCAGTCGCCGTGCAGCAGTCCGGCGTCGAGCAGGGTCTTCATCAGCGGCTGGATACCCCCGATCTCGATCAGTTCCGACATCAGGTAGCGTCCGCTGGGCTTGACGTCGGCCAGCACCGGCACGCGTGCGCCGATGCGTGTGAAATCGTCGAGTTCGAGTTCAACGCCAATCGAATGGGCCATGGCCAGCAGGTGGAGTACGGCATTGGTCGATCCGCCCAGGGCGATGACCACGGTGATGGCGTTCTCGAAGGCCTCGCGGGTCATGATGTCCCGCGGTGTGATGCCCTGCTCGAGCAACTCGAGCACCGCGCGGCCCGCGCGCCGGCAGTCCTCGAGCTTGGACTCGGATACCGCTTCCTGTGCGGAACTGCCGGGCAGGCTCAGACCCAGTGCCTCGATGGCGGACGCCATGGTGTTGGCCGTGTACATGCCGCCGCAGGACCCGGGTCCGGGGATCGCCGTGCGCTCCACGTCGAGCAGTTCGATGTCCGAAACCGAGCCGTTCGCGTGGCCGCCGACCGCCTCGAACACCGAGACGATGTCGCGGCGGCCGCTGCCCGGCTTGATGGTGCCGCCGTAGACGAACACGGCCGGCCGGTTGAGGCGGGCCATGGCGATGACGCAGCCCGGCATGTTCTTGTCGCAGCCGCCGATGGTGACCAGCCCGTCGAAACCCTGGGCGCCGGTCACCGTTTCGATGGAGTCAGCGATCACTTCGCGCGAAACCAGCGAATACCGCATGCCGGGCGTGCCCATCGAGATGCCGTCCGAGACGGTGATGGTGTTGAAGATGATGCTCTTGCCGCCCGCTGCGTCGGCGCCGGAGGCCGCCTCGCGGGCAAGCTGGTCGATGTGCATGTTGCACGGGGTGACCATGCTCCAGGTGGATGCGATGCCGACCTGGGGACGCTTGAAGTCGTCGTCCCCGAAGCCCACGGCGCGCAGCATGGCGCGGCTCGGCGTCTGCTCGACGCCATCGACGACGATGGAGGAATACCTGCGCTTGTCCTGGTCCGACATGGTGAGTACCCGTGTGTTCTGGTGGTGTCCGGAGGCGGCGAAATGATACTACAGGCGCTTGGCGAAAACCTTGCTGTTGCGCTGGTAGTTGTACAGCTCGCGGCGCCTGCCGGGCAGGTCATCGGGGGAAGTGGCGGCAAAGCCGTTTTCGAGGAACCAGTGCTGGGCCTCGGTGGTGAGCACGAAAAGGGTCTCGAGTTTTGCCGCGCGGGCCTGCGCCTCGATCCTGGCCAGCAGCTTCCTGGCGCGCCCGGCGTCCCGGTAAGCGGGGTCGATCGCGATGCAGGCGAGTTCTCCCGCCGCGGCATCGGCAAACGGGTACAGGGCCGCGCAGCCGATCACCGAGCCGTCGCGCAGGATCACCGTGAAACGATCGATCTCGCTTTCCAGCAGCTCCCGCGAGCGGCGGACCAGTGCGCCTGATTCCTCCAGGGGCTCGATCACCTGCAGGATGCCGCCCACGTGTTCGACCGAGGCGGAGGCCAGTTCCTCGTAGTCTTCGCCGGTGATCATGGTGCCGCAGCCGTCGCGGGTGAAAAGCTCGGTCAGCAGCGTGCCGTCGGTGGCGAAGCTCACCAGGTGGGCGCGCTTCACACCGCCGCGACAGGCGTTGATCGCCGCCCGCAACGGGCGCTGCATGGATTCTGGCGTGTCGGACCCGAGCGCCGACTCCGCCTGTTCGGGGGTCATTTCCCGCAACAGTGCGCCCTGTTCATTGCGTATGCCGTCCAGGGCGGTCAGCACCACCAGCTTGTCCGCGTCCAGCTGGGTCGCACAGAAGGTGGCCACGTCCTCGGCCGAGAGGTTGAAGACCTCGCCGCTCGGGGAGAACCCGACGGGCGGCAGGAGCACGATCATGCCCTCGTCGAGGGCCTGCCGGATCGCCTTCCGGTCGATGCGACGCAGGACCCCGGTGAAGCCGAGGTCGACCCCGTCACGCACGCCGGCGGGGCGCGCGGTGACGAAGTTGCCCCCGCAGACCCGGGTGCGCGCGCCCTGCATCGGCGAGCCCGGCATGCCCATCGAGAACGCCCCCTCGATTTCCATGCGCAGGGACCCGGCGACAGCTTTCACCGCCGGCAGCATGGCCTCGGTGGTGACGCGCAGCCCCTGGTGGAACTCGCAGGTGATGCCCTCTGCCTGCAACTGCGCGGTGACCTGCGGGCGGGTGCCGAAGCACAGCACGATACGGATGCCCAGGCTGTTGAGCAGGGCCACGTCGTGGAGCATGCGATTGCGGTGTGGGTGCGCGAGGGCATCCCCGTCCGCCATCAGGACCAGGGTGCTGCCACGATGACCGTGAACGTAGGGCGCCGCGCTGCGAAACCAGCGCACCTGTTCCGCCGTGGGGGACGGTTCCAAGACCGGATGCTCCGTGAAGTTCTATGAATGCAATGATAAACCAGTCGTGGCGGACGCGTTTCAGGTGCCGGCAGCGTCCGGCGGCAGCTCCGGCGCGTCGCCAATGCAGTAGCGCTCGATGAGACCGCGCAGGATGCGGATGGTCGGGTTCACGCGCTCCATGGCGAGGTATTCGTCCGGCTGGTGGGCCTGCTCGATATTGCCGGGCCCGAGCACGATGGTTTCCATGCCCAGTTGGGCGAAATACGGCGCCTCGGTGGCAAAGGCGACCGCGCGGGCGGCCTCACCCGTGAGTTGCTCGCAGGTGGCGACCAGGTCGCTGGCAGCCGGTAACTCGAATGCCTCGATGCCGTTGAACAATGCGGCGGTCTCGATCTCGGCGCCAAACTTCAGCGCGGCTTCCCGGGTGCGGCTGCGCAGGCGGTCGCGGACCACGGGAATCTGCATCTCGGGGAGGGTCCGGAGGTCGTACTCCAGTTCCGCGGCGCCGCAAATCCGGTTGGGGTTGTCGCCGCCGTGGAGGCTGCCCAGGTTCAGTGTCGGCGTGGGCACCGCGAACGCGTCATTGCGGAACTCGTCCTGCAGCTGGTCGCGGCACGCGAGCAACTCGGCGATCACCGCGTGCATGCACTCGAGCGCGTTACAGCCCAGGGCCGGGTCCGAGGAATGGCCCGAGCGGCCCTGGATGGAGACGCGTTCCATCATGATGCCCTTGTGCATGCGGATCGGCACCAGGCCCGTGGGTTCGCCGATCACCGCGTAGCGGGCACGTGGCTTGCCGGCGTCGGCCAGCGCGCGGGCGCCGTGCATGGAACTCTCCTCGTCCGCGGTGGCGACGATGATCAGGGGTTCGCGAAGCTGCCTGCCGACGTACGGACGCAGCGCCTCGATGGCCAGCGGGAAAAAGCCCTTCATGTCCGCCGTGCCGAGCCCGTAGAGCCGGTCGTCGCGCTCATCCAGCGTGAACGGGTCCGACGTCCAGCGCGCCGGGTTGCAGGGCACGGTGTCCGTGTGCCCTGAGAACACGAGGCCGCCGCTGCCGTGCCCGAGGGTGGCGATCAGGTTGACCTTTTCCGGGCGATCGGGGACATCGAGAAGCTCGATGGAAAAGCCCAGGTCGAGCAGCCAGTCGGCAAGCTTCTCGGTGACCTCCCGGTTGCCCGTGTCCAGCTCGGGCCGCGTGCTGCTCACCGATGGCGCGGCAACCAGTTCGCGAAGCATGGAGACGAAATCGGGGGTGTCCCCGGCCATGGCGCAATACTCACAGGGAGAAGTGATCCAGTGTACTACACGGGGCGGGGAACACCGGCTCCTCAGCCGCGACCGAGCAGGTCCGGGTTGCCGCCGATGGCGGCAGTGTTCACGGTGAGGGTCGATTCCACGGCAAAGCGGCGCAGGTAATCGGGGCCGCCGGCCTTGGGCCCGGTGCCGGAAAGTCCCTGGCCGCCAAAAGGCTGCACACCGACGTTGGCGCCGATCATGTTGCGATTGACGTATACGTTGCCGGCACGCACGCGCTGCCGGACCTCATCCCAGCGTGACCGAATCCGGCTCTGGATGCCGAGCGTCAGGCCGTAGCCGGTGGCATTGATCGACGCGATCACGCGGTCGAGATGGTCCGCCCGGTAGCGGACGACATGCAGCACCGGGCCGAAAACCTCCCCGCTCAGCAGGTCCATCCCGGGGATCTCGTGACAACTTGGTACCAGGTAATGACCCGGAGGGCATGCCGCATCGGGGACCGGCGCCGCAGCGATCTGACGGCCAGCCTCCGACAGGCATGCGGCGTGCTGCGCAACGGCCTCGCGGGCCTCGCGGCTGATCATCGGGCCGACGTCGGTCCCCGGGATCAGCGGATGGTCCACCACCAGTTCCTGCATGGCGCCCGCAAGCATCGTGCACACGGGTTCGGCGATTTCCTCCTGCAGGAACAGCACGCGCAGGGCCGAGCAGCGTTGTCCGGCGCTGTCGAACGCGGAGGCCATCACGTCACTGACCACCTGCTCCGGCAGCGCCGAACTGTCGACGATCATGGCGTTCTGGCCACCGGTCTCAGCGATCAGCGGCACGATCGGCGCGTCGCGGCCCGCCAGTGCGCGGTTGATCGACCAGGCGGTGGCGGTTGAACCGGTCACCGCGACGCCGGCGAGACGCGGGTCGCCAATGACATGGCGGGCAAACAGGGGGGACGGTGCAGGCAGAAACTGCAGGACATCGGCCGGTACACCGGCCTCGTGGAGCAGTTGTACCGCGCGCATGCCGGTCAGGGGCGTTGCCGCGGCCGGCTTGGCCAGCACGCTGTTGCCGGCAGCCAGGGCGGCACTGACCTGTCCGGTGAAGATCGCCAGCGGAAAATTCCACGGACTGATACAGGCGAACACGCCGCGCCCGCCGAGCCCGAGCTGGTTGGATTCGCCCGCCGGCCCGCGCAGCCTCCTGGGCCGGCTGAATTCCCGCCGGCACAGGGCCGCGTAGTGGTAGCAGAAATCCATGGCCTCGCGAATCTCGCCGAAGGCGTTGCGCAGGGTACGGCCGGCCTCGAACACCAGCAGGGCGGCAAGTTCGTGACGGTGTTCCCAGTACAGCCCGGCGGCGCGTTCCAGGATTCCGGCGCGGGTTTCTGCCGGAACCCGGTTCCAGGCGGGGAAGCCGGCGCTGGCGATTTCCAAGGCCTTGCCGCAGTCGCCGGCGTCCGCGGGGTTGCAAATGCCGATGCGGTGCCCCAGGTCGGCGGGGCTGGTCCGCTCCTCGCCATCACCAGTCCCGGTGTCCTCGCCACCGACCAGCGGCCTGGCTTCCCAGTAACGACCGGAGAAGCGTGCGACGTGTTCCAATGCATCGGCCAGCTCGTCGTGCCCGTCGAGATTGACGCCGGGTGCATCCGGCCGGGTATCGGCGTGGAGCCTGCGCGGCGGGGGAATCGCCGGGTTCGGAATCGACTCGAGGTTCGCGAGCTCCACAGCGGGCTCCGCCACCAGTTCCTCCAGGGACAGGTCGATGTCGCCGGCATGGCGCACGAAGGAGGTGTTGGCACCGTTTTCCAGCAGCCGGCGGACCAGGTAGGGCAGCAGGTCGCGATACTCGCCGACCGGGGCGTAAACCCGGCACGGCACATGGGGGTACTCCTCGATCACGCGGTCGTAGAGGGCGCTGCCCATGCCGTGCAGTCGCTGGAACTCGAAGGCCGGGGTGGCACCGGATTCGGCGAGGGTGATGATTGCCGCCACGCTGTGGGCGTTGTGGGTCGCGAACTGCGGATAGAACGCATTGCCGGTGTCCAGCAGGCGGCGGGCGCATGCCAGCCACGAAACGTCGGTGCAGGCCTTGCGGGTATAGACCGGGTAGCCGGCATGTACGTGTTGCTGGGCGTACTTGATCTCGCTGTCCCAGTAGGCGCCCTTGACCAGGCGTACGCCGACCTGCCGGCCGGCCTGATTCGCGAGCCCGGCCAGCCAGTCGATCACCCCGGGCGCGCGCTTCTGGTAGGCCTGCACGGCGAGGCCGAGGCCTTCCCAGTCACCCCAGCCACCATCCCGGTAGACCGCCGCGAAAATCTCCAGGCCCAGTTCCAGGCGGCGGGCCTCCTCGGCATCGACGGTCAGCGTGACGTCGAGCTCCCGGGCCAGTCGCGCGAGTTCCAACAGGCGCCCGGACAGTTCGGGAACCGTGGTCTCCCGGCAGGCGAACTCGTAGCGCGGGTGGAGTGCCGAGAGCTTTACCGAGATTCCGGGCGCCACGGCTCCGGCAGGAGCGCTCCCAGACAGGGCCTCGATGGCGCCCGCATAGGCATCGAAATATTCCCGGGCCGCGGCCTTGGTCAGCGCCGCCTCACCCAGCATGTCGTAGGAATGGCAGTAACCACGCGCGGTCTCCGCGCGATTGTTCTCGATCGCCTCCGTGATGTCGCTGCCGGCGACGAAGCGCCTGCCCACGATCTCGACTCCGCGGTGCACGGCGGCCAGGAGCACCGGTTCGCCAAGACGGTGGGCGAGTTTTTCAATGACATCGGCATGACCGCTCGGGCTGCCTGCCAGGAAACGACCCGTCAGCAGCAGCCCCCAGGTGGACGCGTTGACCCACAGGGCCGGGCTGTGGGCCACATGGTGGTCCCACGCGGTGTGCGCCAGCTGGTCACGCAGGAAGGTGAGCGCGGTTTCCTCGTCCGGTATCCGCAGCAGCGCCTCGGCGAGACACATAAGGACCACGCCTTCCTCGCTGTCCAGCGCGTACTCCTGGAGCAGGCTTTCAAGCCCGGGGTGCTCGCGCCCCTCGGTGCGCACGTGGTCCGCGAGTTCGAGGGCGAGCCCCTGCAGGCGCTGTTCCGTGGAACGCAGGGGCATGGCATCGGCGAGCAGCCGTTGCATGGCCTTGCGCTCGTCGGTAAACCACGACTCACGCAGGCTCGCGGGCAACGGACCCGGGTCCAGGAAATGCCTGATCCGGGCCGTGAAGCGGTCATCGGACATGGCCGGATTCCGGTGGCAGGCGGTGCCGCCTGACTATTAGCTATAGCGCAGACGGGCGGGCGCGAAAAGCGGGCGGCCGTTCAGCCGAAAATTGCGCGCAGGGTGTAGAAGAAAATGACGGACAACAATGCGCCCGCTGGAAGGGTGATGATCCAGGACAGGAAAATGGTGCGCACCACGCCGAGATCAAGGGCTGCGATGCCGCGTGCGATGCCCACGCCGAGCACTGCCCCGACCAGGGTGTGGGTGGTGGAAATCGGTAACCCCGAGCCCGACGCGAGTACCACGGTGGTCGCCGCAGCCAGTTCTGCCGCAAAGCCGCGGCTGGGGGTCAGTTCAGTGATCTTGCGGCCGATGGTGGCCATCACCTTGTAGCCATAGGTGGTCAGCCCGACCACGATGCCGATCCCGCCGAGGAGCAGGACTTCCGGGGGCATCGCCGATTTCTGCCCGACGAGGCCGCCCGACTTGACCACCCCGATCACGGCTGCAACGGGGCCGACTGCATTGGCGACGTCGTTGGAGCCGTGGGCGAATGCCATGGCGCAGGCGGTGAAGATCATCAGGACGCCGAAAATCTTCTCCACGCTGGAGAAGCGGAACGACTGGTCCGCAATCGGGTCTTCCTTGATCTGTCGCAGCAGGATCACCCCGATCGCCATGATCAGCAGGCCGACACCGATGGCAATCGCGTATCCCTCCACCGGGGAGAAATCGAGCCCCACGTGCTTGAGCCCCTTCTTCAGCGTGACCAGAGCAATGATGAAGCCGACCGCGAACATGTACACCGGAACCCAGCGTTTCGCGTTGCGGAACGGGTCCGCCGTGTCGAGCACCAGGCGGTGCACGCTCTTGAAGATCAGGAAGGCGATGACCCCGGACATCACCGGCGATACCACCCAGCTGGCCACGATGGAGTACACCTTGGCCCATTTCACCGCATCCGCGGAGATGCCCACCGCCGCAAATCCGACGATGGCGCCGACGATGGAATGGGTGGTTGAGACCGGCCAGCCGAACGAGGTGGCCACCAGCAACCAGGTGCCGGCCGCCAGCAGGGCAGACAACATCCCGTACACCAGCAGGTCGGGCGAGTCCTCCATGAACACGGGGTCGATGATGCCCTTGCGGACGGTCGAGGTGACCTCACCCCCAGCCAGGTAAGCCCCTGCAAACTCGAAAACCATGGCGATCAGGATGGCCTGGCGCAGGGTGAGCGCGCGCGAGCCGACTGATGTGCCCATCGCGTTGGCGACGTCGTTCGCCCCCACGCCCCAGGCCATGAAAAACCCGAACAGGCAGGCCAGGATGATAAACAGAGTTCCGTGCTGGGCGATAATTTCCATTACGCGGGTTCCCGGTGTTGTTGTCCGCCTCTCAGCGGGCCAGCAGCAGTTCCAGACGACTTCCGGACTTCTGGGCACGGTCCGCGAGGTCGCCGATATGATCGATCACCTTGTACAGGAAAATCACGTCCACGGGGGGAAGGTCCTTCTCAAGGCCAAGCAGTTTGGCGCGCACCTCGACCTCCAGTGCGTCGGCCTCGTGCTCGAGTTCATCGATGCGGGCGAGCATTTTCTCGACGATGGAAACCTCGCGGCCCAGGAACCCGGTTTCCAGCAATTCATCGAGTTCGTTCATCGCCTTGTGGGCCTGTTCGACCGAGGTGACCGAGGTTTTCAGGTAACCGGTGATGTCGGTCGCCATGCTCTCCGGAATGCGCATTTTCCTGCCCAGCATGATGCCGGCGATATCGCGAGCCGTGTTGGCGACCGAATCCTGCATGTGCAGGAGTTCCAGCAGATCGTAACGTGGAACCGGCAGGAACAGTTGCTTGGGCAGGTGGGAGCGCACATCATGCTTGATGGCATCCGCCTCGTTTTCGAGATCGGAGATGCGCTTCTGCAGCATCTCGGCACGATCCCAGTCGTTCGCGATGACTGCCTCCATGAACGGGACAAGCTCCGCCACGCAGTCATTCACCTTGGCCATGTGTGCCTGCATGGGTCCGAACGGGGAGCGTCCGAAGAGGTTGGCAAACGGATTGTTGATCGGCATGTCGGGCCCCTCGACGACCACTTGTGCTGAAGTATAGAGCCTTGTCGGCACAGAAGGCGACAGGGAATCCGGTACACTACATTACAAATGAATGGTGGTCGCGAACTCCGCCCGGCGCAACTCGCGACTGCCCCAGTCAACGGGTGCTTGCCAATG
The DNA here is from genome assembly GCA_041588495.1 of Pseudomonadales bacterium. Classification (GTDB taxonomy): domain Bacteria; phylum Pseudomonadota; class Gammaproteobacteria; order Pseudomonadales; family JBFGWM01; genus JBFGWM01. The sequence goes on along the minus strand of JBFGWM010000002.1, from coordinate 21,390 downwards.
GCCAGTGTTCAGCCACAACCGGTTCCTGACGGCACTGTCCTCGACCTGCGGGGCGTGCTGGAGGGCCTCGTCTCGTCCCGCCGCATTGAGCAGCGGACGGCCGAGGAGATCATCATGGCGCCGCGTGGCACTGATCGCGCCCACCTTCACCCCCTGCAGGTCGTGGCCCTCCACGAGATCGAGGACCTGGCGCGTCCGGGCCGGATTCTCGACATCGATGCATTGACAGAGTGGCTGGGCGAATGGGCCGGGCAGCCGGTTTACCATATTGACCCCCTCAAGATTAACGTCGCCGCGGTGACCGCGGTGATGTCCTACGCGTTCGCCCAGCGACACAAGATCCTTGCCGTGGAGGTGCGCAAAGACGAGGTGTTCATCGTCAGCGCCCAGCCATTCCTGGACAACTGGGAGGAAGGTCTCGGGCAGGTGGTGCGCAAGCAGATCACGCGCATGGTCGCCAATCCCGCGGATATCCACCGCTTCACCATCGAGTTTTACCGCCTGTCGGAGTCCGTGAGCGGCGCCACCGCGGATGATGCGCGGGACAAGGGCAAGGGCACCGGTAACTTCGAACAGTTGCTGCAACTCGGCGATCTCAAGGCGCCGGATGCGAATGATCAGCATATCGTCAACATCGTCGACTGGCTGTTGCAGTATGCCTTCCAGCAGCGCGCCAGCGACATTCACCTCGAGCCACGCCGCGATTCCGGGCGGGTACGGTTCCGCATCGATGGCGTGCTGCACCAGGTTTACGATTTCCCGGCCCAGGTCATGACGGCAGTCACCGCCCGCCTGAAAATCCTCGGGCGCATGGATCTTGCGGAAAAGCGGCGGCCGCAGGACGGGCGCCTGAAAACGCGCAGCCCGGAGGGGAACGAGGTGGAACTGCGCCTGTCCACCCTGCCAACGGCGTTCGGCGAAAAAATGGTGATGCGGATCTTCGATCCCGAGGTGCTGCTGAAGACCAGCGCGGAACTCGGCTTCGGCAGCGAGGACTACCAGCGCTGGCTGCAGATCGTGAACCAGCCGAACGGGATCATCCTGGTGACCGGGCCCACGGGATCCGGGAAGACCACCACCCTGTACTCGACCCTGAAAAGCCTGGCCACGCCCGAGGTCAACCTGTGCACCATCGAGGACCCCATCGAGATGGTGGAGCCGGCGTTCAACCAGATGCAGGTACAGCACAACATCGACCTCACCTTCGCGGCCGGCGTTCGCGCCCTGCTCCGCCAGGATCCGGACATCATCATGGTCGGCGAAATCCGCGACCTCGAAACTGCCGAGATGGCGGTGCAGGCCGCGCTCACCGGGCACGTGGTTTTTTCCACCCTGCACACCAACGATGCACCCAGTGCGATCACCCGCCTGCTCGAGATCGGGGTCGCGCCCTACCTCGTCAAGTCCGCGGTCGCGGGGATCATGGCGCAACGCCTGGTGCGCACGCTGTGCCCCCACTGCAAGACCGAGGGCGAGGTGCGCAGCGAGGACTGGGAGATGCTGGTGCGGCCCTGGAGTGCGGCGGTGCCCAAGAAGGTCATGGTGCCGGTCGGCTGCCTGGAGTGTCGTGACACCGGCTACCTGGGGCGTGCCGGCCTGTTCGAGATCCTGCCCATGTCGGAGACCATCGGCGAAATGATTCACGATGATCCGGACATCGCCGAGTTGCGGCGCGTCGCCTACAAGGAAGGCATGCACACCCTCCGCCTGAGTGGCGCATACCGGGTTGCCGCGGGTGAGACCACGATCGAGGAGGTCCTGCGGGTCACTCCCTCGGTACAGGTGAAATCCAAGAAGAGATAAGTCTGCGCCTGTCTGCAGAGGGTTGGGCCGAAGTTCCCCTGCGGGAACCCGGACCTGCCATCGGCTATATTTTCCCGGGTAGATCGCGAAATTTGGTCCGACATGAAGCCGGGACGCAGGGTCAATCCGTTACGTTGGGCATGGATACTGCTGTGCAGTGTCGGCGTGACCCTCTATATCTCGGTGATCGCGATCTGGAAGGCCGCCCGCGGCACCCTCACCCGCGAGTTTGCCGACCACACGCTGCGCTGGTGGGCGCGCAAGCTGCTGCAGTACATTGACCTGCAGTTCGTGGTGCACAACCCCCATGAATTCACTTTCGAGCCGGGCCGCGCGTACATTCTCATGTGCAATCACGCGTCCCACTATGACATCCCCCTGACCTTCGCCGCGCTCGACGGGTCGATCCGCATGGTGGCCAAGAAGGAACTGTTCCGGGTCCCGGTATGGGGGCGGGGCCTGCAGCTCGCGGAGTTCATCGCCATTGACCGCGCCAACCGCGAGCAGGCTCTGAAGGACCTGGAGCGGGCCCGCGAGAAGATGGAGAGCGGCGTGATCATCTGGATCGCGCCCGAGGGCACCCGCTCCCGCAGCGGCAAACTGCAGCCATTCAAGAAGGGCGGTTTCATGCTGGCGCTGGACACCGGGGCCACGATCGTCCCCCTGGGCATTCGCGGCGCCCGGAACGTGCTGCCTCCGGATACCACCTCGGTGTTCGTCGGATGCGAGGTCGACCTGCACATCGGCCGCCCCATCGATGCTTCCACTTACAGCCTGGAAACCCGCGATGCGCTGATGCAGGAGGTTGAGCAGCAGTTGCTGGAACTGGCGGATCTTGAAAAGCTGGATGCCGCGCCACCCAATCCGGGCTAGGCGCCGGCCGGCTCCCTGATCTCGGGCACCTCGCGCAATCGCTTTTCGCGTTCGCGGCTGTTGGCGAGTCCGCGATCGATGCGTTCGTTGTATTCCTCCAGCCAGGTGCGTGAACCCGGGACCATGCGCGACAGGTCGTGCATCCCGGCTTTCAGGTTGATCATCAGGTCCCGGTAGTCACGTTCCTGCTGGCGAAGGATTTCCAGCATCTTCTCAACCTGTCCGGTGCGCTCGATGATTTGCAGGCTGGCTGTGGCCTTCTGGATCTCGTCCATGCGGGCGGCGTTGGTGCCCTGGGTCGCCTCGATGGCCGCGAGGCGCTTGCGCAGGCTGGGGGCGGCTTCACCCGCGGCATCGGTGAGCTTTTCTTCCTCCGCCGGAGCGGGGGCCTTGTCGAGGCTCTGCTGGATCACGATGGTGCCGGTGATCACCGCGCTGAGCAGGATGATGCAAAGTGCGCCCAGGACGATCAACAGCAGCTTGTTGAAGCGTACCGACGTCTCCATGCGCTGCAGCCGCTCGGCATCCGAGAGTTCAGGCTTCTCGTCGCCCTCTTCCTTTCCCTTGGCCATCGACACCTGTCCAATTTGTGTTCAATTTATAAGATAGTACATCTCGTTTGTCACACAAACATCTGATTTAAATGGCTTACCGATATACTGCCGGCATTGCGGCGCAGCCGGTGGCGTGGCGGGCGGGCTTGCTATCCTTTATCTAGGTCGCAGGGAAGTAAAATATGATCCTCTTGATTGTCGGTGGCTTCATCCTGTTGGCCGGGGTGATCCTCTACATGGTGGCCTCGCCGCTCGGGGGCCTGATCCTGGTGGTGATCGGCGTGGTTCTCGGCATGATCGGAATGGGCCGCTATACCGGGACCAAGGTGGGTCACGCGATCACCCGTTCGCAGCCGTTTTCCCATGGCCACGTGTACAAGCGGCAGTGCCCGTTCTGTGCCGAGTTCGTGAAGTCCGAGGCGATCCTGTGCCGCTACTGCCGTAGCGAGTTGCCGACCCTGATCATCAATTCGGAGATCACCACCGAGATCGAGAAACTCGACTACGAGTTGCTGGAGGCCGCGCGGGCTGGAGACCAGAAGAAATTCGTCGAACTGGTCGAGGAAGGTGCCGCGGTGAACTGCCAGGACGAGCACGGCGAGACGCCGCTGCTGAAGGCCGCCCAGGGCGGTCACGCCGACATCGTGCGCCTGCTCATCAAGTACGGCGCCGATCCGCGGATTCGTAACGAGCAGGGCTATACCGCGGAGGATTGTGCACGGGCGCGCAATTACCGCGACGCGCTGCAGGCGCTGCGTGGCCGATGAGCAGTTTCGTACTCGAGCTTCCCGACTGGATTCCGAAGTTCTGTGCAAACCACCCGGCCGACGCATCCTCAGTGCAGGGGCGGATGCGGTTCGTTCTGGAACTGTGCCGTGAACACGTTGAGCGGCGCGCCGGCGGGCCGTTCGCCGCGGCGGTCTTCGACCTGCCGCGCTCGCAACTGGTCGCGGTCGGCGTCAATTGCGTGGAGGCCGAGCGCTGCTCCGTCCTGCACGCGGAGATGGTCGCCCTGCTTTTCGCCGAACGCGCGCTCGGCCGTTATAATCTCGGTCCCGACTACGAACTGGTCACCAGCGCCGCGCCGTGCGCCATGTGCCTCGGCGCGATTCCCTGGGCGTCGTCCGGCCGGGTGGTGTGCGCCGCCCGCGACGAGGACGTGCGCGGCATCGGGTTCGATGAGGGCGTCAAGCCCCAGCCCTGGGAGGCCGCACTGGCCGCGCGCGGCATCGAGGTGGAGCAGGACGTGCTGCGTGACGAGGCGGTGGACCTGCTGCGCGGCTACGCCGCAAGCGGCGGACTCATTTACAACGGCGCCGGACCCTCGGCACAGGACTGATCATTCGCGGAGCACGCCTTGCCCGATCTCACCGTCAATCACCCGGAAATCCCCTGCGAGGAACGCCTGATACTCGCTCTTGACGTCGACGACGCGAAGCGTGCGCGGGAGTGCGTGGAACAACTGGGGGACAGCGTTCGCTTCTACAAGCTGGGTCTGGAACTGTGCATGGCGGGCGGTTATTTCGAGCTGCTCGACTGGCTGGTCGGCCGTGGCTGCCGGGTTTTCGTCGATCTCAAATTCTTTGACGTGCCGCGCACCGTGGGCGCCGCGGTGCGTGCGCTGAGCCGCACGGGAGCCACCTTCGCCACGGTGCACGGCAACGACGCCATGTTGCGTGCGGCGGTGGAGAATCGTGGCGACCTGCAGATCCTCGCGGTGACGGTGCTGACCAGCCTGGATTCGGGGGATCTTTCCGACCTCGGTTTCGCCTGTGACCCCGAGCAGCTGGTGGTCTCCCGCGCGCGCCGGGCCCTGGAACTGGGTTGTGACGGGGTGGTTTGTTCGGGACTCGAGGCAGCCAGGCTGCGCGAGGAGTTTTCCGGCCGCCTCAAGGTCGTCACCCCGGGCATCCGCCCGGTCGCCAACGTTGACGACCAGAAACGCACGGTCGACGTCGAGCAGGCGTTTCGCAACGGCGCGGATCATATCGTGATGGGGCGCCCGATCCTGCAGGCCGCAGACCCCGCCGAGGCTGCGCGCGCGGTCCAGGCGCGGATTGCCGCCCTGTTCAGCGGGGCCGGTGCCTGATTGTTATGCCAGCCGCGATTCGCGGGGCGAATGGCTTGCTGTGCTGGTGACTTCCTGGGCGCGGGATGCGCCGGTGACCCCGCACTGTGCGATGGTCACGCGCCGGAGTGATGGCCGAGCGCGTGGCTGACCTGCGGCAGTTCGGGGATGCTTTCCGAGCGCACGATGATGATCAGTGCCACGGCATCGACGGTTTCGCGGCCATGCGGATGCACGACGACTGCGTTGGAGCGGCTCACGTAGGCGATGGGCGTGCCGAGGTCGGCCTGGCTCAGGCTTGAAACGATATCCGCCCAGCGTACACCGCGAACCTGCAGGTCGTAGCGGCGCGGGTGATCGCCACCGTAGGTGAAGAGGTCCTCGAGCACCACCTCGGTGCCCGGCGCGGTAATCGCCCGCACGATGATCTCCGGGTACGAGCGGATGGGGCGCAGGGACGTCTGCACGCCGAGTCCGCGGATGCGCTCGCGGTTCTCGTCGAGCACGCACTCGGCCAGGGTGCGTGCCGCGACCCCGAGTTCCATCAGGCGGTGCACCACGGCAAAGGTATGGCTGTCGGAGCGGTGATCGTACTCGTCCTCGGCCAGGACCACGATGTGCCGCGCGTCGGCGACGCTGGCCTGGTTGAGGTCCTCGAAGGTGTCGGGCGAGCCGGTCACGTGCACCACGCCGAGATCACTGAGCGCGTGGGGAAGCCCCCCGGGGAAGGCGGGAGTGAGCAGGAGGATGTCGGTGTGCCGGTAGTCCGGCTGTTCGCGAAGCTGGCTGACGATGCGGATGAAATACTGTTCCCCGTTATTCTTCGGCGAGTTGATGAATACGATATGTTTGCGCATGTTCCATCTCCATTGCCCGGTACGCATCCGCTCCTTGCGGGAGATGCGGAAATCGATGTAATCGCTGGCCAGGGTGGCCAGGAGCGTGATCCCAAACAGGTACAGCAGCAGGACCGTGGCGACCCGGCCCATGGAACTGGAGGCGCTGAAATCGCCGTAGCCCACGGTGGTGATCGTGGTCAGGGTCAGCCACAGGGCCTCTCCGGGCTCGAGACCCTCGAAACCGGTCATGGCCACCGTGTGCGTGAACAGCAGCAGAAGCAGGGTGACGCCGGAACGCACCATGCGCCGCACGATCATCCGGTCCGTATACAGGTGGATTCCGCGGAGTTTGGCTCGTTTGCGGACAAAGCTGAGCACGTTCATGCTGGTAGGGTAATCGAAGCCCGCCGGATCTGCCCGGTTTCCGGGCGGGCCGGGGTCCGCCGGCAGCGGGAGAGTTCCCTTTTTGCGGTGGGTTGGGTGGTGGCCGATCGGTGTGCGGGGAGCGACCGGTGGATTTGAATGCGCTGCAACCGGACTGTTCCGGTCTTCCGGAGGAATTGCGAGCCCTGGTCGAGCAGGCGTGGGGCCGTTTCAGCGAAGCAGCCCGCGACTGCGTTGCCCATCTCGAAGCGGATTGCACCCTGCCCGAGGCCTTCGCGAGCGAACTCGCACGGGTCTGGGCGGGCAGCGATTTCGTGGTCGACACCTGTTGCCGCGATCCTGCCTGCCTGTTCGACCTGCTCATCAGCGGAGACCTGTTCCGCGCCTACGAGCCGGGTGAGTACGCGCGGCGTATCGGGGCCCTGCTGGATGACGTGGATGATGACGCCGGCCTGCGCGGGGTCCTGCGCCGGGTCCGGCGTCGCGAGATGCTGCGTATCGTGTGGCGGGATTTCAGTCGCCGCGCCGACTTCTTCGAGACCGTGTATGGAATGTCCGGCCTGGCCGATGCCGCCATCCAGCACGCGGAGAGCTGGCTGTATCGCGCGGCATGCGAGCGCTGGGGCACGCCATGTTCCGTGGACGGGACACCGCAGCGCCTGGTGGTGCTGGGGCTCGGCAAGCTTGGCGCCTGGGAGCTCAATGTCTCCTCGGACGTCGATCTCATGTTCTTTTACCCGGAACCGGGCGAAACCCGCGGCGGGCGCCGCGCCCTTGCCAACCACGAGTTTTTCGGCCGCCTCGGCCAGGAACTGATCGGCGCCCTCAACCAGCAGGATGCCGACGGGTTCGTGTTCCGCGTGGACATGCGCCTGCGGCCCTACGGGCAGAGTGGCGCACTGGTCATGCACTTCGATGCCGCCGAGGAGTACTACCAGGATCACGGCCGTGACTGGGAACGCTACGCGATGATCAAGGCCCGGGTGGTTGCCGGCGACCTGGAGCGGGGGCGCGCGTTTCTCGCCGGCCTGCGGCCCTTCGTGTACCGGAAATACCTCGACTACAGCGCTTTCGATTCCCTGCGTGTCATGAAGGACCTGATCAATCAGGAGGTGCGGCGCAAGGGCCTGCAGGCGGACGTGAAGCTTGGCCGTGGCGGAATCCGCGAGGTCGAGTTTATCGTGCAGTCTTTCCAGCTCATTCGCGGCGGCCGTGACACACGCCTGCAGGACACGCGCCTGTGGCCGGTCCTGGAACTGCTCGAGGCGGAGGAACTGCTGCCCGCCGGGGCCGCCGGTGACCTGCGCGAGGCCTACCTGTTCCTGCGTAACACCGAGCACGCCATCCAGGGTATGGCGGATCGCCAGACCCAAGCGCTGCCGCGCGACGAACTGGGCATCCGCCGCGTGGCGTGGATCATGGGTTACTCCGAGCCGGACCCGTTCCTTGCCGACCTCGAGGCCCATCGCGGCCGCGTCAACCTGCACTTCGAGCGCATCATCGACATCGACATGGATGCCACGGGCCCGGGCAGCCGGCGACGTCCTGCCGAGTCCTGGACGGGGTTGTGGATGGGCACGCTGACGGGCGGCGAGGCAACCCGCCTGCTGGAGAAGCACGGCTTTGCCGAGCCCGAAGCGGCGCTCGAAAGCCTGCGGGAGTTGCGCAGCGAGGACCTCACCCAGCGCCTGCAGGCGGTGAGCCTGCAGCGGCTCGACGAGAGCCTGCCCCTGTTGCTGGAGACACTCGCCAACGCTGCTCCCGAAGTGGATCGCACGCGTACCCTGGGTCGCATCCTGCCCCTGGTGCGTGGCGTGGTCCGTCGCTCGGCGTACCTGCTCCTGCTGATCGAGAATCCCGGCGCCATGGACCACCTGGTCCGCCTTTGCGCGGCGAGCCCGTGGATCGCGGCGGAACTCGCCGACACGCCGTCGCTGCTCGACGAACTGCTGAACGCGGAGACCCTGTACTCGCCGCCGGATCGCGAGGAACTGCAGGAGGAACTCGGCCAGCAACTGCTGCGCATCCCCCAGGACGATATCGAGCAGCAGATGGAATGCCTGCGCTATTTCAAGGATGCCCATGTGCTGCGGGTGGCCGCATCGGAGGTCGCCGGCACGCTGCCGCTGATGTAGGTCAGCGACTATCTCACCTTCATCGCCGAGGTGGTCCTGCAGCATGTGCTTGAACTCGCCTGGCAGTACCTGATCGAGAAGCACGGGCGGCCCGGGACGTCCGGTGGCGAGGCGCCGGATTTCCTGATCCTCGCCTACGGCAAACTGGGCGGCATTGAACTCGGTTACGGCTCTGACCTGGACCTGGTGTTCATTCACGATGCCGATCACCAGGCGGTTTCCGAGGGCGATCGCGATGGACGCAAGCAGATTGACAACGCGACCTATTTCACCCGCCTCGCCCAGCGCCTGATCCACCTGCTCGGGACGCGCACCGCGTCGGGAATCCTCTACGAGGTCGACGTGCGCCTGCGACCCTCCGGCGCCTCGGGCCTGCTGGTCAGCAGCCTCAAGGGTTTCGAGGAGTACCAACTGGATTCGGCCTGGACCTGGGAGCACCAGGCCCTGGTCCGCGCGCGCGTGGTGGCGGGCGGCCGCGCGCTCACCGAACGTTTCGAGGCATTGCGCGCCCGTATCCTCTCCCGGGAGCGGGATCTCGAGCGCCTGCAGGCCCAGGTGCGCGAGATGCGCGGGAAGATGCGCGAGGCGCTGGGCACCCGCGCGGGGCAGATCAGCGCCGACGCCATGTTCGACCTGAAACAGGACGAGGGCGCTATCGTCGACATTGAATTTATGGTGCAATACGCGGTTCTGGCGTGGTCCCACGCCTGTCCGGAGTTGTTGCGATACACTGACAACATCCGGATCCTGGAAAACCTTGCCGCGGCCGGCCTGCTGGCCCCGGAAGACGCGGAACTGTTGACCGAGGCATACAAGGCCTACCGTTCTGCGGCCCATCGCCAGGCCCTGCAGAACGCACCGGCGAGCGTGTCCGTGGAAGAATTCCAGGAATACCGTGCGGCGGTCTCGCGCCTCTGGCGCCGGCTGATCGAGGAGCCGCCCTGCGCGCCGGGCTGACGGCAGCGGGCAACTAGCAAGAGGACAGCACTGGAATGGCCGTACCGAGCATGGCCGATCGCGATGGCCTGATCTGGATGGACGGTGAAATGGTGCCCTGGCGGGAAGCCCGGGTGCACGTGCTCACCCACACCCTGCACTACGGCATGGGCGTGTTCGAGGGCGTGCGCGCCTACGAGACGGCCACCGGCCCGTGTATTTTCCGTCTCGCCGACCACACCCGCCGCCTGTTCCGGTCCGCCCACATCATGCGCATGGAAATCCCCTTCGACCAGGAACAGATCAATGCCGCGCAGAAGGCGGCGGTACGCGACAACGGCCTCGACCACGCCTACATCCGGCCCATGGCCTTCTATGGCGCCGAGGGCATGGGGCTGCGCGCGGACAATCTCCGCGTCCACGTCATTGTTGCCGCCTGGGAGTGGCCCTCGTACATGGCGCCGGAAGCCCGTGACCACGGCATCCGCGTGCGTACGTCGTCCTATACCCGGCACCACGTCAACATCTCCATGTGCAAGGCGAAGGCCAACGGCCATTACATCAACTCGATGCTGGCGCTCAACGAAGCCCTCGACTGCGGTTGCGAGGAAGCCCTGTTGCTGGACAACGAGGGCTATGTCGCCGAGGGCAGCGGGGAGAACATCTTCATCGTGCGCGACGGGCGCCTGTACACGCCGGAACTCACTTCCTGCCTCGACGGCATCACCCGGGACACCGTGTTCCGCCTGGCCGCCGAGCTCGACCTGGAGGTGATCGAAAAGCGCATCACCCGGGACGAGGTCTACATCGCCGACGAGGCGTTTTTCACCGGTACCGCCGCCGAGGTCCTGCCGATCCGCGAGCTGGACGGCCGGGCAATCGGCAACGGCGACCGCGGCCCCCTCACCGAGCGCCTGCAGGCGATGTATTTCGACCAGGTCACCGGCAAGCGTGAGCGTTACCCGGAGTGGACCACGCCGGTCGCCTGATCCTCCGTTCCACGCAACAGGTCCGGCCCTTATCGCCTATGCTTAACAGGTCGTCGGGCGGGCCCGTTGTGCGCCTTTCCGCCGACATTTCCCGTATCCGGGCAGCGCCCGGGTGCAACGGAGGTTGCGGGCCCAGCGCCCGGTGTGTCGAACGCTTCGGACCAGGCAGGGGCAGCCGTGTCCAAGAACTTTCTCGTGGTGGGTCCATCCTGGGTCGGCGACATGGTCATGGCCCAGTCGTTGTTCATCGTCCTGCGCCGCCTGCACGTCAACTGCAATGTCGACGTGCTGGCGCCAGACTGGAGCCGGCCCATCCTGGAGCGCATGCCGGAGGTTCGGGAGCCGATCGTGATGCCCGTCGGACATGGCAAGGTGGCCCTGCGCGACCGCTACCGGATCGGGCGGACTTTGCGTGCCCGCAAGTATGACCAGGCGATCGTGCTGCCGAATTCGCTGAAATCCGCATTGATTCCCGCATGGGCCGAGATTCCGATCCGCACCGGCTGGGTGGGAGAACTGCGCTACGGGCTGCTGAATGATGTGCGCCGCCTGGACAAGCAGCGTTACCCGTTGATGGTCGAACGCTTCGTGGCGCTCGCACTACCGGGCGGCAACCCGATGCTGAAGCCCATCCCGGCCCCGAGGCTGCGTATCGATCCCGACAACGTCGGAAGGGCCCTGGACCGCTTCGAACTGAAAGACGACGCGCCGGTGCTGGCCCTCTGCCCCGGTGCGGAGTTTGGCCGCGCCAAGCAATGGCCGGCGGAGCACTACGCCGCGGTGGCGCGCGAACGCATCGAGAACGGCTGGCAGGTGTGGCTGTTCGGCTCCGCCAACGACGTGCCCGTCAACGAGGAGATCATCGCCGCGATCCCCGAATCCGCGCGCGACCGGGTCAGCAACCTGGCCGGCAGGACCCAGCTCGCGGATGCCGTTGACCTGCTCTCCAGGGCCGCGGCGGTGGTCAGCAACGACTCCGGGCTGATGCATATCGCCGCCGCCCTGGGCAGGCCGCTGGTGGTGGTATACGGGTCGACCTCGCCGCGTTTCACCCCGCCGCTCTCCGAGCGGGTTTCCATCCAGTCGCTGGGCATCGAGTGCAGTCCCTGTTTCGAGCGTGAATGCCCGCTGAAGGAAAACCGCTACCGGTGCCTGATCGAACTGGAGCCGGGGCGGATCATCACCGCGCTGCACGAACTGGTCGCGGACGCCTGAACCGGCATGCGTATCCTGCTGGTCAAGACCTCTTCCCTGGGTGACGTGATCCACACCCTACCGGCCGTGACCGATGCGGCGCGGGAACTGCCCGGCGTACGCTTCGACTGGGTGGTCGAGGAATCCTTCACGGAGATTCCCGCCTGGCACCCCGCGGTGGACCGGGTGATTCCCTGCGCCATCCGCCGCTGGCGCAAGAGCCTGCGTGAAACCTGGAAAAGCGGCGAGTGGAAGCAGTTCAAGGAAAAGATCCGCGAGCGCGAATACGATCTCGCGATCGACGCCCAGGGCCTGGTGAAAAGTGCGATCCTGGTGCGCGTGGCCCGCTGTGGCAAGGCGGGTCTGGACAAGGAGTCCGCCCGTGAACCCCTGGCCAGTCGTTTCTACGACCGCAAGGTTCCCGTGCCGTGGGGTCAGCATGCCGTCGATCGTGTGCGCCAGCTGTTCGCGCGTGCCCTGGCTTACCCGGTCCCGGAAACGCCGGTGGATTACGGGGTCGACTTCGCGCGCCTGCCGCGGATCGACGTCCACGACCCCTATGTCGTGTTTCTTCACGGAACCACCTGGGACACCAAACACTGGCCCGAAGAGTACTGGATCCAGCTTGCCGGGATCGTCGGCGCCGCGGGCTACAAGGTCCGCCTCCCCTGGGGCAATGAAGAGGAGGAAGCCCGCGCGAACCGTATCCGTACCCATGCCGGGGCCCACGTGGAGGTGCTCAGCCGGCTGCCGTTGTCCGGCATCGCGGGGATTCTCGCCCACGCCACCGCGGTGGTCGCCGTGGACACCGGCCTGTGCCACCTGGCAGCCGCGATGAACACACCGACGGTGTCGGTCTACGGACCGACAAACCCGGAACTGACCGGCGCCCATGGCGCCAACCAGGTCCACCTCGCCGCGGATTTCCCCTGTGCGCCCTGCATGAGTCGCAAGTGCACGTGGAAGGGGGACGTTGAAACGGACACGCTCGATGGACGCAGTTTCGAAGTGCAGCCACCCTGCTTTGCTACCCTTAAACCGGACCGCGTGTGGCGCGAGGTCGAAATGCTGCTGGCGGAAACGGCAACGCCGGCGGCCGGCGCCGAAGGCCAGGACTGAACCATGGTGGCGGCATGCATGTTGTGCGATGGACCGCTGCCGCCCGTACTGCCGGTACGAACCATGACTCCCTCCGTGAATCCGGGTCTGAACAGATGCTTTACCTGAACCCCGAGTTTGAACGCGCCTGGGCCGGCCAGGATCCGTTCGAGGCCGTGGAAGCGCTCGAGGGCAAGGTGTACCGCGCGCTGGAGGCCCGCAAGACGCTGCGCTTCGAACTCAACGGCCGGGGCTATTTCGCGAAGATTCACCGCGGTGTCGGGTGGCGGGAGATCCTCAAGAACCTGCTGTTGTTCCGCCTGCCGGTACTGGGTGCGACCAATGAATGGCTCGCCCTGCGCAGACTGACCCAGTTGGGCGTGGAAACCATGACCCCGGTGGCGTTCGGAGTGCGTGGCGCGAACCCCGCCAACCAACATTCGTTTATTGTCACCGAGGAACTGGACCAGACCGAGAGCCTGGAGGATTACTGCCGCGACTGGAACGTCAAGCGACCGCCGTTCGCCCTGAAGAAGGCGCTGATCGACCGCGTTGCGTGGATGAGCCGGCAGATGCACGAGCACGGTATCAATCACCGGGATTATTACATCTGCCATTTCCTGCTCGACGTCTCCGGGGGCTGGGACAAGGTCGATCCGCAGGATTTCCGCCTGTCGATGATCGACCTGCACCGCGCGCAGATGCGGGAGGCCACGCCGCGCCGCTGGCTGGTGAAGGATATTGGCGGCCTGTATTTTTCGGCCATGGACATCGGCCTGACTTCCCGTGACCTGTACCGCTTCATGAAGGTGTACCGCGACTGCGGGCTGCGCGAGACGTTGGCCCGGGATCGCGATTTCTGGCTGGCGGTGGAGAAAAGGGGCATCGAGCTGTACCGGAAACAGTTTGACCGTGAACCGACCCTCCCCGTGCGCATCGGCGCCTGAGTGCACGATTCCATGAGCAGGGACTGGCGCGTCACCGACAGGTTTGCCAACACACCGGCAGCGGAAGCCTTCGCCGATCTCGACCGGGTGTTTGCGCTGGAGGGCGACGTCATGGCGACCGACCCCATCAGCCGCGTGATCCGGGTGACTGCGGGCGACCGGCGCTATTTCGTGAAGACCTACTGGGAGGCGGGCAAGAACCTGCGTCGCTACGTGGGCCGTACCCGGATCCGGGGGGAGTGGGAGAACCTGCTGTTCTTCGAGGATGTCGGCGTGCCCACCGCGCCAGTCGTCGCCTACGGACAGGAATACCGTGGTGGCAAGTTTCACCGTGGCGCCCTCATCACCGAGGAGTTGCGCGGGACCGATGACCTGGCGAACCTCGCAGAGAAAGAATTTCCAGGCCTGCGCGACAGGCGCTGGGTGCGCAGGGTCGCCGACCAGGTTGCGGAGTATGCGCGGCGCCTGCACGATCACGGGTTCGTGCACACGGACCTGAAGTGGCGCAATATCATGGTCACCGTCGAGGGCGAGCCGAAGGTGTATTTCATCGATTGCCCGTCGGGACGCAAGGTTCCCGGGGCCATGCTCGGGCGCGGGGTCATCAAGGATCTTGCGTGTCTCGACAAGGTCGCAAAATACCAGCTGCCGCGCGGTGACCGGCTTTATTTCTACTTGCGTTACACGGGCATTGACCGGTTGCGGGACGAGGATCGCAAGCGCATCAGGAAGATCCTGGCCTTTTTCGAAGGCAGGGAATAGGGCCGTGGGAACCTACCTGGCCGAGGACTGGCGGCCGCGGCTTGAGGCGGCCGGGATTGTCGACTTCGATGCGTTCTGGGCCCATGACCTGGAGCTTGTCGACGCTCCGAATCGTCGCGGTAACGGCTGGAGCGAGGTCGGACGCCTGGAGATTCCCGGATCGGACCGCGCCGTCTACGTGAAGCGCCAGTGCAATTACGTGCGGCGCACCCTGTGGCACCCGTTCCGTGGTGAGCCCACACTGGCCTGGGAGTTTCGCAACATCCGCCGCTTTGATGCCGCCGGGCTGCCCAACATGGACGTGGTTTTCTTCGGGTCCAGGCGCATTCACGACGATACCCATGCAGTGCTGGTTACCGCGGAACTGGCCGGTTTCGAGCCCCTGGACCGTGTCGCGGAGCTTGGGCTGGACGGCCTCGTCCTGTCCCGCGACCTGCGCCTGGCGATCCTGCGTCACGCCGCGGAGCTCGTGGCGCGCATGCACGAGGCGCGCCTCGAGCACCGCTGCCTGTATCCGAAGTACCTCTTCCTGCGCGTGGCAGCCGGCCGGCCGGAGATTCACTTCATCGATCTCGAGAAGGCGCGCCGACACCGGTTCGGCAAGCGGTTCCGCTTGCGCGATCTCGATTCCCTGAACCGTCGCGCCCGGCACTGGTCACGTGCGGACCGCCTGCGCTTCCTGCATTATTACCTCGGTACGCGCCGCCTGGATGCCGGGCAGCGCAGGTTTTGCCGACGGCTCGCCATGCGCGCGAGCAAACGCTAGGAGGTTCGTTGCGTGGAGAGACCTGACTCCATCAACACGGTGACGGCAGCGCAACTGGCCGGCGCCGGCCGCGACCTGCCGGTGCCATTCGGGATCGGCCTGCTGTCCGGGGCGGACAAGGAAAACCTGGTCTGTCACGAGGTGTTTCGCCTGTTGCCGGGCAAGCGCGTGGTCGCGCGCGCCGAATGGAACGGCCGCGAGGTGCTTGCCAAGTTGTTTGTTGATTCCTCCGCGGCGGCCCGCCACCGGTCCCGGGAGGAGTCGGGGGTCCGGGCTCTACTCGATGCAGGCATCCGCACCCCGGAGATTCTCGGCGCCGGGGCCCTGGCCGACGGTGGCGAGTTCATCCTGTTCGAATACCTGCAAAATGCCGACAGCCTCGCGGCACAGTGGGATGCCGCTTCCACCGATCCCGATCACATGGCGGTGTTGCGCCAGGCGCTTTCGACGATCGGCGCCATGCATCGCGCGGGCCTTGTCCAGCACGACATTCATCTCGATAATTTCCTGCTGTGCCGGGATGCCCTGTATTGCATCGACGGCGCCGACGTGGACGCGGGCAATGCCGGCCGGCCATTGCCCGCGCAGCAGTCCCTGGCCAACCTGGGACTTTTTTTCGCACAGTTGTATCCCTGTTTCGAACGCATGGTGCCCCAGGGATACGAGTACTACCTGCAGGCCCGTGGCCAGGGTCTGGATGGTGTCGATGTCCCGCAGGTGCTGGCCGAAGTGCATCGTCAGCGCGGGTTTCGGCAGAAACATTTCATGGGCAAGATCTTTCGCGACTGTACTGCCTTCGCCGTGCGGCGCAGCTGGCGCCGTTTCACGGTCTGCGATCGCAGGGACGACACCGCGGAACTGCGCGAGGTGCTGGACAATCCCGACCGCTACCTGTTCGGCGAGGGCCTGCTCAAGGAGGGCAACACCGCGACCGTGGGCCTGGTCGAGGTCGATGGCCGCAGCCTGGTGCTGAAGCGGTACAACATCAAGGGTACCTGGCACGGACTGCAGCGCGCGTTCCAGGTGACCCGCGGCTGGAAGTCCTGGCGCAACGGGCACATGCTCCTGTTCCTGGGAATCCCGACCCCGCGTCCGGTGGCATTGGTGGAGGAACGCTATGGTCCGCTGCGTTCGCGCGCCTTCCTGCTCACCGAGGCGGTCAGCGGGCCCCACGCCCTGCAGTATTTCTCCGGCGATCTCGACACCCTGCCCGATGCCGGGCCCTTTGCCCGGCAACTTGCCGACATCCTTGAGGGCTTGTACGCTGCGAGCATCAGTCACGGCGACCTCAAGGCGACCAACCTGCTGGTTCCGGACAGCGGCCCGACGCTCATCGATCTCGATGCCATGCGGCAGCACCGGTCCCGGGGTTCGTTCCGCAAGGCCTTCAACAAGGACCTGGACCGGTTCATGAAAAACTGGGAGAAGGTTCCTGACGCGAAGGCCCTGTTCGACCCGCTGGTGGAGCGGTTGCGCGCAAGGCTCGCCGACTGACGTATCATTCGCAACGTGCCCACCCGTTACGGAACACCTGAATGAACATACTCGGACTCTCCGGCGCCCTGGATCATGATCCCTCGGCGGCGATTTATGTTGGTGGTCGCCTGGCCGCGGCCGCGGAGGAGGAGCGCTTCATTCGCGACAAGCACGCGAAGAAGAAACTCCCGGTGGAATCCGCGCGATTCTGCCTCGAGTTCGCGGGCGTCGCCCCGGAAGACGTCGACATCGTGGCCTTTCCCTACGCACCGATCCCGCTCAGTTCCCCGGCACGCTGGCATTACGCGATGCGCTACTGGTACGCGCCGGACCGTGGCCTGGACGCGTTGTTCAACGGTAACCGCCGCTACCGGCGCAATGTCGCGAAGGTACAGGAGACCTGCCGCATCCTGGGCATTCCCTGGGACAGGGTGAAGTTCGTTCCCGTCGAGCACCACCTGTCGCACGCCAGCAGTTGTTATCACCTGAGCGGTTTCAAGGAAAAGACCGCCATACTCGGTATCGATGGCAAGGGCGAATACGCAACGACTTTTTTCGGATACGGTGAGAATGGCCGCATCCACAAACTGCGTGAGTTCTACGACCCGGATTCCCTGGGGGGCATGTACGGGGCGATGACCGAGTATCTCGGATTCGAGATGCTTGACGGCGAGTACAAGGTCATGGGCATGGCGCCCTATGGCGACCCCGACCG
Organism: Pseudomonadales bacterium; assembly: GCA_041588495.1. GTDB lineage: Bacteria > Pseudomonadota > Gammaproteobacteria > Pseudomonadales > JBFGWM01 > JBFGWM01. The sequence continues at coordinate 3,851 of JBFGWM010000002.1, read as the reverse complement.
CCACATGGACAAGATATCGCGGATCTGTGAATACCGGGGCGGCGGCGATATCCGGGTCAACACGAAGCTGGTCAACACGGTCGGCCTGCGGCGCTACAAGGAGGACGGCAAGGGCTTCTTCTTCGGTCCGGGACTGATCGACCTGCTCGGGCCCCGCCGTATCGGCGACGTGGCCGATGAGCCCTACGTCGACTACGCGGCATCAGTGCAGAAATTCTACGAGGACATTTCCCTGGGCCTGCTTGATCATTACCTGAGGCCGATCCTCGAGGAGACCGGGCGCCTGGTGTTTTCCGGCGGCGGGGCACTCAACGTCAAGCTGAACCAGCGCATCATCGACCTGCCCTACGTGAAGGAACTGTGGGTGCAGCCCGCCTCGGGCGATTCCGGCACCGCGGTGGGTGCGGCGTCCTGGGCGGCGATGCAGGAAGGCATCGAGGTGGAGCCCATGACCCATGTCTACCTGGGCCCCAGTTATACCACCGCGCAGTGCGTCGAAGCGTGCAAGCAGCATCCCTCGAAGCCCAGTTGGAAGATCATTGAGGATGTGCCCGCACGCACCGCGGAAACCCTGGCCCGTGGCAACCCGGTGGCGTGGCTGCAGGGGCGCATGGAGTTCGGCCCCCGCGCCCTGGGCGGGCGCAGTATCCTCGGTTGTCCGAGTGCGGAAGGCGTCGCCGACCGCATCAACGAGCAGATCAAGTTCCGCGAACGCTGGCGGCCCTTCTGTCCGAGCATGCTGGACCGGGTGGCGCCCGATATCCTGCAGACCGACCACCCGGCGCCCTACATGACGTTCACCTTCGCCGTGGCGGAGCACTGGAAAGCGCGGATTCCGGAGGTCGTGCACGAGGACGGCACCGCGCGCGCCCAGGTCGTCAGCCGGGAGACGAACCCGCGGTACTACGAGATGATCGAGGAACTGGAAAAGCTTACGGGCAACGCGGTGGTGCTGAACACGTCCCTGAACCGGCGTGGCGAGCCCATGGTCTGTTCACCCACGGATGCCCTGAACATGTTTTTCGGATCCGACCTTCGTTACCTGGTGATGGAGGATGTGTGGGTGGAGAAGGAAACTTCGGAATGACAGGTATGCCTGCACAGGATCAGCCGCCGGTGGGCTCCGACGCCCGCGATGTGGCACGGGACATTGAAGCGTGTCCGGTTTGCGGCGGTGAGGGAAAATTTGCAAGCAATCGGCGGGACCTGCAGTTCGATCTGCAGGAAATTTATACCTATGCGAGCTGCGCCGCGTGTGGTGCCTTCTACCAGACACCGATGCCCGATGGCGAAAAGATTGCCTCGTTCTACCCTTCCGAATACGACGCGTACGATCCACCGGGGAAATTGAAGCAGCGTTCTCTTCCCGAGCGTGCAGTGCTCAACGCGTGGTACGGATACCGCCTGCCGCCGCGCAATTTTCTGACTCTTGCCCTGGGCCTGGTGCTCGGCCTGTTTCGGTACAGGGACTCGGTTCCATACTGCGAGAACGGGCGCGCGCTGGACGTGGGATGCGGGAACGGTAAGTTCGTACGCACGCTCGGCCAACTGGGCTGGCGCGCCGAGGGACTCGATTTCAGCGCGGATGCGGTGCGTGCGGCGAACGAAGCCGGGATTCCCGTACGCCAGGGCACGCTGACCGACGAAGCCTTCGCGCCGGGCTCCTTCGATCTCGTGTCTGCTCGTCACCTGATTGAACACGTGCCCGATCCGACGGTTTTCGTGGCCAACGTGCGTCGTCTTCTGAGGCAGGGGGCCGCATTCGTGATCCGTACACCGAACAGTCGCGCGCTTGCGCGAGGCTTTTTCGGGGCCAACTGGTTTCCGGACGAGGTGCCGCGACACCTCGTCCTGTACTCTCCAGCAAATCTGGACCTGCTCCTCCGAAATGCCGGATTCGAGCGTGTCACGGTGAGAACATTCACCTCGCCCAAGTTCATACTGAATAGTTGGGACTATAGAACCGGGAACCGGGGAAAGGCGTCCCGGAAGAAAACCCTGCACCGCATGATTGCCCGGATATACGTTCTGCTGGCATCACTGATGCCCGGTCGCGGAGATGAAATCTTCGCGATCTACCGGAAGACTGAAACCTGATCCAGGCGCCGGTTGATCGGGTATCACAGTTCCTCGAGTAGACCGGCGACACGTGGCGCTGTTCGTTCCGTCGAAAAGTGTTCAGCGAGCCTGTTGCGTCCCCTGTGGCCCATCGTGCTGCGCAGGTCCGGATTTGCAAGCAGTTTCTCGACTGCATCAGCCCATTCCGCGGGCGTCGACACCAGGAATCCCGTCACGCCGTCTTCGATCACCTCGGCGTTGGCGCCTGTTGCGGAACTCACCACCGGCAGGCCGCAGGCCATGTACTGCAGGACCTTGAGGGCGCACTTGCCGCGGGTCCAGGGGTTGTCGGGCATGGGCGCGACTCCGATGCCCGACGCCGCCAGCCGGGGTTGTTCGATCGCCTCGGACCACGGGACCGACTCCACTTCCAGGTCCGGGTGGGACCATTCGAAGTCGCCGATCACCCTGAGACGGGCATCCGGGCAACGCTGCGCAATGGCGGTGAAGGCCTCGTGACCGTACTTCAGGTACTTGCTGGTCGAGCGACTACCGATCCATACCAGCCAGTCGCCCTGCGCCGGGCGCTCGCCGGGGTCGGGATACTTCGCGAGCGGTACGCAGGTGGGCACGGTTTCGACGTTGGCACTGAAGCGATGCGCCTCGGCAGCCAGGTACCCGTTACCGGCGAGAACCAGGTCGGCTTTCTCAACCGCCCCGCGAAACCGTGCCGCCCGGCGTGCCGACGGCTTGCCGCTGCTCTTCACGAAGATCGCATCGTCGAAGTCGAACACCAGCCGCCGGCTGACCATGCGTAACAAGGCGGCGAAGGCGGGATCGAACAGCTTGCGCTGCACGAACGTGATATCCGAGCGGCTCGCGGCAAGCAGAATCCGCAGGCGCGCCCAGGGTTCCGAACAAGCCACATGGCGCACGGTCCACCCGCGTTCGCCCATCGCATCGAACAGGTACTTTGCGCGGTAACGGGCCGCGGCGTCGTTGGGGTTCTTGGTGATAAAAAGTATCGAGCGGCTCATCCCGCAATCCATCCGCGGCTCAGGCAGCCCAGAGCGTGCGTTCAGCGCGGCGCATAATCGAACACGTCGGAGTGAAAGTTGTCGCGGCTGACGCCCTTGTCGATGAATGCATCGTATGCCGCGTACACCATTGCCGGCGAGCCGCTGGCGATCACCAGGTGCCCGGAGAGGTCATCGAAATCGGACAGGACGGCCTCGTGGACCAGTCCCGGCCTGCCGCCATAGGGGATCTCGGCATCCGGCGCACTCACCACGGGATGATAGATGAAGTTGGTATGGGTCGCGGCCCATTGCGCCCGACGATCTCGACACGCTCATCGGCCCGCGCGACGTCGTCGTCGTCGACGGCCCGGACGCGATGTCCTATCTCCACTCCCAGGTCTCGCAGGACCTGACCGCGATTCAGGTCGGTGACCGAGCGTGGACCTTCGTCCTCGACCCGACCGGGAAGATCGAGTCCCTGGCGCGGGTCTCCCGCGTCGCCGACGACCGGTTCGAGCTCGACACCGATGCGGGGTACGGCGCGGCGCTGCTTGCTCGACTCGACCGGTTCCGGATCCGGGTCGCCGCCGAGACGTCACTCGTGGAAGCGCCGCCGGCGCAGCTCGACCCCGCTGTGGAGCGGCGGCGGATCGAGATCGGCTGGCCCCGGCTCGGTGCCGAGATCGTGCCGGGCGAGACCATTCCCGGAGGGGTCGGGCTGGCCGGTGTTGCCGTCAGCTTCACGAAGGGCTGCTATCCGGGCCAGGAGCTCGT
>JBFGWM010000001.1:0-41410 GCA_041588495.1 Pseudomonadales bacterium | reverse complement strand
GACCTGGTCGACACCTGCCGCATCGAGGGCAGTATCCTGCTCGATGATTTCGACATCTACGACCGTGGGGTTGACGTCGCCGAGATGCGCCGGCGAATCGGGATGGTGTTCCAGAAGCCGAACCCGTTTCCGAAAAGCATCTACGAGAACGTCTGTTACGGCCTGCGCATCCAGGGCATCAACAAGAAACGGACCCTGGACGATGTCGTCGAGTGGGCCCTGAAGGGCGCGGCCCTGTGGGACGAGGTGAAAGACCGCCTCGACCAGAGCGCATTCGGCCTGTCCGGCGGCCAGCAGCAGCGGCTGGTCATCGCACGCTGCATTGCGGTGAAGCCGGAAGTGCTGCTGCTCGACGAGCCCTGCTCCGCGCTGGATCCGATTTCCACGCTGAAGGTGGAAGAGCTCATCTACGAACTCAAGGAGCAGTTCACCATCGTGATGGTGACCCACAACATGCAGCAGGCGGCACGCACGTCCGACTACACCGCCTACATGTACATGGGCAAGCTGATCGAGTTCGGCGATACCGACCAGGTATTCACCAACCCGAAGCAGAAACACACCGAAGACTACATCACGGGCCGATACGGCTGAGCCGGTCAGCGAATCCTTTTGCAGGAGCGAAACGGCAAACATGGACATCAGCAAAGACGTACACACAGACCACATCTCGCAACAGTTCAACAACGAGATGGACGAGCTCAAGAACCACTTTCTGGGCATGGGCGGCCTGGTGGAGAAACAGGTTCGCGACGCGCTCGAGGCGCTGATCGACGGCGACGGCGAGCGCGCCGAGGCGGTCTCGCGCCTGGACATGAAGATCAACGAGATGGAGATGCGGATCGACGAGGAATGCCGGCACATCGTTGCGCGCCGGCAACCCACCGCCAGCGACCTGCGCCTGGTGATGGCGGTGAGCAAGGCGGTCACGGACCTCGAGCGCGCCGGCGACGAGGCCACCAAGATCGCGCGCCAGGCGGCAACCCTGGCGCGGGAGGGGGCCCCGCCCAAGGGGCACCGCGAGGTGCGCCATATCGGCAATCACGTGCGCCAGATGCTCTACGATGCACTGGACTCGTTCGCGCGCTTCGACATCGATGCCGCGTTGCGGGTGATCCAGGAAGAGGCGCTGGTGGACGAGGAATACAATGCCGCGATGCGCCAGCTGATGACGCACATGATCGAAGACCCGCGCTCAATCACGCGGGTGCTCAACGTGGTGTGGACGTTACGTGCACTGGAGCGGATCGGTGATCACTCGCGCAACATTGCCGAGTTCGTGCTCTACATGGTCAAGGGTAAGGATTTCCGCCATGCGACCGTTGAGGAAATCCGGAACCAGTTGAAGATCGACTGAATCCCCCGGCCCCGCTTGCCGGAAGGGAACAACCCGGCGCGCGATCACCCCCCCCCCCCGGAGAGCCCAGCGGCTACCCAAACCCATTCCGTCGTGGAGTGGCGTGGCTGTTCGTGCTCAGGCGGCTGAGTCGGGTACCGCGTCCTGCACGATGCGCTGTGGCGGGAAGCGGCAGGTGAACGTGCTTCCGACGCCAGGTTCGCTGCGGATGTCCAGGTCCGCGTTATGGCGCAACAGCACATGCTTGACGATCGCGAGCCCGAGCCCGGTGCCGCCACTGGCCACGGAACGACTCTTGTCGACCCGGTAAAAGCGTTCCGTCAGCCGGCACAGGTGTTCGTACTCAATGCCGATCCCGGTGTCGCGAAATTCCACCAGCAGGCTGCCGTCCTGCTGGAAAACCCGTATCGAGATCTGCCCCCCCTTGCCGGTGTACTTGACGGAGTTCATCGCCAGGTTGGAAAAGGCGCTGTACAACTCACCCTCGTAGCCGGTCAGGGCGGGGTCGCCCTCCATTTCCAGGCTGAGGGACTGGTTCTTGCCGTCGGCCAGGGGCCGGACATCGCGGCTGATGCGTTCCAGGAGCGGGCGCAGAGGGACGCTTGAATGCCCATTGCCCTTCACATTTTCCAGCCGGGAGAGGTAGAGCAGGTCATCGATCAGGGTATGCATGCGCATGGCCTGCGACTCCATCGCCGCCATGCATTCGAGCGTGCGCCCGGGCAGGTCGTCTTTTTGCTCGAGCAGGGTTTCGAGATACCCGCGGATGACGGTCAGCGGCGTCTTCAGTTCGTGGGAGACGTTGGCAACGAAGTCGCGGCGAACCTGCTCGAGCTGATGGATCCGGGACATGTCCCGGGCCAGCATCAGGTAGTCGTTCTTGCCGTAGCGGGTGATCTGCAACTGCACCACGATCTCGCGGTTCACCGGCGAGCGGATTTCCAGCGGTTCGGAGTAATCGCCGCCGGCGAAGTACTCGATAAACTGCGGGTCGCGCAACAGGTTGGTGATATATTGATTGGCGTCCTGTGGCGCTCGGAAACCCAGCAATTCTCCCGCCGCGCTGTTCCACCACTCCAGGCAGCGATTGCTGTCGATCATGACCACGCCGTCGCGCAGCGCGCCCAGGGATTGCTGGACGCGCCTCAGTACCTTGCGCAGGCGCTTGCGGGATTTCTTCTGCTTGCGCTGCAGGTCGTGGATGCCGTCGAAAATGACGCCCCACATGCCATGGCTTTCCGGTGGTTCGGATCCGCCGGTGCCATCCAGCCACTGGTGCAGGCGCACCATCTGGTAGCTGGACCACGCCACGTAGCCGATCAGACCGATCAACAACAACTGCATGCCCACGCCGATGATCCAGCCGAACAGGGCCAGGCCGAGCATGCTCAGTGCAAGATTGGAAATCCCCTGCTGCCAGTTGCGCCGCATCTGCGTTCAGTTGCCCCGCTGCGTTGAAAAGCGGTAGCCGGTCCCGCGCACGGTCTGGATCAGGCGGTCGTGTCCGGTCGGTTCCAGTGCCTTGCGAAGACGCCGCACGTGAACGTCCACGGTGCGCTCCTCGACATACACGTTGCTCCAGACATGGTCCAGCAGCTGGGCACGGGTGTAGGCCCGCTCCGGGTGTGAGATCAGGAACTGCAGCAGGCGGAACTCCGTGGGTCCCAGCTGCAGCTCGTTGCCACCCGCGGCCACCCGGTGGGAGACGGGATCCACGACGAGGCCCTCGATGTCGATCGCCTCGTCGACCCCCGGTGGTGTGCTGCGGCGCAGGACCGCGCGAATCCGCGCCATCAGCTCACGCGGCGAGAAGGGCTTGGTCACGTAGTCGTCGGCACCGGCATCGAGGCCGTGTATGCGGTCACCCTCTTCCACCCGCGCGGTGAGCATGATCAGTGGCAGGTCGCGGGTCAGTTCCTCGCGGCGCAGGCGTCGGGCCAGTTCCACCCCGCTGACATTGGGCATCATCCAGTCCAGCAGCACCAGGTCGGGACGTGCATCGTGAATGGTCCGGTAGGCGGCGTCGGCGTCCGCGGCTTCCACGCAGCGGTAGCCTGCCAGGTCCAGGGCCATGCAAACCATCCTGCGTATCGGCTCCTCGTCATCGACGACGAGAATCGTTTTTTCCTGTACAGCCATCCGTCGGGTGCCTCCGGTGCTCCTGCCAACCCGATATCAACGCACATTCGTGTTACCGGGGCGTGACCACACCCGCATCGAGGAAGGTTCAAACTTCAAGATAGTGCAGGAAAAGGCCGAGGAAAACGGTGAGGCCGACCCAGTTGTTGTTGAGGAAGGCTTGGAAGCAGCCGTCCCGGCGGCGGCGGCGGATCAGCCACTGCTGGTACAGGAAGAATCCGCCGGCGACCCACAGGCTCATGTAATAGGGCTGCGACAGCCCGAGGCGTCCGCCGACCAGCACCAGGCAGAACAGGGTGGTGGCCTGCAGGAGGGCCACCATGATGCGGTCCGCGTCGCCGAACAGGATGGCGGTGGAGCGGATGCCCACGCGCAGGTCGTCGTCGCGGTCGACCATCGCGTACATGGTGTCATAGGCGACTGTCCACACCACCGTCGCGGTGTAGATGAGCCACGCGATGGGCGCTACCGAACCCGTCTGGGCCGCGAAGCCCATGGGGATCGCCCACGCGAAGGCCGCGCCCAGCACCACCTGCGGCAGGTAGGTATAGCGCTTCATGAAGGGATAGATGACCGCCAGGCCCACGGCGCCGAGGGACAGCAGGATGGTATAGAGGTTGGTGAACAGCACCAGCACGAAGGCGCTGGCGCAGAGTACGGCGAACAGGCCCAGGGCCTCGCCGGGGCGCACGCGTCCCGTCGCGAGCGGACGTTCCCGGGTACGCTCGACGTGCCCGTCGAGGTTGCGGTCCGCGAAGTCGTTGATCACGCAGCCCGCGGAGCGCATCAGGATCACACCCAGCACGAAGATGGCGAGGACATCCGGGTCCGGAACGCCCTCGGCCGCCACCCACAGGCCCCAGAGCGTCGGCCACAGGAGGAGGAAGATTCCGATCGGGCGGTCCAACCGCATCAGGCGCAGGTACTCGACGAATCTGGAGGTGCGTGGTTCCATGAGCCCGCTCTGGCTATTCACGATTCGTGGCTTCCGGTGACGATGAACCCGGATTCTACCCCGGCCCGGCGCTCACGGCAGCCATCGCCGGCAGGAACACCTCGGCGACAAGCAGCGGCCGGCCGCGCAGGTAAAAAGTGCACCGTCTACCCCACGCCGGCGCCTCGACGTCGGCTACCGGGATTGCCGCCGTTGGTACGCGTGCAAACTGCTGCGCGCCACGCCGCATGGTCGGGTCGCGGAACAACAGGGCGCCCAGGGGGCGGGCATCGAGACGGCGCAGGAAGCGCAGCGGGCCGCGCAGTGATTTCTCGGGCAGCAGGCTTCGCGCGTACACCCAGGGCTCCCCGCGGCACACCAGTGTCACCTCGCGGACCAGGCACAGTTCCCGCGGATCCATTCCCAGCAATAGCGCCTCGGCGGGTCCGGGACGCGCCCATACCTGGCGCAGCACGCGAACCCGGAAATCGCCTCCGCTGGCCCGTTGCAGGCGCCGGGTCAGCGAACCCGGGTCACACAGCCAGTCGCGTAGCGGTCCGCGCACGGTCGCGGCCGTGACGCGGGTTCGGGGCAGCCATCTGACGCGGTCCCATGTGGATTCGGCGGACATGCGGTTGCGGTTTCCGGAGGCGAGAAATGCGCGACCGAGGATGCGTGATTCAGGGCCGTCGTGCAAGGTCACCGGGCCTCGCGTGGGCTTGATCTTGGCGGGTCCGGCCTATAAAGTGAGCGCCCCTGTAGACACCCACCGGGCATTCCCGGCCAAGGCGCAGCGGCATGAGTGGTTCCCGCAAGTGGCAATGTATCGTGTGCGGCTTCATCTATGATGAAGCCGAGGGCCTGCCCGAGGAAGGCATCGCTCCGGGTACGGCGTGGGACGCGATTCCCAATGACTGGGTCTGTCCGGACTGCGGTGTCGGAAAGGAAGACTTCGAAATGATCCAGGTCGGCTGAGCCCGGCGCGGATTTCCAGACCAGCATGCCCGCCCCGCAACACAACGACCCCGTACTGGTCATCGGCACCGGTCTCGCCGGTTACAACCTGGTGCGCGAATTCCGCAAACACGACGCTGAAACGCCGGTCTGCCTGCTGACCGCTGACGACGGTCGCTCCTACTCCAAGCCGATGCTGAGCGCCGCGTTCCAGAAACACAAGGACGCCACCACGCTGGCCATGGCCACCCCGGGCAGGATGGCCGAGCAGCTTGCGGCAACGGTACGCACCCATACCCGGGTCACCGCCCTGGATCCCGCCGCGCACCGGGTGTTCATCGATGACGAGCCGGTAACCTACTCGAAGCTGGTGATCGCCTGGGGGGCGCGGGTGCTGCGCGCGCCCCTGCAGGGCGACGCCGCAGACCGCGTGGTGTCGGTCAATGATCTCACCGACTATGGTCGCTTCCGGGCGCAGCTCGACGGCCGCCGGCGGGTGTTCATCATGGGTGCCGGCCTGATCGGCTGCGAGTTCGCCAGCGACCTCGTGCATGCCGGTTTCGAGGTAGAACTGGCTGCGCCCGACAATCACCTGCTCCAGTTGCTGGTCCCGGAGGCGGCAGGCAAGGCCCTGCGTGGAGAACTTGAGGCCGCGGGCGTGAAGATCGACCTCGGCCCCGCGGTGGTGGCGGTGGAGCAGGCCGACGGCCCGGACGGACCGCTGCGGGTCCTGCTTTCCGATGGCAGCGCGCGGGAGGCCGACGTGGTGGTGTCCGCCATCGGCCTGCGTCCGCGGATCGACCTGGCCGCGGCCGCCGGGCTCACGGTGGGACGCGGAATCATCGTTGATCAGACGCTCGCGGCCAGTGCACCTGACGTATATGCACTGGGGGATTGCGCGGAAGTGTGCGGTCACTCACTGCAATATGTCCTGCCATTGATGGCCGGTGCCCGGGCCCTCGGCAAGACCCTTGCCGGGACCCCGACCCCGGTTCATTACCCGCCAATGCCGGTGACGGTGAAGACGCCCCTGTGCCCGGTTGTCGCCCTGCCGCCCCCGGCGGACGTGGATGGCGAATGGATGATCGAGTCGTCGCGCAGCGACGTGCGTGCCCTGTTTCGTGATCCGGCCGGGATACTGCGCGGGTTCGTTCTGACCGGCGAATGGGTCAAGGACAAGTTTGCCCTGGTCAAGGAAGTGCCGGACCTGCTCCCGGCCTGAAGGCCATCAGGCGTCGGCGTAGGCCCCGTTCTCCGGCAGCCAGCGGCGGATCAGCGGTCCGACGTGCTCCGGGTGCCGCGTCCATACCTCCTCCGCGAGTTCGCGCGCCGCACCCAGCAGGTGGGCATCGCGCACGATGTCGGCGATGCGAAACCGGGTCAGGCCGGTCTGGCGGGTGCCGAGCAACTCGCCCGGGCCGCGCAGCCTGAGATCCTCCTCGGCGATGCGGAAGCCGTCCCCCGTCTCGCGCAGGACGTCGATACGCCGCCGCGCCGCTCCGCTCAATGGTGGGTGATACATCAGCACGCAGTAGCTGTCCTCCGAGCCGCGTCCGACGCGGCCGCGAAGCTGGTGCAGTTGGGACAGCCCCAGTCGTTCGGCGTTCTCGATGATCATCAGGCTCGCGTTGGGTACATCCACGCCCACCTCGATCACCGTGGTCGCCACCAGCAGGTCGATCCCGCCCGCCTGGAACGCCGCCATGCGCGCGGCCTTCTCGGCGCTTTTCATGCGGCCGTGCACCAGGCCCACGCGGATGCCATCAAGCAGGGTCTCCAGCTCCGCCGCGGTGTTTTCGGCGGCCTGGCATTCCAAGTCCTCGGATTCCTCGATCAGCGTGCAGACCCAGTAGGCCTGGCGTCCGTTACCACAGGCGGCGCGGATCCGTCCGATGACCTCGTCGCGGCGCGCGTCACTGACCGCAACGGTGGTCACCGGCTTGCGGCCGGGAGGCAGTTCGCGGATGCACGAATAGTCGAGGTCCGCGTAGACGCTCATGGTCAGCGTGCGCGGGATGGGGGTGGCGGTCATGATCAGCTGGTGCGGCCAGCAATCATCTGCGGCGCTGTTGCGGCTCAGGGCGAGGCGCTGGGCAACCCCGAAACGGTGTTGCTCGTCGATAACCGCGAGGCCGAGCCCGGCGAATTTCACGCCGTCCTGGAACAGCGCATGGGTGCCGGTGACCACGCTCAGCGAACCGTCACCCAGTCGGGCGCGCAGGGCGTCGCGCTCCGCTGCCGGCGTCTTGCCGGTGAGCAGGCCGACTTCCACACCGAGAGGTTTCATCCAGCCGGTGAGATTGCGGTGGTGCTGCTCGGCAAGAATCTCCGTGGGCGCCATCAGGGCCGCCTGCCGGCCGCAATGTGCCGCGAGGAACATCGCTGCCGCCGCCACCACGGTCTTGCCGGACCCGACGTCGCCCTGCACCAGCCGCATCATCGGCGATCCCGCCGCGAGGTCCGCGAGGACCGCGTCCAGCGCGGCGCGCTGATCACCGGTCAGGCGGAAGGGCAGGCCCGCCAGGAAACGCTCCAGCTGCGCCGGATCCGCGACGATATGCGGGGCGTTTCGCGACTCGACGGTGGCGCGGCGCCGGCGCACGCCAAGCTGGTGGGCGAGCAGTTCCTCCAGGGCCAGCCGCTGCAACGCCGGGTGCCGTCCGGCCGCCAGTTCCCGCGCAGCCTGTTCCCCCGACGGTGCATGCACCTCGCGTAGCGCGTTCCCCAGGGGCGGTAGCGCAAAGCGTCGGCGCAGGGTTTCCGGTAATAGTTCCAGTCTGGGATCACTGGCGAGGCGCTCACAGGCCGCGGCGACCAGCGTGCGAATGCGCGCCTGGCCGAGGCCCTCGGTGATGCCGTATACCGGCGTCAGGGTGGCCTCAAGTGGGGTGTCTTCGTCCCCGGCAAAGCTGTACTCCGGATGGTAGAACTCGCACCCGGTTGCGCCCCGCCGTGGCTCCCCGAACACGCGCAACCAGGTTCCGTTCTGCAGGCGCCGCTGTTGCGCGGCACTGAAATGGTAGAAACGCAGGGTGGCGCGGCCGCTGGCGTCGGCGATGGTGCACTGCAGGCTGCGGCGGCGTCCGAAAGTCACCCGGGTGTCCTCGATGCGACCCTGCACGAGACACTCCCCCCCCGGAACCAGCGCGGCGAGCGGGGTGATCCGGGTGCGATCCTGGTAGCGCAGGGGGAGGTGCAGGGCAAGGTCGCCGAGGGTGGTGATGCCGATGCGCTGCAGGCGCTCGGCCAGGGCGGGCCCCACTCCGGGCAGCACCGTCACCGGGGCGCCCGGGGTGACGTGCAAGTCGGCCGGGGGTGCTGTCATCGGGGAGGATTCCACGGCATCATGACCCAAATCCCTCGCGGAAAGACGATGTGCCCGAACAAGCGAACGTGCTGATTGCCGGGTGCGGTGACCTGGGTGCCGCAGTTGCGACGTTGTTCCGGGACGCCGGGTGCGCGGTGACCGCGATCCGGCGCGGCGGCGCAGCTTTTCCGGAAGGTGTCCGCGGGCTGCGCCTGGACCTCTCCGACCCGGCCTGCGCGGATTCCATTCCCGGGGGTGATCTCATCGTGCATTGCCTCAGCCCGGCGGGGGGTACGGAGGACGCGTACCGTGCCGCCTATGTTAGCGGGCTCGAAAACCTGCTGTCACGGGGGCGTGGGATGGCGGCGCAAGCGGTCATCCTGGTTTCCAGCACTGGCGTCTATCACCAGGACGACGGCAGTTGGGTCGATGAGGGCAGTCCGACCGCCCCGGCGCATTTCCGGGGGCGGATCCTCTGTGAGGCCGAGGCGTTGCTGGCCGCGAACTGCAGCGCGTCCAGCGCCATACGCTTCGGCGGCATTTACGGGCCGGGTCGCGGCAGTTTTCTGGACCGGGTCCGCGCCGGGCTGGAGGCGTCGGTTGATCATGTTCAATACACCAACCGCATCCATCGCGAAGACTGTATCGGCGCGCTGGGCTTCCTCGGCCGCAAAGCACTTGGCGGAACGGCGCTGAAGCCGGTCTATGTGGCCACCGACGCTTGTCCCGCGCCCCGCCACGAGGTGATCAACTGGTTACGGGAGCGCCTGGGCATGCCGCCGGGCCAGGAACCTCCGGCCGGCGCGCCGCAACGCGGAAAGCGCTGTTCGAACGCGGGTCTGCTGGCCAGCGGTTACCGGTTTCGTTACCCCGACTATCGTGCCGGATACGCGGCCATGATCGATGCGCAGGCCGGTTAGCCGCGGTCAGAACGAGTAGCCCTCGCCGAGGATCATTACCGCGTCCATCTCGACGCCGACCCCCTTGGGCAATGCCGCGACGCCGATGGCCGCGCGCGCCGGGTAGGGTTCCGCGAAGTACGTGCTCATCACCTCGTTGACCAGGGGGAAGTGCGCGAGGTCGGTGAGAAACACGTTGAGCTTGACGATATCCGCCAGGCTGCCCCCCGCCGCCGCGGCCACTGCCGACAGGTTGTCGAAAACCCGCGTGATCTGTGCCCGCATGTCGCCGCCGACAACTTCCATGGTCTGCGGGTCCAGCGGAATCTGTCCCGACAGGAACACCTGGCTGCCGACGCGCACCGCCTGGGAATAGGTTCCGATGGCGGCCGGCGCGTCGGGGGTTGAAATGATTTCCTTCTTGCTCATCGGTATCCCTCCCGGAGTTGGACAGCCGGCCGCCTCAGTTGCGCAGCCGGGTGAGGCGCAGGACCTGGGGTATCCGGCGCAGGGCCTTCATGACCCGCGCCAGGTGCACCCGGTCGCGAACCAGCAGTGAAAGATAGACATTGCTGAAGCGCGCGTCGCGGTCCTCGACGCTGATTTTCTCGATGTTGGCGTCGGCCTCGGTCACCGAGGTCGCGACCGTGGCGAGTATACCGCGATGAAACTCCGCTTCCAGCTTCAGCTCGACCCCGAACTCACCGCTGACTTCCTCGTCCCAGTGCAGGTGCACGCACTTTTCGGGATCATTGACGATGTCGGCGATGTTCTTGCACGCATCACGGTGAATGACCATGCCGCGACCGGAGCTGATGTGGCCGACGATGGTGTCCCCCGGAATCGGGTGACAACAGCGCGCGCAGGTGATCACGGTGCCCTCGTTGCCGGACACCGCGAGCACCGGCGACTGGCCGGTCTCGCCGGTGGCGGTCACCGCGGGGAGCAACTTGCGCGCCACCACGTAGGCCATGCGGTTGCCGAGGCCGATGTCCTCGAGCAGGTCGTCGATACTGTCGAGGCCGAGTTCGCCGAGGGTCTTGGCATACTGGCTGTCCGGGATGTCCTCGATGCGCGTCTCCAGGCTGGCCAGGGCCTTGGACAGCAGGCGCCGGCCCAGGGCCACCGACTCTGACTGGCGCTGGTGCTTGAGGAAATGGCGGATGTTGCTGCGCGCCTTGCCGGTGACCACGAAACTGAGCCAGCCCGGGTTCGGCTTGGCGCCTGGCGCGGTGATCACCTCGACGGTCTGACCGCTGTCCAGTTTCTGGCTGAGGGGCGCCAGGCGGCGGTCGATGCGGCAGGCCACGCAGGAGTGCCCGACATCCGTGTGCACCGCGTAGGCGAAGTCCACCGGCGTGGAGCCCCGCGGCAGGGTCAGGATATTGCCCTTGGGCGTGAACAGGTAGATCTCGTCGGGGAACAGGTCGGTCTTGACGCTCTCGATGAATTCCAGCGGATTGCCGGCGCGTTGCTGCAGTTCCAGCAGCCCCTTGACCCATTCCCGGGCCCGTTCGTGACTGGTCTCGGTGTCCCCGTTGCTCTTGTACAGCCAGTGTGCGGCGATCCCGTTGTTGGCCATGGCCTCCATTTCTGCGGTGCGGATCTGGATCTCGATGGGCACCGCGTGCATGCCGAGAAGGCTCGTGTGCAGGGACTGGTAGCCGTTGGCCTTGGGAATCGCGATGTAGTCCTTGAAGCGTCCGGGCACCGGTTTGTAGTAGTTGTGCACCGCGCCCAGCACCCGGTAACAGGTGTCGACATCGGCGACGATGATGCGGAACGCGTAGACATCCATGATCTCGGAGAACGACTTGCGCTTCTCGCGCATCTTCCGGTAGATGCTGTACAGGTGCTTCTCGCGGCCCACGATGCGTCCGGCGAGGGCCTCGCGTTCCAGGCAACCGAGCAGCGCCTCGCGCACCTTTTCGACAATTTCCTTGCGGTGGCCGCGGGCGCGCAGCACCGCGGCACGGATGCGTGCCGAGCGCATCGGGTACTGGGCGGCAAACCCGAGGTCCTCGAGCTCGACCCGCATGTTGTGCATGCCGAGCCGGTGGGCGATGGGCGCGTAGATTTCCAGGGTTTCGCGGGCGATCCGCCGCCGCTTTTCCGGCTCCAGGGCCTGCAGCGTGCGCATGTTATGAAGGCGGTCGGCGAGCTTGACCAGGATCACCCGGATATCGCGCGCCATGGCCATGGCCATCTTCTGGAAATTCTCGGCCTGGGCCTCGGCGCGGGACTCGAACTTGATCTGCTTCAGCTTGCTGACGCCGTCGACCAGTTCCGCGACCTCGGGGCCGAACTGTTCGCCGAGGGCGGCCTTGGACACCCCGGTGTCCTCGATGACGTCGTGCAGCATGGCCGCCATCAGGCTCTGCGGGTCCATGTGCATGTCGGCCAGGATTCCGGCCACGTTGAGCGGGTGGGTGATGTACGGCTCGCCGCTACGGCGGAACTGGCCGTCGTGGGCCTGTTCGGCGTAGTGATAGGCCCGGCGAACCCGGTTGATCTGGTCTTTCTCCAGGTATTCGCTCAGGCGTTCAGCGAACCCGGCAATGGTCTGCACAGATGTAGGTGCGCCCCTGCGCGCATTTCAGCTTTTCCTGATAGTCAGTGTATCAGGCCGGAGGGGCGGGGGGCAGGATTCTACTGGTCCAGGGACTCGTCGCTCTGGTGGACTTCCTCGAGGCGTTCCTCGACGGCGTCCTCGGCCTCGATCTGGTCGAGAATCTCGCGGGTGATCTTGCCGGTGGCGATTTCACGCAGGGCGATGACCGTGGGTTTGTCGTTCTCGGGTTCGACCAGCGGTTCCTTGGCCGAATTGACCAGGGCTCGCGCCCTGCGGGTCGCCAGCATGACCAGTTCGAACCGGTTATCGACGTTGTCCAGACAGTCTTCGACGGTAATGCGCGCCATTCGGTACCCCGATCTTCAGATCAGCTTTGCAAGGGAAAGGGCGCAAATTCTAGCCGACTGAAAGCCTCAGGACAACAGGTCCGCGATCAGGCTCTCGCGTTCCACGGCCTGGGAGGGGGTTTCGAGGCGCCGCGCGCGCATGATGGCCTGGAGATCGGCGACCGCGGTCTCGAAATCGTCGTTTACCACCAGGTAGTCGAACTCCGAGTAGTGGGACATCTCGGCGACCGCCTCGGCGAGGCGTTTCTCGATGGTGTCGGCCTCGTCGCGGCCACGCTTCTCCAGTCGCTCACGCAGGGTGTCTCGGGACGGTGGCAGGATAAAAACGCTGACACAGTCGGACGTGCTCTTCCGTACTTGCTGGGCGCCCTGCCAGTCGATCTCCAGGATCACGTCGGTGCCGTCCTCGAGGTGTTCGTCCACCTCCTGGCGGGAGGTGCCGTAATAATTGCCGAAGACCTCCGCCGACTCGAGAAATGCGCAGCGCTCACGCATCGATTTGAAGGTCTTCTGGTTCACGAAGAAATAGTCGACTCCCTCCCGTTCGCCCGGCCGAATGGGGCGGGTGGTATAGGAAGTCGACAGTTGAATGTCGGGGTCGCGCTCGACCAGCGCATTCACCAGGCTGGTCTTGCCGGCGCCGGAAGGGGCGGAAATGATGAACAGTGTGCCGCGCTGGGTCATTTCAGTATGCTTCGCGTCAGTAAATTCAGTTTACTCAATATTCTGGATCTGTTCCCGCATCTGCTCGATCAACACTTTCATGTCGATGGCATGGCGGGTGCTTTCGGAGCCCTGGGACTTCGAGGCGAGCGTGTTTGCCTCGCGGTTGAGTTCCTGCATCAGGAAATCCAGCCGCCGTCCGCAGGGGCCGTCGGCGTCCTCCAGGGTCTGGGTGACCTCGTCGAGGTGGGTCTCGAGGCGGTCCAGTTCCTCCTCCACGTCCATCTTCTGGGCCATGAGCACCAGTTCGCCCTCGAGGCGGGATTCGTCGAGGGTGGCGTCGACCTCTTCGAGCCGCTCGAGGATGCGAGCGCGCAGGTTTTCGACGATATCCGGAACCACCCCCCGGGTCTCGCGGCAGGCCTCGCGGATCTGGTCGACCCGCTCCAGGACCAGGGCCTGCAGCGCGGCGCCCTCGCGGAGGCGGAAGCCCAGGAAGTCGTCGAGGACCTGACCAAAGAGATCCAGGGCGGTGTCCGCGACCGCGTCGAAGTCCGTCTCGGCTTCCTTCTGCACCCCGGGCCAGCGCAGGATCTCCAGCGGATTCAGTGCGGACTCCTCGCCGGCGAGGGCACCGATACGCTGGGCGGCGCGAATGATGCGTCCCGCCTGCTCGAGGTCGATCTCCAGGTTTTCCTCGTCCGAACTCGGGGCAAAGCGCAGGGACACTTCGATCTTGCCCCGCCCGGCGCTGCCGCGCAGTTGCTCACGCAGGGCCGGCTCCAGGTGGCGCAGGGTTTCTGGAAGGCGAAACTGTGCCTCCAGGTAGCGGTGATTCACCGAGCGGATCTCGCAGCGCAGTTCGCCCCACTCGCGTTCCGCGGAACCCTGTGCGAAAGCGGTCATGCTGCTGGTCATACTGGCCTGCCCTGCTGGACCCGGGAATGCCGGAATTCTACCTCACCCCGAAGCCCCTTCCCAATGCCCGGTTACCGGACTTGGCCTGCCGCCCGCGCTATAATGCGCGCCTTCTTGATTCCAGGGTGATGCTGATGATGCGGCCGAGCGGACGAAGTCCGGATGCGTTGCGGGACGTGGTCCTGACTCGTAACTACACCTGCCATGCAGAGGGTAGCGTGCTTGTTGAATTTGGGGCGACGCGTGTGCTGTGCACGGCTTCCGTGGAGGATGGCGTGCCGCGCTTCCTGCGCGGCAAGGGCCAGGGCTGGATCACGGCGGAATACGGCATGCTGCCGCGCGCCACCGGTCGGCGCACCCAGCGCGAGGCGGCCCGTGGACGCCAGGGCGGGCGGACCCAGGAAATCCAGCGGCTGATCGGCCGTGCGCTGCGTGCCGGCGTGGACCTTGGCGGCCTGGGCGACTACACGATCTACATCGACTGCGACGTGCTGCAGGCCGATGGCGGTACGCGCACTGCCGCCATCACCGGCAGTTCGGTGGCGCTGGCCGATGCCCTCGGTGGGCTGGTTGCCGGCGGGAAACTGTCGACTGATCCTTACCGGCGGCGTATCGCGGCGGTTTCCGTGGGGATCTTCCAGGGGGAACCGGTCCTCGACCTCGATTACGCCGAGGACTCGGCGGCCGACACCGATCTCAACGTGGTCATGGCCGAGGGCGAGGGCATCATCGAGATCCAGGGTACCGCGGAAGGTGCCGCGTTCAGCCGCGACGAACTGGGCGCGATGCTGGGCCTGGCCGAGAAAGGGATCGCGGAACTGTTCGAGTTCCAGGCTGCCGCGCTCAACGCCTGACCGGGTTCAGCGGTGGTCGCCCAGGCGGCCCCGGTACTCCATTGTCAGCGGGGCGTGATCCGAGAAGCGTTCGTCCTTGTAGATGTCCGCGGCAAGCACGCTTTCCCGCAGGCCCGGTGTGACCACGTGGTAGTCGATCCGCCAGCCCACGTTCTTGGCCCAGGCCTGTCCGCGGTTTGACCACCAGGTGTACTGGTCGGGCCGGGGGTCCACCTCGCGAAACGCATCAACCCAGCCCCAATCCCCGAACAGGCGGTCCATCCAGGCCCGCTCCTCGGGCAGGAAGCCAGAGTTCTTCTGGTTGCTCCGCCAGTTGCGCAGGTCGATTTCCTTGTGTGCGATGTTCCAGTCCCCGCACAGGATGTAATTGCGATTCTCCGCGCGCCAGTCGGCCAGCAGCGGCTCAAAGGCATCCATGAAGCGATACTTCTCGGCCTGGCGTTCCTCGCTGCTGGAGCCGGAAGGCAGGTACAGGGAGCCGACGCTCAGGCTGCCGAAATCGGCCTGGATGTAGCGGCCCTCGCGGTCGGCGAGGTCGAAACCGAGCCCGGTGTGCACCGCGTCAGGCTCCTCGCGGCAATACAGGGCGACGCCGCTGTATCCCTTCTTCTCGGCCTCGAAGATGTAGCGGTGGTAGCCGGGCGGAGAGAACACCGGATCGTCCAGCTGGTGTCCGTGGGCCTTGATTTCCTGCAGGCACGCGACGTCGGGCTGCTCGCGCTGCAGCCAGTCAAAAAAGCCCTTGCGCGCCGCCGCACGCAGGCCGTTGACGTTTACCGAGACGATCTTCATGGCGTGTTCCCCCGGACGGCCGGCCATCATACAGCAAGGGTCCGGGGTTTGTTAAAATGCCCCGGCCATCCACCGCGGAGCCGCGACATGTTGCCCTACCAGCAGGCCTTCCTCGACACCGCGATCCGTTGCGGTGCACTACGTTTTGGCGAATTTACCCTGAAGTCGGGGCGTATCAGTCCGTATTTCTTCAATGCGGGCGAGTTCTCCAGCGGCCGCAGCCTCGCGGATATCGGCGAATTCTACGCCCGGGCCCTGCTCGCTGCGGGAGTGGAATTCGACATGCTGTTCGGGCCGGCCTACAAGGGCATCCCCCTTGCCAGTGTTACTGCAGCTGTACTCTGGAAGTCGGAGTCGCGGGACGTGCCGGTTTGCTTCAATCGCAAGGAAGAGAAAAAGCATGGCGAGGGTGGGCGGCTGATGGGCGCGCCCCTGCAGGGGCGGGTGATGATCGTCGATGACGTGATCACGGCGGGCACCGCGATCCGCGAATCCATCGCCCTGGTGGAGGCGGCTGGCGCGCGGGTGTGCGGCGCGGTGGTGGCCCTGGACCGCGAGGAGCGTGGCCATGGCGCGCGCTCGACCATCCAGGAACTCGACCGGGAGTTCGGTTTCCGCACCATCCGCATCGCCGGACTCTCCGATCTGGTCGCTTATCTCGAAGGCGGTGCGGGTGGAGATGAACTCCTCGATGCGGCGGAGCGGATTCGTGCCTACCGGGACCAGTGGGGCGTGGCGCCGGAGCGGGGCTAGGCGCTGATTCCGTCCACGATCAGGCTGACGCCGACCAGCAGGGTCACGATCTCGTAGGTCCGTTTCACCAACTGGTTCCCCTTGACCTGTCCCAGGTGCGCGCCGAGGTATCCGCCAAGCAGGGCGCCGAGGATCAGGGCCGGCATCCAGTCCCAGCGGATCGGGGCCTGGAAGGCCAGCGCCGCGGCACCCGACCCGTTCCAGAACAGGCCGACCAGGACCAGTGTATGGGCGGTGGCGCGGCCGTAATCGAGGCCGAACCAGTAGACCAGCCAGAGGGTGACGAACAACCCGGTTCCGGAGGTCAGCGAGCCGTTCAGGAAGCCGATCAGGAACAGCACCGCGGCCCCGGCGAGCACGCCCCGCGGGTCGCGGTTGCGGGGTTGTGCCAACTGCCCGAGCCGGGGTCGGCTCCAGGAGAACAGCCCCAGGCCGCAGGTGAGCATGCCGAGCAGGATGCGTGCCGCCTGGTCCGGTACCGAGAGGATGGCCAGGGCGCCGAGAATGACCCCGGGCACCCCGCTTGCGAGCATCACCGCCAGCAGGCGTATTTCCAGCGCGGGCCCGCGCAGGTGGCGGAGGGTGGCGCCAATGCCAAGGGCCACGCTGGCGACCTTGTGGGTTGCCAGTGCCGAGGGAAATTCCAGGCCGAGAAACAGCAGCGCCGGCAACTGGAGCAGCCCGGCGCCGCCACCGGCCAGTGCCGAGAGGCCGTTGGCGAGCAGCGACAGAATGAAGAGCAGGACCTGTTCGATCGGAATCACGACGTGCGCCCAGGCGTGTCAGCGGGGTATTCTACACGCCGTGTATTTTGCGCGATCCGACCCTTGTGCCAATATTGTTAAGTGGCGGTTCAGCAACAACTTGGTAAAAATGTAAAACCGATCATGAAGTTGGCGGAATCCGGGCGTTGAAATCAATCTTTAGCAGGCAGTGGGCTGCCGCGGCGATGGCTGCGGCGTGGCTTGCGCTGGTTCCCGTCTCGGGATCGGCGGCGGGCTACCTGTACCGGTACATCGACGACAACGGGAATCCGGTCATCGGTCGCAGCATTCCCCCGGAACACGCCAAGCGCGGGTACACGGTGCTCACGGAGCAGATGCGGGTGGTCAAGGTGGTTCCCCCGCAGTTAACCGGGGAAGCTCTGCGCAAGAAGCTGGAGGAAGAGGAACGCAAGCGTCGTCAGGAGGAACTCGATCGTTACCTGCTGTTGAACTACAACAGCGCAATAGACGTCGAGGCGGCGCGTGACCGGAAGATCACCGAGTTGTCACTGTTCATCGACAGCAAGAAAAAGAGTATCGAACAGATCAAGAATTCCCTCTCCGAGGCCCTGCGTGACGCCGCCAACATGGAGCGCCAGGGCCGCGAGGTCACGCCCCAGGTTCTGGCCAATATCGAGGCCCTCAAGGTCACCATCTCTGAAGAGGAAGATCGCCTCGCCAACATGCGCGAGGAACTCGCCGAAACCAGGATGCGTTTCGCCGAGATGATTGAACGTATGCAGTTCCTGAAGGGAGAGGATCCGAAAGGACCCGAATCAGACGGGTCGGAATAGACGGCCGACCAGGTAGGCGCGTTGCTCCTCCCAGTACTCTGTCGGCTTCGCTCTGAACCCGCTACGCACGAACTGGCTGATGTGGCCATTGGCGACCGCCAGCAGCAGGTTGGCCGCCGCCGTCACCGGCATTACCGGTTGCAGCCCTTCCCGCACCTCGGCTTCTCTCAAAACCTGGCGCAACTGGGTTTCCAGGCGGTCGAAAAACTGCAGGACCCGGGAGCGCAAGCGCTCGGTTTCCCCCGCCAGAGCGTCCCCGGCCAGGATGCGGGAAATACCCGGGTTGCGCTCGGCGAAGGCGAGCAGCAGGGTGATGATCTTCTCGCTGCGGGCCACGGCGCCGGTTTCCTCGGTGAGAATGCGGCTGATTCGCGAAAACACCGAATCCTCGATGAACTGGATCAGTCCCTCGAACATCTTGGCCTTGCTGGGAAAGTGGCGGTACAGGGCCGCCTCGGAGACTCCGACCTGACGCGCCAGGCCCGAGGTGGTGATGCGCTCGCCTGGCGCCTGTTCAAGCATTTCGGCCAGGGACTGGAGAATCTGTTCACGTCGGGAAATCTTGTGCGCGGTTTCCATGCGTCGACGATCCTCGGGCAGAGTCCGCTCTCATCGTATCCAGTTCAACCGGGGCAGGCAATAGGGTGCGTGGGGCAGTGCCCCGGAGGTCGGTTCAGTCGCCGTTGCTGATCAGCGTGCCGATGCCGCGATCGGTGAAGACTTCCAGCAGGACCGCGTGGGGAACCCGACCGTCGATGATGTGTGCGCTGTTCACGCCACGGGAAACTGCGCCGGTCGCGGCGCGGACCTTGGGCAGCATGCCGCCGGCGATGGTGCCGTCCTCGACGTAGGCATCCACGTCGGCAGTGGACAGGCCGGTGAGCACCTCGCCCTCGCGGTTGCGCACGCCGTCGATGTCGGTCAGCAGGATCAGCTTCTCGGCACCGAGCACCTCGGCGAGGCGACCCGCGACCAGGTCCGCATTGATGTTGTAGCTGTGTCCGTCCGTACCCACACCGATGGGCGCGATGACGGGGGTGAAATTGCCCTCCAGGAGCATGTCCACGATATCGGTCTTGATCGCCTCGACCTCGCCGACGTGGCCGATATCGATAATCTCAGGGGCCTCCACTTCCGGAACCTTGCGGCTCACCTGTAGTCGACGCGCCCGGATCAGGTCGCCATCCTTGCCGGTGAGGCCGAAGGCACGCCCGCCGTTGTGGTTGATCAGGCTGACAATATCCTTGTTCACCAGACCGCCGAGCACCATCTGCACGACATCCATGGTGTCGCTGTCGGTCACCCGCATGCCGTCCACGAAGCGGGACTCGATGCCCAGTTTCTGCAGCAGGCTGCCGATCTGCGGCCCACCACCGTGAACCACCACGGGTTTCATGCCGACCAGCCGCATGAGGATGATGTCGCGGGCGAAGCTCGCCTTGAGCTTGTCGTCCACCATGGCGTGTCCGCCGTACTTCACGACAATGATGCGCCCGGTGAATTTCTGGATGTAGGGCAGGGCCTCGGTGAGTACCCGCGCGATCTGCCCCGCCTCGTCGCGGTTCAGGGCCATAGTGCCTCCCTGGCGGCTCTACTGGTCAGAACGTGGCCTCGATGGAACCGTCCATGGCCAGTAACTGGTCACGGAACAGGGTCTTCAGGCGTTCCAGTTCTTCCTCGGTGTTGGCCTCGAAGCGCAACACCAGGTTGGGGGTCGTGTTCGAGGCCCGGATGAGGCCCCAGCCGCCCGGGTAGTCGACGCGAACGCCGTCGATATTGCTGATCTTGCCGTCGCCGAACTGCCCCTCCGCACAGAGGCGCTTGATCAGCGCGAATTTCTCGTCGTCGGGAACGTGGACGTTGATCTCCGGGGTACTCAGGCTTACCGGGAACGCGCCGAAAATGCTTTCCGCATCGCGCTCCTCCATGCTGAGGAGTTCAAGCAGCCGTGCGGCGGCGTAGATTCCATCGTCGAAACCGAACCAGCGTTCCTTGAAAAAGACGTGCCCGCTCATCTCGCCGCCGAGCAGTGCGCCGGTCTCGCGCATCTTGGCCTTGATCAGGGAGTGGCCGGTCTTCCACATGGTGGGGCGTCCGCCGTAGTTGCTGATCAGTCGGCCCAGGTGACGGGTACATTTGACGTCGAAAATCACGTCCGCACCGGGGTTGCGGGTCACGATGTCCTTGGCGAACAACATCAGCAGACGATCCGGCCATATGACATTGCCGGCATTGGTGACGACGCCGATGCGGTCACCATCGCCATCGAACGCGAGCCCGATATCGGCGCCCTCGGCCTGCACCCGCGCGATAAGATCTTTGAGGTTCTCCGGTTTGCTCGGGTCCGGGTGGTGATTGGGAAAGTTTCCGTCCGGCTCACAGTAGAGGGGAATGACATCGCACCCCAGCCGTTCGAAAAGCGCGGGCGCGATCGCGCCAGCGACCCCGTTCCCGCAGTCGACCACCACCTTGAGTGCGCGCGCCAGGGCGATGTCCTCGCAAATCCTGGCCATGTAGTCTTCGGTCACGCTGGTGTCGGTGATCTCTCCCTCGCCCTTGACCAGCCCGCCGCTGGTGATCCTGTCGTACAGGGCGGTAATCTCCCGGTCAGCGAGCGCATTGCCGGCGAGAACGATTTTGAAGCCGTTGTAGTTGGGCGGATTATGACTCCCGGTGACCATGACCCCGGAGGTCGCTCCCGTGGTCTGGGTCGCGAAATAAAGCACCGGCGTGGTGGCCGTGCCGATGTCGATGACCGAGCGTCCGCTGTCGGCCAACCCCCGAATCAGGGACTGGGACAACATGGGGCCCGACAGGCGTGCATCCTTGCACACGGCAACCGTTTGTTCGCCGCGCTCCTTGGCCTCACTGCCAATGGCCATCCCGATGTAGTAGGCCGATTCCTCGTTCAGCTCTTCGCCGACGATGCCGCGAATGTCATAGGCACGGAAAATGCCCGCCGGAAGGGTCGGGCCCCGGATATGCGTGTCGCCGGCCTCCTCCGGGTCCTCTTCGTCGGAATCCTCGTCCTCGAGCTCATCGAGGATGGATACATCCTGGAAGATGGGCGAGGCGCCGTCATCGGAATCCGCATCGCCCTGGGGCGCGGCTTCGGCTTCACGAGGCGCTGCCTGGGCTGCTGCCGCGGCCGCAGCCGCCGCTGCGGCGTCCGGCTGACCCGGGCCCGGCTTGGTGCGCGCCTTGCGGGAGCCCTGTGAAACCGCACCGGCGATTTCGCGAAGCGGCGCCAGGGCGATCCGGTTACCCGCATTTTCGGACTTGCCACCCGAGGAAAGCAGTGCGAGCAGGGCCTTCGCGTCGGCGACAAGGGTGCGCCGCAGCAGGAAGAAAGCCGCACCGATGCTCAGCAGCGCGACGAGGGCGCCAACACCGATAACGCCCCAGAACGCGGGACGGGCCACGAGCTGGTGCTCGGTGAGCCGCCGGGACGGTTGGAACTGAACGGTCCAGTTCGGATTGCTGAGGGCCTTGTCGATGATCGCGGCACTCCGGTCCGCCTCGTGTCCGTACTCGAGCGCCGCCACCGAGCGCCCGCCGTCCTTGAATCGCTGCACGAGCTGCATGACGCCTGCACCGGCGTCGAAGGCCTGCAGGGCATTGCTGATTACGCCGGTGTCCAGGCTGACCAGCAACACCCCCCGAATCGGACCGGCCTCACCGCTCTGTACCGGCCTTACCAGGTGCAGCAGGGGCGTTTCATCACGCTTGCGGATTTCCGCGGGGACCGCGATGCCATTCTCTGCCTGGCGCACCATGTCGAGATCGGCGAACCCGAGCACGCCCTGGGTTGCCTTGGCGCTGTCGGCCGAGCCCTTGGGGATGAGCATCAGGCGCTCTGCCTCCGGGAAGCCCCGCCGCAGGGAGCGCTCCCCTGCCTCCAGCGCGCTCTCGTTCCCCGCCTGTAGTAACTGGTCGAGGCCAGTGGTGGTTGCCGCATACTCGACCCGCGACTGCACCTGCTGGAACTGGCTGTCGATCACACCGGCGTACTGGTTCAGGTAGTTCCGTGCCAGCAGTTCACGCAGGTTGTCCCCGGCCTGGCTGAAAGACAACGTGTTCAACACCACGGCGATCGCGGCAATGCCCACCGCGGTGCCGGCGACGGCAATCATCGCGAAGTTCATGACGTTTTGCTGGTTCTTGGAACCTTTTGACTTGGCCACGGAATTTCCCCGATCGCACCGGTGTCGAAAATTCTATTATAGTTAGCCGTCGCCAGTCGCGGCGATTGCCGAACCCGGCCTTGCCGGCAACGTGAAATGCCTCAGTGACGGCCCGAATGGCCGAAGCCGCCGCTGCCCCGTTCACTGTCCGTGAATTCGTCGACGATCTCCAGGTCGGCCTGTACCACCGGTACCAGGACAAACTGAGCGAGCCGCTCTCCCGGTTCGATGGTGAACGCGCTGCTGCCGCGGTTCCAGGCTGAAATCATCAGCTCGCCCTGGTAGTCCGAATCAATCAGTCCCACCAGGTTTCCGAGCACGATACCGTGACGGTGCCCCAGCCCCGAGCGTGGGAGGATCATGCCGGCCAGGCCCGGGTCCGCGATGTGGACCGCGAGCCCCGTGGGCACCAGTTCCGACGCCCCGGGCTCGAGGCACAGGGGTTCGTCGAGGCAGGCCCTGAGGTCCATCCCCGCGGAGCCCGTGGTCGCGTAATGCGGCATCGGTATCCGGGTGCCGACCTGGTCGCGGAGAATTCTGACGGCCAGTTTATGCATGGGGTATGTCCTCGAGTTCGGGAGCGATGAGTTCAATGATCTGCTGGGCGATGCGGAACTTGGTCGCCTGGCCCAGCGGTTTCTGCCGGCCATCGGGGTAGAGGATGGTGACGGCGTTGTGGTCACTTTCGAAGCCCGTGTCGGGCCGGGTGATGTCGTTGGCCACGATCAGGTCGAGTTTCTTGGTCCGCAGCTTTTCCAGGGCATGCTTTTCGAGTGCGGTGGACTCTGCGGCAAACCCCACGCAAAAAGGCGCCTCCGGGCCGGCGGCGACCTCGGCGAGGATATCCCGGTTGCGCTCGAGTTCGATGACCATGCTGACGCCGGTCTTTTTCAATTTCTGGGGCGCTGCCTCGCGCGGACGGTAATCGGCCACGGCGGCCGCGGAGATGAACACGTCGGCGCCCCGGACCACGTCCATCACGGCATCCAGCATTTCCCCGGCGCTCTCGACATCGACCCGCTGCACGCGGGGCGGTGTGTCCAGGTTGACCGGGCCGCTCACCAGGGTCACCCGGGCGCCGGCGGCGACCGCGGCCTCGGCGAGCGCGAAACCCATCTTGCCGGAGCTGTAATTGCTCACGTAGCGCACCGGGTCGATTTTCTCCCGGGTCGGCCCGGCGGTGATCACCACGTGGCGGCCGTCGAGTACCCGGCTTTCGAACATCGCAGCGATGTGGCCGAGCAGGTCGCCGGGCTCGAGCATGCGGCCCGGCCCGGTTTCCCCGCAGGCCTGGGCGCCTTCGGCCGGGCCCCAGACCGGGTACCCGAGTTCGGCGATTCGCGCCAGGTTGTCCTGGGTGCGGCGATCCTGCCACATCATCTGGTTCATGGCCGGAGCCACGGCGACGGGCGCCGCGGTGGCGAGGCACACGGCGGCGAGCAGATCATCCGCCTGGCCGGCGGCCAGGCGCGCCAGGAAGTCAGCGCTCGCCGGCGCGACGACCACCAGGTCGGCCCAGCGCGCCAGCTCGATATGTCCCATGCCGGCCTCCGCCGCGACATCCACGAGGTCGGTATGGACGGGGTGCCCGGAGAGGGCCTGCATGGTCAGTGGTGTGATGAATTCAGTGGCCGCCGGGGTCATCGCCACGCGAACTTCCGCGCCATGATCGCGCAGGCGACGGACCAGCTCGCCGCACTTGTAGGCGGCGATGCCCCCGGTGATGCCGAGCAGGATTTGCTTGTTGGTGAGCCTTTGCATAGGATTCGCCGCTGCGCGCGACGCAAGGTCGCGCCGCCGCTAAAGATACCACCGCAACGGAACCCAGTGGAACCGACGTGGCGGAGCGTGGCGGGAACCAGGATCGACATGCTTACAGGGAGGTAACATGGCGATATGTGACTGGCCCGTGGCCGAGCGGCCGCGGGAGAAACTGTTGGCGCAGGGTGCCGGGATATTGTCGGACGCCGAGCTCGTGGCGTTGTTCCTGGGTACCGGTGTGAAAGGCATGGACGCGGTGGAGCTTGCGCGAACAACCCTGGCGGATTTCGGCGGATTGCGGGGTCTGCTGGGCGCCGGTCCGGGCGACTTTTGTGCGCGGCCGGGCCTGGGGCGGGCCCGCTACGCCCTGCTCCAGGCCGGGCTTGAGTTGGCCCGCAGGCACCTCTACGAGGAGTTCACGGGTTCCGAACCGCTGTCCTCGCCTGCCCAGGCCGAGCGCTACCTGCAGTCCTGTCTTCACGATCGCCCCCACGAGGTTTTCTGCTGCCTGTTCCTCGATGCCCAGCACCGGGTTGTCGCCTGCGAGGAACTTTTCCGGGGCACGCTCGACGGGGCCAGTGTTTACCCGCGAGAGGTGGTCAAGCGGACCCTGTACCATAATGCCGGCGCGGTGATTCTCGCCCATAACCACCCTTCCGGGGTGCCCGAGCCCAGCGCGGCGGACCGCCACATCACCCGGCGCCTCGTGGACGCGCTGGCGCTGGTGGACGTGCGGGTGCTGGACCACGTGGTGGTGGGCCGCGGGCGCGTGGTTTCCTTCGCCCGGCGGGGATGGATCTGAGCCCACTTCTTGCACAGGGGGGCGGGTTCTGGTATAAATCGCGCTCTTTTTTTCGGGACCAGCCCCCGCAAGGGCTCCCAGGAACGCCAGCAAGGAATTTCGTCATGTCGAAAGTATGCCAGGTCACCGGCAAGCGGCCGATGTCCGGGAACAACGTCTCCCACGCGCACAACAAGACGCGCCGTCGCTTCATGCCCAACCTGCAGTACCACCGCTTCTGGGTCGAAAGCGAGAAGCGGTTCGTGCGCCTGCGGATCAGCGCCAAGGGCATGCGGGTCATCGACAAGCGTGGCATCGACGCCGTGCTCGCCGAGTTGCGCGCGCGCGGCGAGAAAGTCTGAGCGCCGGTTTACTGGAGAGGATTGCCAATCATGCGTGACAAGATCAAGCTCGTGTCTTCCGCCGGTACCGGCCACTATTACACGACCACCAAGAACAAGCGGACCATGCCGGAAAAGATGGAAATCAAGAAGTACGACCCGGTGGTCCGGAAGCACGTTCCCTACAAGGAATCGAAGATCAAGTAAGCGTTTCCTGCATCGTTTGCGACCGGACTGACGGGAGCACGTGCAGAGGTACCTTACAAGATTCGGCCAATAAAAAAGCCCGGCAAACTGCCGGGCTTTTTTGTGGTCGCCGGAGAGCTCAGGCCGGCTGCGGTTGCAACGAGTAACTCTTCAGCTGGCGTGCGAATTCCTGGAGGGCCTGGATGCCGCTGGCCTCGGCCTGGCCGCACCATTCCCGCAGGGCGGCAAGTTTCTCCGCATTGCTGGCCGAGGTCCGTTGCCAGATCGCCTGCAGCGCGAGGCGTTTCTCGTAGATCACTTTCAGGGTCTGGCTTTGTTCCAGCATGCTGCGGATTCGTTGTTCGCCTTCCCCGTCGATCAGGGTCTGCTCCCGTGACAGCAGGGACTGCGCGCGGCGGAACATTTTCCGCGCCGAGCGGTCCAGCTTGCGCAGTTCCTCGCCGAGCACGGGGCCAAGCACATCGCGCCGGTACTGGGCGAGAATCTGGAAGCGGTTGTTGATGACCGCCAGCAGGGTGTCGCTGTCCAGCTTGTCCTTGCCCTCCACCTGGTAGGCGATCGGTCCGGCATAACGTACCTGCGCCAGGCCCAGCCAGCTGAACAGGCGGATGTACTGCCAGCCGAGGTCCACCTCCCACTTGCGGAACGCCAGGCGCGCCGAGTTCGGATAGGTGTGGTGGTTGTTGTGCAGTTCCTCGCCCCCGATCAGGATGCCCCAGGGGACGATATTGGTGGCCGCATCGCGACATTCGAAGTTGCGGTAGCCCCAGTAGTGCCCGATGCCGTTCACGACCCCGGCGGCGAAAACCGGAATCCATGCCATCTGCAGCGCCCAGACCGTGGCGCCCAGGGGCCCGAACAGGAGCAGGTCGATCACCGCCATCAGCGCGATGCCGAGATTGGGACGCCCGGTATAGAAATGTCGCTCCATGAAATCATCCGGCGTTCCCTGCCCGAATTTCTCCAGGGTTTCCTGGTTGCGGGATTCCGCCTGGTATAGCTCGGTGCCGCGCAGCAGGACCTCCTTGAGCCCGAGAACCACCGGGCTGTGGGGATCCTCCTCGGTGTCGCAACGGGCGTGGTGCTTGCGGTGGATGGCGGTCCACTCACGGGTGTTCATCCCGGTGGTCATCCACAACCAGAAGCGGAAAAAGTGACTCAAGCCCGGATGCAGCTCCAGGGAGCGGTGCGCCGAATGGCGGTGCAGGTAGACCGTCACGCTGACGATGGTGATGTGGGTCAGAACCAGCGCCGCCAGTAACACCTGCCACCAGCTGAATCCCAGCAATCCATTTATCCAGTCCATTTGTATCCTCTCGATTTGCACGCTGTGCCGGGACCGGCGGCGGAACCCGCGGTGGCACTGATTACCCTCTTATTATGAACCAATCTTCCGGCTGCGAAAATGTAGCATCAATTCCGGGTCATGCGCAGGTTTTCCCAGTCGTCAACGGCCGCGGTCCATCCCGGTGCGACCCAGGTGGTGGCGGTTTCCTCAATGATCAGTGCCGGTCCCCTGATTTCGGCCCGCGCCCCGAGCAGGTCCCGCTGGTGGACCGCGACCGGCCCTTTGATACCCGCCAGGGTGGCGCTGGACACGGGCTCCGCGACCGGCCTCGCCGGCGCGGTCGGCAGTGATTCCAGAGCGGCGCTGGCATGCAGGGTGGCTCGCAGGGTGACCAGTTCCACCGGCTCCCCGGAAAGTCGGTGGCCGTAGCGTTGCTCGTGCAGGGCTTCGAAATCGTCGCCGGTGGGCGTGACGCCGCGCCAGGGAACCGTGAGCGCATGGGACTGTCCCGCGTAGCGCAGATCGGCGAAGCGGTCGGTCCGGATTTCGCTCGCGGCGATGCCTTCCGCGACGAGTTCCGAACGGCCCTGCTCCTCGAGTTGCGCGTAAAGCGTCTCGATCGGGTCACCCATTGCTTCGCGCAGCAGCGTGCGATGGGTGACCGAGACCTCGCGCCCGGGAGCCGCGGCGGGCATGCCCAGGGCGGAGAAAACGCCCGCATTAGCGGGAAGCAGAATGCCGTCGACCTGCAGGGCGTCGGCCAGTGCACAGACGTGGAGCCCACCGGCGCCTCCGAAGCAGCACAGCTGGAAGTCCCGCGGATCATGGCCCTTGTTGATCGAAATCACCCGCAATGCGCCGCTCATGTGCTGGTTGGCGACCTGCACGATACCTTCCGCCATGGCGGAAGGCGCCAGCCCTGCACGTTCAGCGAGGCCGGCGACCGCCGCGTGGGCAGCGCGCTCATCCAACTGCATCCGGCCTCCCAGAAAGTGGTCGGGACGTAGCCGCCCGAGCACGACGTTGGCGTCGGTGACAGTGGGCTGCACCCCGCCCAGCCCGTAGCACGCGGGGCCGGGGCTGGCGCCCGCCGAGGCGGGACCGACGCGCAGCATGCCGCCCTCGTCGAGGTAGGCGATCGAACCGCCCCCGGCGCCGATCGTGTGGATGTCCAGCGACGGAACCGCCAGGGGCCACGGCCCGATCCTGCCCTCGGTGCCCAGGGACGGCGCGCCGTCGACCAGGGCCACGTCCGTTGAGGTGCCGCCCATGTCGAAGGTCAGCAGGCGGCACCTGCCGGTCTGCCGGCCGATGAATGCCGCCGCCGTAACGCCGCCGGCCGGGCCTGAAAGGAGGAGGTTGACCGCCCTGGACGCCGCCTGGTTCGCTGCGATGGTGACGCCCGAGGACTGCATCACGGCGAGGCTGGTCCTCCCGGTGGCGTTGTCCAGGCGCGCGAGATAGCGGGAAACCAGGGGGCCCAGCCACGCGTTCAGCCAGGTGGCGATGCCGCGCTCATACTCCCGGTACTCGGGAAGCACCTCGGAGGACCGGGATACGAAGGCCAGGTCGTCGAGGGCCGCGGCAATCCGCCTTTCGTGGCGATCGTCGAGGAAGGAAAACAGCAGGTTGATGGCGACGGCCTCGACCCCCGTTGCGGCAACCGCCTCGCGCAGGGCCGCAATCTCGGTGTCCTGTAGCGCCTGGATCTCGTTGCCCGCCGCGTCCATGCGCGCGGTCACCGCAAGACAGTGATCAGCCGAGACCGGCGGTGGTTCAGCCGTGAACTCCAGGCCGTACAGATCGGGGCGCGTCTGGCGGCCGATACTCAGGGTATCGGTGAGACCGGAGTTGGTGATGTAGGCGGTCGGCACACCACGGCGTTGCAGGGCCGCGTTGGTGGCGATGGTGGTGCCGTGGATGATGCGTGCCCGCCCCTGGGTCACCGCCGCCTCCACGCCGAGGTCGCGGATACCCGCAAGAATTGCCCGCTCCGGTGCCTCGGGGGTGGAGAGCACCTTGTGGATGCGGATCCGGCCGTCCATCAAAAGCACGAAATCGGTAAACGTGCCGCCGGTATCGATACCCAGTATCATGCTTGGCCCCGGCCGCCTGGGCGGCCATCTGCGATGGTTGGCGCAGGCCATTGTAGTGCAGGTCGGCCGCCGCGCCGAGAGACCCTTCACGCGGAGTGCCGATGCCCGAGCTTCCGGAAGTTGAAACCACCCGCCGCGGAATCGCTCCTTATCTCGAGGGCGCCCGCGTGCAGCGCCTGGTCGTCCGTGAGCCGCGCCTGCGCTGGCCGGTTCCGGCGGACCTCGGCCAGCGCTTGCGCGGGCGGCGTATTCGTTGCCTGCGACGGCGCGGCAAGTACCTGCTTGCGGATTGCGGGGAGGGTGCCCTGTTGCTCCATCTCGGCATGTCGGGCAGCCTGCGGATCGTGGATCCCGACGCTCCGCCCGGACGTCACGATCATTTCGATATCTGCCTCGACAACGGCCGCGTGTTGCGGTTTTGTGATCCGCGCCGTTTCGGCTGCCTGCTCTGGGCCACCGGGGACCGGGACGAGCAGGAGAGCCACGAACTGCTTGCCGGCCTGGGGCCTGAACCGCTGTCGTCGCAATTCGATGGCGCCCACCTTTACCGGCGCAGCCGCGGTCGCCGGGTCGCGGTGAAGGCGTTCATCATGGACGCCGCGGTGGTGGTCGGGGTCGGCAACATCTACGCGACGGAGGCCCTGTTCCATGCAGGTATTGACCCACGACGCCAAGCGGGGCGGATTGCGCGGGCGCGCTATGAACGCCTCGCCGCAACGATTCGTGAGGTCCTGGAGCGGGCGATCCTGCGTGGCGGGACGACATTGCGCGATTACGTCGACGGTCGCGGTCAGCCGGGATATTTCAGCCAGGAGCTTTTCGCCTATGGCCGCGCGGGCGAGCCGTGCCGGACCTGCTCCACGCCCATGCGCCTGGTGAGTATCGGGCAGCGCGCCAGCGTATTCTGTCCGGCTTGCCAGCGTTAGACTTTCTCGCCCGCCAGACAGCAGATGGTCTATATTAGGAAGTATCCTGGATCTCTCTCCGAGGAGATGGACACATGAACAGTTTTCGCTCCCGCGCCGCGCGGGTAACCGTGACCGTACTGACCAGCGTCGTTCTCGCCATGCCGGCGACCGGCTACGCGGCCAGGCTCGATGAAAAGCCGAGCGCACTGCGCATGACAGGCGATGCGATCTTTGCGCGCCCGGCCATGCTGTTGATCACGGTCGTTGGCGCGGCCACTTTCGTGGTCAGCCTGCCGTTTTCCCTGTTTGGCAAAAATGTCGACCAGGCCGCCAACACACTGGTGCTGGAACCCGCCAAGCAGACTTTCTTCCGTTGCCTGGGTTGCGTTGACCGCCTCACCGACGAAGAGATCCAACCCCACCGCTACGCCGAGTAAGGTCCCGAATCGAACGGGCGCGTCCCTCGGGGCGCGCCCGTTTTTCATTCCACCGCGGCGGCGCCGATCCCACGCGGATCCGATGCGGCCTCGACTTCTCCCCGGGTGCGTCGCCACAGGATGGCCTGCATGTTGCCGTAGGTGCGACCCACCGAGCGCAGCCGGTGGCCCCGCCGCCGTAAACCTGCGCGCACCGTGGCCGCGAAAGCATCCGGTTCGTGCTGGATCGCATCGGGCAGGTACTGGTGATGAAAGCGTTCGCGGCCAACCCAGCTTTCGGGCGGTTCGTCATCGAAGTGCTCGAGGGCACCCAGCAGGACCATGGTGATGATGCGGCTGCCTCCGGGTGTGCCGAGGATCGCGGTTTCCGACCCGCCCTCGATGATCGTCGGGCTCATGCTGGACAGGGGCCGTTTGCCGGGTGCGATCGCATTGGCAGCCGCGCCGACCAGGCCATAGGCATTCGGAGTGCCGGGGCGCACGGAAAAGTCATCCATCTCGTTGTTGAGGAGCACGCCGGTGCCGGAAGCGGTAAACCCGCTGCCGAACGGCAGGTTGATACTGAGGGTCGCAGACACCGCGTTGCCGTTGGCATCAAGTACTGAAAGGTGGGTCGTGTGGGTTCCCGTCGCCGTCGGGGCAAAGCCGCTGACCGGCAGCACGCTTTTCGAGGCACGGTCCATGCGGATGTCCGAGGCCAGGCGGATGGCGTGCTCACGGGAAGTCAGCAAAGCGCTGGGGACCGGGTAGTGGTCCGGGTCGCCAAGAAACAGGGCGCGATCGCGGTAGGCACGCCGCATGGCCTCGACCAGCAGGTGGGTGCGCTCGGTCTCGCCGAGTTCGTCGAGGTCCCAGAGCGCGAGAATGTTGAAGATGGTGGCGAGCGCGATGCCTCCGGAAGAGGGCGGCGGCGCCGAGTAGACACGCCGCCCGCGATAGGTGAACTCGATCGGCGGCCGTTCGATCACCCGGTATCCGGCGAGGTCGGCCATGGTCCAGATTCCGCCCGCGGCGCGGACGGCATCCACCAGCTTTCTTGCGGTGACACCGCCGTAAAAGCCCTCGTGCCCGTGCTCGGCGAGCCGGTACAGGGTCTCGGCCAGCTGGGGTTGCACGATCCGGTCGCCCTGCAGGGGGATCGCCGAGGGCAGAAAGATGCGCTTGGATTCCGGGAATGCGCGCAGCACTGAGGCCCGGTATACGGCGAGCCGCTGGTACACCTGGTCGACGTGGAACCCGTTGCGGGCGATCTCGATGGCCGGTTGCAGGGTGACCGTCAGCGGGAGCTTGCCGTACCTGGCGGAGATGTGGGCGAAGGCCGCCGCCTGGCCCGGGATGCCCGCGGCGAGCGGGCCGTCGAGGGAGGCGCGCTCCATCGGTTCGCCGGAGTCGTCGAGGTACATGTCGCGATGCGCCGCTGCGGGCGCCTGCTCGCGTGCATCGACAAACCGGTAGGAGGCATCGCTGCCGAAACGCAGCAGCCAGAATCCGCCGCCCCCGATGCCGGCGCTGTAGGGTTCCACCACGCCCAGTGTCGCGGCAACGGCAACCGCGGCGTCGAAGGCGTTGCCCCCCGCACGCAGTATCTGGATGCCGGCCTCGGTGGCCAGCGGATGGGCGCTGGCGACGGCGCCAGGATGCGATGGTTCCGGCGGCTCGACCACGCCCTCTTCGGCCATCCCGTGGCGGGTCACGGAGACCAGCCACAGGAACGCCACGATCCAGGCGATGCGTCCCAGCATCAGGCCTCCGTTCCCGGACCGGGCGCCGCTGCAGTCAGTTTCCGGTACTTTTCCAACAAGAGGGCAGGTGACTCGACACGGTCCGGGTCGTTGGGAATGCAGTCGACGGGACACACCGCGCGGCACTGGGGCTCATCAAAATGTCCGACACATTCGGTGCAGCGATCGGGATCGATCTCGTAGATCAGTTCGCCGGGGTAAATGGCCTCGTTGGGACATTCCGGCTCGCAGACATCGCAGTTGATGCACTCGTCGGTAATCTTCAGCGCCATGAGGATTCCACGATCAAGCCTTGCGTGCGAATCGCGCCTTGAGCGCCGCGTCCACCGCGGGATGGACGAAGCGGCTGACATTGCCGTCGAGCGCCGCGATCTCGCGTATCAGTGTCGACGAAAGGTACGTGTACTGTTCGGATGGCGTGAGGAACACGGTTTCGATATCTGGGGACATGGCGCGGTTCATGGTGGCCAGCTGGAACTCGTATTCGAAATCGGCGACCGCGCGCAGGCCGCGGAGGATCACGTTGGCGCCCTGCTGGTGGGCGAATTCGATCAGCAGGTTGTCGAATCCGAGGACCTCGATGTTGGGGACCTGGACGAGCGCCTCCGCCGCCAACTCGATGCGCGTCTCCAGGTCGAAGGCCGGCGTTTTCTTGGGACTTGCCGCCACCGCCAGTATCACCCGGTCGAACAGGCGCGAGGCGCGCTCGGCAAGGTCGGCGTGCCCGTTGGTGATCGGGTCGAAGGTTCCGGGGTAAAGAACGGTGTTCATCGGCGTATGGAGCCAGGCCTCTGCCTCTGCTTGGGTCATCTCGGACCGCGGGTACAGGCCTAAGTGTAAGCGTTCCCGGGATGGAGCGAAAATTCGCGCCTAGCGGACCGCCCCGAGGCGGGTGGCCAGGCGGTCGGCCTGGCAGGCGGCGATGGCACAAACCGACAATTGGGCGTTGCTGCCGATGCTGGTGGGGAACACCGATGCGTCGAACACCGACAGGTTTTCCAGCTGGTGGTGTCGGCACTCGTTGTCGACCACAGCGTGGCGCGGGTCGGGCCCCATCGAACAGCCACCCATGGCCTGGTAGCTCAGCAGGCGTGCGCGAACTTTCGCCGGCCGCAGCGCGAGAATCCCGGCACGGGCGGCGGTATAGCTGCGGTAGGGCTCGGCGTCGAAGTGCAGCGGAAGTACGCGCCGCGCGCCGGCCGCGAACTGGATTTCCGCCATCGACAACCATGCGCTGCGAAAACCCGCCCACGCCCGCTCGTCGATGGGGTAGTCGAGTCGCGGACTGCCGTCTGCGCGCACCGACACCGTGCCGCCCGTGTCCTGTTCCGCAAAACCGTCGCGAAGCATGGCGAGCAGCCCGCTCGCGTGAGGCAGTCGACGCATGATCTCGGCGTGAAACAGGCCATGGCCGGTGAGCATGCCCGCCACGAGGAATGGGTGCAGTGGCAATGCCTCGATCCGGTAACCCAGTGGCCCCGGCTGGTCAGGGGACCCCAGGAAATGCTCCGAGGACACGGATTGCGGGGCGCCATGGTAGGCCTCGATGCGCTCCTCGAAATCAGCCAGGGAGAGACTTGCCGGCTGCAGGAACGTGCGTTTGCCGGTACGCAGGTGGGGATCGGGAGCCGCGGATCGCAACAGCAGTGCAGGGCTGCCGATGGCGCCGCAGGCCAGCACGTAGTGGCGTGCGGAGACCGTCACCCGGCGCCCGGTGGGGCGGACGCCATCCGGGTGCATGGCTTCCAACAGCAGTCCGGTGACCTGCCCCGCGGCAATTTGCAGGCGTGCGCAGCGCGCGCGATGAACCAGCACGGCAGCGCGCCCCAGGATGTCCGGAACCGCCGTGACCAGCATCGACTGCAGGGCGTTGGTCGGGCAGCCCAGCCCGCAATATCCGAGGTTCCAGCAGCCGCGCACATTGCGCTGCACCGGGTTCCAGCGCCAGCCAAGTTTTTCGCAGCCGCGCTGCAGCACGCTGTTATTGGCGTTTGGCGTCATGACCCAGGTGGTGATGCCCAAACGCTCCTCGAAGCGCCGGAACCAGGGTTCGAGGTCGGCAGTGCCCAGGCCTTCCACGCCGTGGGTCCGTGCCCAATGGTCGAGGGTCGCCTCCGGGGTGCGCGCGTGGTTGCTCCAGTTCACGGCGGTTGACCCGCCAACCATCCGGCCCTGCAGGATGCTGACCGCTCCCGCGGCGGAAGTGCGCAGTCCGTGCTCCTGGTATAACTCGCGATACGCGCCGGCTTCCTGCATGCGGAAATCGCTGCTGGTGCGAAACGCGCCCTCTTCAACGAGGATCACCCGGAGCCCGGACCGGGCGAGGATCTCGGCAGCGGCGCCACCGCCGGCGCCACTGCCCACAATGGCCACATCGGCTTCCAGGGCGAGGTCGTCCTCCAGCGCGGATGCGTCATGCACCTTCCAGCCGCCGGCAATGCCCTCGCGGAGAAAATCGCGTACCACGGTCATCGCGGTGACTCAGTTTCCGAACAGGGCGCGGGCATGCGGCGGGGGGCCCGGGTAACTGCTCGCGGCAAGGTGCCCGGGCACCGCGTACCAGGCCTGTTGCGTGGTACGCACCAGCGCATCGTAAGCCTGGTTGAGGACCCGTGCGTCGCTGCTTTTCCAGCGCGCGAGAAATCCACGAACCTCCTCCTCGGGTGCCTTGCTCCAGCCCTGCCAGACACCCGCGAAAATGATGCGGGTGAGCGGGAACTTGAGGAGATCGAAGAGTTCGAGGATCTCTTCATGGCGTGCGGCGGAAGTGTGGTAAAGCAGCGAGTCATAGCTGAACACGGCCTGCTCCAGTGCTTCCGACCGGGCTTGTGCCGGGTCTGGCAGGCGCGGGCCGATGATCACCGCCATCAGCGCCTCGATCAGCGGGACGTCGGACTCGCGCAGCAGCAGGAAGCGCTTTTCCGCGCCGTCCTGGCGGCTACAGCCGGAAAGGCCGCCGCCCAGCGCACCGGTTGCAAGGAGCAGGCTGCCGGCGAGGGTGTCGCGCAGGAATTCACGGCGGCCCGGGTTCCTGGGTGCAGCGTCCGGGTGACGTGAAAGCATGCGGGGTACCTGGTTCGGCGGGCGGGCTCGCGGGACTCAAAGTTTAGATCACATTGGTCCCGGAGCGGGTGGCTCCGGCGGCACTTCCAGGTGCGTGGCGAGGAAATCGGGAATCCGTTGTTCAAGCCAGTAGGTGGGGCGCAGGGGATTACGCCCCGCCACGAAACCCACGTGACCACCGGAGCCGCTGAGTTCAAGGGTGACCGACGGGGACAGGTCACCGGGTCCGGGGATCGCCATGCGCGAGGTGAAGGGGTCATTGACGGCATGCAGCAGTAATGTCGGCACCCGGATGTCGCGCAGGAAATGAATGCTGCTGGAGCGCTGGTAATAGTCATCCGCGCCCAGGAAGCCATGCAGGCGGGCGGTGACGAATTCGTCGAAGTCGCGGAAATTACGGTAACTGGACACGTTGCCCAGCGCGCGCAGCGCCTCGGCGTGATCGTGGCGGGCCTGTTTTTCAAAGTGGGTGATCTTGTCACGGACGCCGCTCTGCAATTGTTCGATCAGGCGGTTGCGGTAGACCCGCGAGAAGCCGCGGTCCATGCGCTTCTGGCACTGGTCCAGCAGGTAGGGTACGGACACCGCCACCGCCGCGGCCAGCCGGCTCGACGCGCCACGCTCGCCGAGCCATTTCAGCAGGACATTACCGCCCAGGGAGTAGCCCACGGCGGCGACCGGTCGACGGTCCTCGCGGTCCATCAGGGCGGCACAGACCTCGTCGACGTCGCCGGTTTCTCCCGAGTGGTAGGCGCGAGGCAGGCGATTGGGCTCACCGCTGCAGCCGCGGAAGTTCATCACCACGCTGCGCCAGCCGCGACCCCTGAGGGCATGCTGCAGGCCCCATGCGTAATTCGAATCACTGGATCCGGTGAGCCCATGGAGGATCAGGACCAGGGGAGACTGCGGGTCGTCAACATCCACCCAGTCGAGGTCGACGAAGTCGCCGTCTGCGAGCTCGAATCGCTCGCGACGACGTTCCAGGGGAAGCCGGCGCCTGAAGATGCTCGACCAGATGGTCTGCAGGTGGGGTCCCGGCAGCCACCAGGCGGGCCGGAAGCTGCTCCGGCGGATCATGGCGCGGGAGCCTCCCCGCGCCGGTACAGGCGGTTGGCCGCCTCACGGGTTTTCATTTCCCGATGCAGCCGCCATCCGGGCGGTACGCCGGGCAGCCCGGCCGCAGCCGGAGTCTCGACATAGATCCACGCCGCCGGCGCCAGCCAGTTGCCCTGCTCGAGGTGCGCGCAGATGCCCGCCAGCAGTTCGCTGTCGAAGGGCGGGTCCAGGAACACGAGGTCGAAAGCCGGTTGCGCCGGAGGCCGCGTTCCCGCAAGCCAGGCGCCCAGGTCAGCATGGTGCACCTTGCAGGCCTCCGCGTTCATATCCCGCGTAAGGGCTTCGAGATGGCGTGCGGCCGGTTTCGCCGATTCGACGAAATCGACCCGCAGCGCGCCACGCGACAATGCCTCGAGACCCAGGGCGCCGCTGCCGGCAAAGCCATCCAGGCAGATCGCGTCGGGAATCTCACCCTGCAGCCAGTTGAACAGGGTTTCGCGACTGCGGTCGGAGGTGGGGCGTAATCCGGGAAGATCGGGTACCGGAATCCGTTTCCCGCGCCAGCGCCCGGCGATGATGCGGACACTTCCGGCGTCGGAACCCGCGCGGCGGGAGGCCTTCATGGGTCCACGGCGGTCGCGTCGGCGGGTCCCACGCGAATGCTCACCAGCTGGTCGGGGTCGATATGCCGACGAAACGCCGCAATGATGTCCTCACGGCGCACCTTCGCGACCTGTGCGCGGTAGGACTCCAGGTAGTCCAGGGGCAGGCCATAGAAGCCGATAGCCCCGAGTTGCCCGACAATGCTGCGGTTGGACGCGGTCTGTAGCGGGAAGGAACCCAGGATATGCCGACGTGCTTCCTCGACCTGTTCCGCGCTGGGCCCGTCGCGGAGGAATTCCTCGAGGGTCTCGCGGGCGATGGCCAGCGCCTCACCTGCCTGGTCGGCACGGGTCTGCAGGCCGAGTACGAAAGGCCCGGGCACCCGCATTGCCGAGAAGTAGCTGTAAACGGAATAGGCGAGACCGCGCTCCTCGCGAATGCGTTGGTGCAGTGTCGATACCAGCCCGCCACCGCCGAGAATCTCGTTGCCGACATTGAGTGCGACCAGGTCCTCGCTGGTACGGGAGACGCCGATGGCACCCAGACGAAGATGGGCCTGCGCGGATGGGAATTCGACCCGTACCGCGAGATCACCCTCCGGGGCAACGGGTTCGGGCGGGCGGGGTGAGGGGTCCCCCGCGGGCAGCATTTGGGCGATCTCCCCGGCGATTCGCGTGGCCTGATCGCGGTTGATCGCACCGGTGAGCGCGATCAGCAGGTTGCCGCGGTTGTAGTAACGCCGGTAATAATCCTGAACTTCTTCCCGGGTGATCTGCTGCAGGCTTTGCTCCGTGCCGTCGGGCGGCGAACCGTAGGGATGATTGCCGTAAAGCGCCTTGTACAGCTGCTCGCTGGTGATGCGTCCGGGGTCCTGTTTCTTGTGCAGCAGGGAAGCCAGCATGCGCTTGCGCTCGCGTTCCAGCGCATCATCCGGAAAACTCACGTCAGCAAGGATCTCGCGGAGCGTGGCCAGGGCCGGGTCGAGCAATTCCGGCTTGACCAGGCTGCGCAGTTCCATGGTGGCCATGTCGCGGTAGGACCCGGTGCCGAAGGATGCCCCGACTGACTCGAATCGCCGCGCGATTTCAGAGGCCGGGGAGCGGGTGGTGCCCTCCGGAATGAGCGCACTGACCAGTGCCGCAAGCCCGGGTCGGGTTCCGTCCCGGGCTGCACCGGCGTCGAACACCAGGCGGATATCCAGCATTGGCAGCTCCGGCGCCGCCACGAACAGGGTGCGGGCGCCCACCGCATCATCAAGGACCTGGATCTGCAGGGGACGGCGTTGCGGCGCCTGCTCGCTGCCCGCGTAAAGGCGAAACTCGCTTGCGGTCACGGCTTGCGCGGGCGCCTCCGTGGAGACGGGGTCCTCGCGGTGCCCGCCACGACCCAGGAACAGGATGACCAGTGGCAGCACGATCACCAGGGCCCATAGAAACCGGCGGCTGAAGATCGGCTTGTAATTCTGCATCAGCGGGGTCAACTCCCGTTGTCCGCGGTCGGCAGCAACTCACCGGTGGTGCGCCGCTCCGCGACCAGGTAGCGTGCTGCGACCTCGCTCACCTGCTGCGGGGTGACCGCTTCGAGCCGGGGTACGTAGTCCTCGAGCAGGCGCCAGGACAGCCCCATGCTTTCCAGGGAGCCGACCAGGTTGGCCTGGGCGTTCAGGGAATCCTGGTGAAACACCAGCCCCGCGATCACCTGGGCGCGCACGCGTTGCATTTCCGCCGCAGACGGAGGCTCCGTGCTGATCCGTGCGACCTGTTCCCGGAAGGCCTCCTCGAGTGCGGCGTTTGACTGGCCGCGACCGATATTGGGAACACCGGAAATGGTGAACAGGGCGTCGCCCCGCGAGAACGGCGAGTAACTGACTCCTGCGCTGAGGGCGGTCTCCGACCCACGCACCAGTTCCGATTCGAAGCGCGCGCTGTAGCCCTCGTCGAGCACGCCGGCAAGCATGCGCAGTGCATAAGGTTCCCAGTCGTGTTCCGCGGTGGCGACCGAGGGGACGTTGTAGGCGACATACAGCCGCGGCAGTTCGGTGCGCAGGTGAACCCGGATCCGGCGTTCCCCGGGGTGTGCGATTTCCAGTGGCTCG
The DNA here is from genome assembly GCA_041588495.1 of Pseudomonadales bacterium. Taxonomy (GTDB): domain Bacteria; phylum Pseudomonadota; class Gammaproteobacteria; order Pseudomonadales; family JBFGWM01; genus JBFGWM01. The sequence goes on along the minus strand of JBFGWM010000001.1, from coordinate 2,801 downwards.
CGCGGCGCGGGAACGCTGCGCTGCGGAATGTTTCCGAAATACTTCTGTGCCAGCTGGAATACGTTTGCGGGGTCGACCGCACCGACCACCACCAGAAGTGCGTTGCCGGGCGAATACCAGCGCTGGTACCAGTCACGCAGCATGTCCGGCTGCATGTGGTCGAGGTCGTGCATCCAGCCGATGACCGGCTGGCGATAACTGCTGGAGAGGTGGGCGGTGGCCAGGAACCGTTCATAGAACGCGGAGTCCGGGCGGTCGTCGACGCGCAGGCGGCGTTCCTCCTTGACCACCTCGACCTCCTTGGCGAACTCCGCATCGTCGATGCGCAGGTTCTGCATGCGCTCACTTTCCAGTTGCAGGGACAGTTCCAGGTGTTCTGCAGCGAGGACCTGGTAGTACCCGGTGTAGTCGCGGGAGGTGAAGGCGTTTTCCTGGCCACCGAAGCGGGCAACGATCTTTGAGAATTCTCCGGGCTCCAGGTGCTTGGTGCCCTTGAACATCATGTGCTCGAGCACGTGGGAAAGCCCGGTCATGCCCGGCGGCTCGTAGGTCGAACCCACCCGGTACCAGACCTGGGAAACCACCACGGGTGCGCGGTGGTCCTCACGGACCACGATCTTCATGCCGTTGGACAGGACCGATTCGTGGGTCCGCTGTGGTGCGGCCCATGCGCCCGGGCCGGACCACGGCAGGGTCGCCACGAGAAGCAGGACAACAGTGATATTCCGGATCAGGATGGACATGATTGGCAGTCGGCCTGGGGTGTTGGTCGCGCGTGCTCTGCACACGGGAAGCGAGGTGGTAGGATAACGCATTGCCGGTGGGCACAACCAGATTGGAGCCCGGCCCCGGGCTCCGCGCAGCATTGGAATTTCAGGCACAGCAGACATGGATTCTCCGCAACGGCCGCGTACCCGATACGTTTTCAAGTTTCTCCGTCCCAAGCCCGGCGAGCGAGTGGAGCCGTCGAAGCCGCGCCCACCCGAGCCGCCGCCTGTCGTCCGTCCACCGAAGCAGCGCTACGTTTTCTGGTTCCTGCGACCCAAGAAGCCGGCCGTCGTCGCGCCTGCTGCCGAACCGGTATCCCGGCCTGTCACTCCGCCGGTACCCGAGGTTGTTCCACCCCGTGCGCCGGAAACGGAGCCCGTGCCGGCGGCGGAGCCGGTCGCTCAACCTGAGCCGGCGGTTGAACCCGAACCCGAACCTGTCGATTTCTTCGCGCGAATCCGCAGCGGACTGGGCAAGACCCGCGACCAACTGGTGCGTGGGCTCGAGGGTCTGCTTGCCACCGGCCGGATCGACGAGGACCTGCTGGAGGAACTGGAAAACCATCTCCTGATGGCCGATGTCGGTGTTGAGGCCACCACCGCAATCGTCGGTGCGGTGCGCAGCCGGGCGGGCGCGGAGGGCATTACCGAGCCGGAGGCGGTCCGCGCGCTGTTGCGAGACGAGTTGTCGGCCATCCTCAGGCCAACCGAGGCGCCGCTGGTGGTGGACCTGAACCGCAAGCCCTACGTGATCCTGGTGGTCGGGGTGAACGGTGCCGGCAAGACGACCACCATCGGCAAGCTCGCCCACTACTTCGGCCTCGCCGGCCACAGCGTGCTGCTGGCAGCCGGCGATACCTTCCGCGCCGCGGCGGTGGAGCAGCTCCAGGTGTGGGGGGAACGCAACCGGGTCCCGGTGATTGCCCAGCAGGCCGGCGCAGACAGTGCATCGGTGATTTATGATGCCGTGGAGGCGGCGCGGGCGCGCGGCATCGACGTGGTTATCGCCGATACCGCGGGGCGGCTGCACAACAAGGATCACCTGATGGAGGAGTTGCGCAAGGTGGCCCGCGTGGTGGGGAAGCTCGACGACACGGCGCCGCACGAGGTACTGCTGGTGCTCGACGCGGGCACCGGTCAGAACGCCCTGAGCCAGGCGCGCACCTTCCAGGATGCGGTGCAGGTCACCGGCATCGCCATGACCAAGCTGGACGGCACCGCGCGTGGCGGCATCCTGTTCGCGGTCGCGCGCCAACTGGGCATTCCCATCCGGTTTATCGGCGTCGGCGAGGCGATCGATGATCTGCGTCCGTTTGCCGCCGACGAATTCGTCCGCGCCCTGTTCAACTGACCCGGGAATCCGGCACTCGTGATCGTATTTGACGAGGTGACCAAAGCCTACCCCAACGGGCAGGAGGGCCTGTCCCGGGTCAGCTTCGAGGTGAAGCGCGGCGACATGGTGTTCGTCACCGGCCACTCTGGCGCCGGGAAATCCACCCTGCTGAAGATCATCATGATGATGCTGCGGCCGACTTCGGGCAGCGTGGTGGTTAACGACCAGGACCTCGGATCCCTGCGGCGTTCGCGTATCCCCCATCACCGTCGGAATATCGGCGTGGTCTTTCAGGATCACCAGCTGCTGCAGGACCGGACGGTGTATGAGAACGTGTCACTGCCCCTGCTGGTGGCGGGCTACAACCCGCGCGATATCGGGCGTCGGGTGCGCGCGGCACTCGACAAGGTCGGCCTGCTCGAGCGCGAGCGGGCGCTTCCGCATGCCCTGTCAGGGGGAGAGCAGCAACGGGTCGGTATCGCGCGTGCCGTGGTCAACAAGCCGCTGGTGCTACTGGCGGATGAGCCCACCGGCAACCTCGACCCGCAATTGTCGACCGAGATCATGACCCTGTTCCGGCAGTTCAACCAGGTTGGCGTGACGGTGCTTGTCGCGAGCCACGATCTGCCCCTGGTTGCGCGCATGAAACGGCGGGTGCTGACCCTGGATCACGGGCGCATGGTCAACCAGGGGGGCACGGT